>JASFUX010000131.1:0-9590 GCA_050050115.1 Maricaulaceae bacterium | reverse complement strand
CCTGCCCGCAGCGTCGCAATCGCCGCACCGAGATCCGTTCGCGGGACGTTCAAACCGAGCGAGGATTGGGCGAGGAGATCGACGACGCGTCCGGCCTCGTCGGGCGCGATGTCCTGCATCAGCCAGCGCCAGATGAGCGGTAACGATTGAGGGGAAAGCATCCCGACCGGCGACTTGAAAGCGCTCTCGATCGAGACGCCAGCGCGGTCGGTAATGAACTCGAGCGGCGCGAAAACGCCCGCCGCTTCAGCCAGCTTGAAAATCGCGTCGTTGGGAAGCTTCCGCAGCAACGCGGATATCTGCGCGCGCTGTTCGGCCGTTGGTTCGGCCATGACGTTGTTCCCCGATCGCCCAGAATACTCAGAGTGACTGCGCAATATGGGGTGAATAGGCTTAACGGCCGGTTACGCCGGCCCGCCCGACCGCGGCAGCTCGATGACCGCCTCGAGCCCGCCAAAGGCGCTTTCTCCCAAGGCGAGCCGGCCCGAATAGGCCTGAGCCAGATCGCGCACGATCGACAGCCCGAGACCCGAGCCGGGGGTCGCCTCGTCAAACCGTGCGCCGCGAGCGAGAACCTCCGTACGGACCTCCTCGGGCAGCCCCGGCCCATCGTCGGACACGCAGATCCGGATCATGGCGTCATCGCCCTCGGACGGCCCGGCGTCGACGCGGATGCGGCTGCGCGCCCACTTGAAGGCGTTCTCGAGCAGGTTGCCGACCATCTCTTCGAGATCCTGGCGCTCACCGCGAAACTGAACCTCGGGCTCGACGTCGAGCTCGAGCGCGATCTGGCGATGTGAGTACATTTTCGGGAGGGTGCGGGAGAGGTCGTCGACAACCGCGGCGACGCTCGAACGGGCGCCGACGCTGTGCGCGCGGCTGGCGGCGCTGGCGCGCTTGAGCTGGTGCTCGACCTGCTCCTGCATGCGCTCGGCCTGACGCTGCACGACCTCCGCGAGCGGACCTTCGCTGGCGCGCGCTTCATTTAGGATGACGGAGATCGGAGTCTTCAGAGCATGGGCGAGGTTGCCCACCTGGGCGCGGGCGCGCTCGACCACCTCGCGGTTGTGATCGACGAGGGCGTTGAGCTCGTGCGCCAGCGGGGCCAGCTCCGCGGGCGCGGTTTCGTCAAGCCGGTTGCGCTCGCCCTGCCGGATGTCGGCCACCGCCTTGCGCATCTCGAACACCGGCCCAAGCCCGAGACGAACCTGAACGAAAACCCCGGCGATAAGCACGAGAGCGAACAAGGCCAGCATCCACGATGCGGCGAACGCAAAAGCCCGCACGTCCCGGTCCGCCGAGGCCCGATCGATCGCGGCGACGAGCAGGACGAGATCTTCGCTCTGCCCGATCCGAACCGCCGACATAAGAAGGTGCAGGCGCTGGCTCTCCGGGCCGACGGCCGCGCCGGTGATCCGCTGGCCGGGCCTTTCGACGGCGCGCGCAAGGTCGGCCGGGTCGACCTCGATCTGATTGTCCCAGAGCGAGCGCGATCCGTCGACGACGTCGAGACCGCCGCCCGGATTGACGCGGAACGCCTGCCAGTAGCGGCCCGAGTAGGTCTGGTCATAGCGGGCGTCGTCGCTGGGCGGGATCACGGACAGCTCGCCGTTCTCGCCCTGATCGAGCGTTTCGAGCAGGGAGCGGATCGTGCCGCCCAGGCGGTCGTCGAGACCGCGGAAGACAGCAGCCTGATAGATGCTGGTCAGCCCGAAACCGCCGGCGGCCAAGAGGGCGATCGCCCAGATCGAAGCCAGGGCCGCCAGGCGCAGCGCGAGGGAGTTCTTTGAAATCAGGCCCAGCGTCGGCTCAGCTCCCCAGTTCAGGCGCCAGAATCCGGATCGACAAGCCGATAGCCTAGCCCGCGCACGGTCTCGATGCGCTCGGGGCCGATCTTCTTGCGCAGCCGGCCGATGAACACCTCGATCGTATTCGAGTCGCGGTCAAAGTCCTGATCATAGATGTGCTCGATCAGCTCCGAGCGCGAAATCACCTCGCCGACGTGGTGGACCATATAGCGCAAGAGCTTGAACTCGTGCGAGGTCAGCTTGACCGGCGCGCCGGCGATATAGGCCTTGGCCGCGCGCGTGTCGACCGACAGAGCCCCCGCTTCGATCATCGAAGACGCGTGCCCGCTCGAGCGCCGCAAAAGGGCGCGCAGCCGCGCCAGCAGCTCCTCGGTGTGGAACGGCTTGGTGACGTAATCGTCCGCACCCGCATCAAAACCGGAGACCTTCTGCGCCCACTGATCGCGCGCGGTCAGGATCAGCACGGGGAAGTCGCGACCGTCCGCCCGCCACGCGCGCAGGACGGACACGCCGTCAAGCTCGGGCAGGCCGAGGTCGAGCACAGCCGCATCATAGGGCTCGGTCTCGCCGAGATGGCGGCCGTCGATCCCGTCGGTCGCAGAATCGACGGCATAGCCCGCGTCGGTGAGGGTTTCGACGAGCTGGCGGTTCAAATCGGGATCGTCTTCGACGACAAGCAGACGCATCGTACTAGTTCGCTCTCGTTATGCGCCCCGAGCCCGGATCGACCGTGATGTTCATCAACCGCCCCTCCCGGGTCACGATCCGCGCCCGGTAGCTGACGGGTTCGCCCCGACTGTCCTTGAAGATCTCGTCGTTGATGATGTCGCAACCGGGATAGGCGCGGCGCACGATGGCGCGCAGCCGCGCCACCGGCAGCCGCTCGCCGTCCTCGCGCCGGTCGCGGGCCTCGCCCGCAGAAAAGCTGCCGCGCGGATCAAACTGCGCCGCCCCCGGGGCGGCGAGCGCCACGGCCGACAGAGCGGCGAAGATGAGCGTGCGGCGGTCCATCATAGAGCCCAGACTCAACGAACACCGCTGAACCGGGCGTGAACAGGCCCAAGACCAACCCTGAAGGGCAATCGGGGACTTGCGCAGGCTACAGATCCAGCTTCCGCCGCGGATCATAGTCTGTTGCGGGCGTCCATTGCGACACAAAGCGCTGTAATGATGAATCGGGGCGCTCGGGCAGCGTGACCACCAGCCGAACGAGCTGATCGCCGCGGCCGTTCTCCCCGCGCACGCCTTTACCGCGCAGACGGAGCGTCTGGCCGCTGTTCGAGCCTTTGGGAACCGTGAGGGAGACCGAGCCCGAAAGGGTCGGGACCTTGACCTTGCCGCCTTCGATCGCCTCGGTCAGCGTGATCGGCAGCTCCAGCCAGATGTCGTCGCCGCGCCGCTCGAACAACGAGTGCTCGAGCACATCGATCTCGACAAAGGCGTCGCCGGGAGAGGACGAGCGCTTCGACGCGCGTCCCTGGCCACGCAAGCGCAACACCGCGCCGGTGCGCACGCCCTCGGGAATGACGAGATCGAGCGCCTTGCCATCGCCCATGACGACGCGTTTTCGTCCGCCTGCGGCGGCTTCGATGAAGTCGAGCTCGAGGCGGTAGCGGACGTCCTCGCCCTTGGTCTTGAAGCGGCCGAGGCCGTCGTCGCCAAAGACGCCCGAGAAGACGTTGTCGCGCTGGGCGCCCCCCGCGGCGGAGCCGTTCGGCCGGGCTCGGCGCGCGCGGCGTTTGTCTTTGCCATCGGAATCGATCTCGCCACGGTCGAACTTGCGTCGGCGCTGGGGATCGCTGAGGAAGTTGAAGGCCGCCGTGACTTCCTTGAAGCGCTCTTCGGACGCACGATCGCCGGGCCTTGCGTCGGGATGCAGCTCTTTGGCGAGCTTGCGGTACGCTTGACGCAAGTCCTCGATCGAGGCGCCCCGCGGGACGCCGAGCACGGCATAAGGGTCGCTGAGCACGCCGGCGGCTCTCCGATGCATCCGGTGATCGTACGCGTTATGGCGATTCGACACATCCTCGGAGATTGGCGCAAATTTGTCCCCCTTGACTTACACGTAGACCGTTTCCCGCCGCGGAACGCCCGCCCCGAAAGTCGATGAGAGCTGGGTGACGCGAACTTCGAAGGCATAAAGCGGCGCTCCCGGAAACAGCGCCGATTCTTCGCTCGTCGTGATCTCGCATTCCGGCGTATTCACGGTCTCGGAGAAGACCGGCTCCCCAGCGTCCAGAAGCTCGAAAAGGTAGCTCTCGGCGTCCTCGCCCAGAGGGACGTCGACGCCGCTCCAGTCGTCCCCGCCGATCCGGGTCCGGCGCGTCCAAGAGAAGCGCACCGTCGAGGCCGACCGCTCGACCTTGAGGTGCACGGGCCTTAGGGGCCGATCATGGCGCCCGATCACGGTCGCGGCGACGGCGCCGGCGGCGGCGTGTGTGAAGGCGACGCCCGCGGGCGCGAACCGCCATTCGAGGGCGGCGCCGCGCTCATGCGCTTCGAGCCGCGCCGGCGCCGTATTCCCAGCCAGCGCGACGATCCGCGCGCCCGCGAGCGTCGGCGCGCCCTGCCCCGGCTCGGTCCCCGCCAGGGTGCGGAGCAGGCCCGAGATTTCGTAAGTGTCGACGTCGACCAGCTCGGCGTTTCTGAATTGAATGATCTCCCATTCGCCGCCCGCGCCCTCGACCGCCAACGCGTTCGCGCCGTTCAAGACATCGAGCGCGCTCGCCGAGGAGGCCGGCGGACCGATCAGCTTGATCCGCACGCGGTTGCCTTCGTCCCAGCGGCCGACCGGGCCAGGATAGAGATCCCACAACAGCTCGCCGACGGCGCAGGGCAGATCGAGCCTCGCGCGTTCGGTGAGGCCGGAGATGTCGCCGCCCGCTGCGACGACCACCTCGCCCGGCCACGGATCGGCGGCGGCGGCGACGCGCGGCCCCTCGCGCTCGGTCGAACCGCGAATGAGCGGCAGATCGAGCACCACGCCCAGCGGCGCCGCGAGGGGCGCGACGGGATCGCTCGCCCCGCCCGCCTCGCCTCCGCGCGCGGCCACATCAAATCGGGCGGATGCCGCCCGCAGCGACACCTCGCGCCAGGCGCCTTCATCAATTTGTTCAATCAGGAAATTCGCGCCGCCGACCGCGAGAACGTCTCCGACTTCCCAAGCCAAAGCCGAGGGCGGCAGGCGCAACGAGGCACTCAACGCGCCGGTTTCGGCGTCGGCGAGCCAGCGCCGGACCACGTCGGACGCCGCCGTGCTGTCGAGGGTAACGGGCGCGGAAAGTGCGATCACCGGCGCGGTCGTAGCGTCCAGCTGGCGGGCGGAAACGGCGGCGACCTGATAGTCGCGCCGCTCGTCCACGAACGCTAAGCGCGCTTCAAGCGGACGCGCTTCGGGGTCCTCAGTCGCATAGACGATGCGGCGATCCTCGTCGTCGAGCACGGCGAGGTCGAGATTGACCGCGCCGAGCGCGGCGCCGCGCTCGGGAACGAACGCGAGATCGCCCGCCCGGTCGACCGGTCGTATCCCGTAGACGCGCGCTAACGGTTCGAACGCGCGGCGCGCCGTCATCGGACGGTCGATCACATAGCCGCTGACGAGGCCGTCGAGCGCAGACACGTCCGCCGGCTCGCCCGTCCGCGACGCCAGTTCTTCGAACACCGCCGGCAGCGGCGCGAACCCGACCCGGCCGGTCAACCAATGGCCGAGCCGCCAGTTCGCGCCGTCCGCCCAGATCTCCTCGCGCGCGGGGAAATCGGGGAACGGCCGCGCGTCCCAGGTCCAGATGTGACTGAGGTCGAGATCGAGCATGGGCTTGCCGTAGACCGACGATGTCGGATTGTTCCCCGTCGCGACAGACCAGTAGTCGAGGCTCGCTTCAATGTAGCGGCGCTGAATCAGGTCGTCGCGGGCGCCGGTCGAGTAATACGGCAAGGCGCTTTCCGAACTCTTGGGGTCGACAAAGACGTTGGGCTGGTTGGCGCCCTTGTCGACGGCCGGACAACCGATCTCGACGAAGGCGATGGGCTTGGATTGCGGCGTCCAGGCCGTCGGCGCTCCAACCTCAACGCCGCCCGGACGGTCATAGTGGGAATTGCTCCACCACGAGCGGATGTCCTTGTAACGAAACACCCAGGGCTTGCCGGAGCCGTCGGTGATCGTAGTGCGATCCTGACCGTCGCGCGCAGCTTGATCGACGTAGTACCAGTCGTAGCCCTCCCCGCCTTCAACGTTGCCGCTCAGATAGTCGAGATCGTAAGGAGAAGCTGCGATTGCGGCGTCGGCGTGGGACTCGCCGTCGCGCCAGTCTGCGAGCGGGACATACCAGTCGACGCCGACGAAATCGATTGCATCGTCCGTCCAAAGCGGATCTAGGTTAAAGTAGACGTCGTCGCTGCCGTCTTGCGGCTGATGGCCGAAGTACTCCGACCAGTCCGCGGCGTAGGAGAGCTTGGCCGAAGGTCCGAGCACGCTGCGCACGTCGCCCGCGAGCGCCTTCAGCTCGGCGACCGCGGGATAGGCGCTGGCGCTTTCGCGAACCTGAGTGAGCCCGCGCATTTCCGAGCCGATGAGGAACGCGTCGACGCCGCCGGCGAGCGCGGCGAGGTGCGCATAGTGCAGCACGAAGCGGCGGAACGACCATTCGGCCGGGCCGTCGTAGATCACCTCGCCCGAGCCGGTCGCGAAGTCGCCGGGCGCGCAATCGCCGAAGAAGGCGCGCACCTGATCGCCTGCGACGCTCGTCTTGTCCGGCGAGCCCGGTTCGCCCGATGCGGGGCTGCAGGTGATCCGTCCGCGCCAGGGAAACGCCGCTTGCTCTGCACCACCATAGGGGTCGGTCAGTGCGTTGCCCGGCGGCACGTCCATCAGGATGAAGGGATAGAGGCCGACCGACAGCCCGCGCGCCTTGATCGCGGCGATCGCCTCGATCACGCCCGCGTCGTCCGGCGTGCCGCCGTAAGTCGGCCGATCGTCAGTCTCTGAAACAACATAGGCCGATGCGCGGTCGATCCCGCCGACCGACCACGATCGCGGACGGGTGATCTTCTCCGCAGTCTCGACGCCCGGCCGGATTTCGCAACTGGCGCAACGCAAATCGGTTCCAAACCAGGCGACGACCAGAAGCACCGACTGACAACCCGGAAGATGCGTTTGCAGATCGTCGAGCGCCGCTTCGATGTTCGCCTTGCCGCGCGAGTTGAGCGCATTCTCCGAGCGCTCGCGTCCGTAACCGAGATCCGCCGCCACCGGCGTCGTCGCGTAAGCGAACTCGCCTGAGCTGGGGATCATCGTGACGCCACGGACGAGCGCTTCGAGCCGCGTCTCGCTCCCATTCGTTTTGGGCGCGCGGAACACCTCGAATGAGAGGAGCGGAATGCGCCCGCCGAACTGATCGAGGGGCAAATCTTCGAAGACGACATATGCCGTCCCGCGGAACGCCGGCGGATCGCCGACGCCCTCGACCGCCTCGATCAGCGGGTCGCGATCCTGGTCCTCCGTCCCCGTATAAACGCGGTAGGTCGCCGAGGAGAGATCGAACAGCGCGCCGTTCGCCCAGACGCGGCCGATCCCGTCGATCTCACCCTCGCAGAGACCGACCGCAAAGCTGGCCGCGTAGCTGTAGCTCGTCACGCTCGGACCGCCCTTGCCGCCCGCGCTCGAGCTTGTCGCGGTCTCGGTGAAGCGCGCCGCCCAGATCAGCTGGCCGGCCAATCGCGCGCGGCCGAAGACAATCGGCATGCCCGCGCCGTCGGTCGAAGAAAGCACGTGGAGCGCGGGAACACGCGGACCTTCGACGTCCTCGGCGAACGCCGAGCGGATCGCAGACGCGGCGAGCGCCTGCAGCCCCGCGCGCGCCACGGTGAGAGCGAGGTTGGCCATCAGATATCCAGAACCCTGTCGTCGACGCCGGGAAAGGCGAACGCATAGGCGCATCGCCGCAGCCACCAGGGCGTCAGCGAGGTCTCGGTGACCGCGCGCCCCCAATAGGCGTGAATGATCCGGCCGGCCGCGGAGCCTTGCGACGCGGGCTCGGTGATGATCGCGGCGTGCTTGGCGGGCGCGCGATCAACAATGCGAAATAGGAGGAGGTCGCCGGGCTGCGCCATCTCCGGCGCGATGGAGCGAAGGCGCCGCGCCGCGGCGTCGCGCAGCGACTCAGCCTCACCCTGCTCGGCCCAATCCGGCGTATAGGGAGGAACGATCTCAGGTTCGGCGCCGTAGAGCTCCCGCCAGACGCCGCGGATCAGGCCGAGACAGTCCGCCCCCGCCCCTTTCCGGCTCGCCTGGTGGCGATAAGGCGTGCCGAGCCAAGACCGCGCTGTCTCCACGATCGCCGCGCGCGTAGCGCGCGCGGCGGCTAGTCGTCCCGATCCGTCCACAGCGAACCGCCGTCGTTGTTTGCGCGGCTGCGCGGCCCGGCCTGGAGCCAGTCGTCGCCGGGGATCATCGGGAAGCCGCGGAAGTTGATCGTGTTGTCGAACTTCGCCTTACAGGTGGACCAGCGTTTGTCGCAGCCGGCCTCGATGGCGAAGCCGTCGCCAGCCGCGATCGGAAACGGCGCGGGCGAGGTCAGTTCGATCGTCGCGCTCGACCCGCCGGCGCGATGAAGCTGGACGGTGGAGGTCACGCCCTCATTCGCGCCGCTCGTCCACATGAGCCGGCCGTGGGTGAACCAGCCGTCGGCGAAGGCGGCGAGATCGCCGGTCTCGAACGCGCTCGAAGATCGCGGCGTCCCGACCGTACCGGCCGCTTCGAATCCTGATTGCGACAGATTGAAACCGCAACGTCCGTCGCCCAACTCGGCGTCGCAGCGACGTTGGAAGACCCGGCCGATGGAGCGGCCAAGCGCTGCCGACTTGCCGCGCAACTCGGCCTCGAACCCTGTCTCGCCGCGGCGGATCTCACCGATGAAGCCGCTCCAGACGACGACGGACGAACTCGGGTCAGTCCAATCGACCCGCAGGATTTCGACGCGCGCACCGTCGAACAACCCCTTGCGCAGGTCCTCTTCATCAAGGCCGGCGTCGTCGAGCACGCCGCCAAACGCCGACGAGCCCGGCGCGAACCCCGCTTGACCCTCGACCGCACCGGCCATCCGCGCCGAAGCGGCGGCATAGATCGTCGCGCCGATCGTCAGATCACGGTCGTGCTCGGTGAAGCCGAACACGGCGTCGTCCCTGCGCGTGATCCACCAGCACCAGCACAGCGTCGTCACGCCGCTGTCGAGCGCGCCCTGAAGGGATGAGGGAATGACGCGCATCAGAGAATCTCGATCACCGGCGCGTCCGGGGTATCGCCCGCGTTGAAGGCTTCGAGGCTAAGGGTGAGCTGGTCGAGGTCGAACCGGACCGGGGTGTCGAACTCGAAGCCCGCGGTGATCGCGACGCCGGTCGAAGGCGCGGCCGACAGGGTCACGACGCCGGTTGTCGCGTCCACCGAGAAATCTGCACCCTCAGTCAGCGCGCCGCCGTCGAGCGCGACCAGCACCGTCCCCGCGACCGGCTTGGTGATGATGCGGTCGCTCGCCCCTTCCGCGTCCGCGTAACGCTTGATCAGCTGGAACGCCGTCTGCGCGCCGTCGCCGGTTCCAAGCGCCTGGTCAGTCGGCGAAACGACGGCAGAGGGCGCACACGATTTCCAATCGACCGGATCGCGCCAACGGAACCCGTGGAGCCGCCCGCGCCGCGCTTCAAAGAACGTGAGCAGCGTATGCAGATCATCGAGCGATCGCACGCCAACGCCGGCGTTCCAGCGCCGACGCGAGCCGGCCCACGGGCTGT
>JASFUX010000130.1:0-9660 GCA_050050115.1 Maricaulaceae bacterium | reverse complement strand
GAGCCCTGCGCGCGTGAGCGCGGGCGCGCCAGCTCAAGACAAACGGCGCGGCCGCGGCGTGCGGCGAAACACCTGGGCGATGCTGCACACCGAGATGGGGCGCTTCACCTGGGGGCAAGGGCTCGTCACGATGCTGATCGTGCTGAGCCTGGTGCTGCTTGCGGTCGAGACCGAGAATTCGCTGCCCAACGAAACACAGCTGCTGGCGCGCCGGATCAACTTGGTGATCCCCTGGCTGTTCGCGTTCGAGTTCGCGTTGCGCGTCTGGTCGAGCGGCGCCTCGCCGCTCTATCGCGGCCACAAGGGACGGGTGAAGTTCTTTCGCCGGCCGTTGGTGTGGGTCGACCTCCTGGCCTTCGCGCCCGAGCTGATCGTGCAGATCGTGCTGCCCGGCGCAGCGCAGGCGGCGGGCTGGGTGCGCTTGCTGCGCCTCTTCCGTCTACTGAAGCTGTTCTCGATGTTTCGCGCTTTTCGCGCTATCGCCCGCGCGGTGCACGATGCGGCGGGCCAGCTGCTCGCCACCTTCGCGCTCGCGGGCATGCTGTTGTTCGTCTCCGCGACGCTGTTGTTCGCCATCGAAGGCGAGGCGCAGCCCGAAGCCTTCGGCTCGATTCCCCGCGCCCTCTGGTGGGCGGTCGCGACGCTGACCACGGTCGGCTACGGCGACGTGATCCCCGAGACGGCGCTTGGTCGGCTGGTGGCGAGCGGCGTCGCGGTGATCGGCGTCGGCGTGGTGGCGCTGCCGGCCGGCATCTTGGCGAACGCTTTTGCGGAGCGGATGCGGGGACGGCGCTAGCTCAGGGTCTTCAACGCCTCCGGCGTGAAGTTCATCAGCTCGCCGGTCCGGCCTTCCTTGACCTTCTGCGCCCAGAGCGGGTCCTGCAATAGGGCGCGGCCGACGGCGACGAGATCGAAGTCGCTGCGCTCGAACCGGCGGATCAGATCGTCGAGCGAGGCGACTTGAGAAGATTCCCCGCGATAGGCGGCGATGAACTCGCCGGTGAGGCCGACCGAGCCCACCGTGATCGTCGGCGCGCCGGTGACCTTCTTGGCCCAGCCGGCGAAGTTGAGGTCCGAGCCGTCGAACTCGGGCTCCCAGAAGCGCCGCTGGGAGCAGTGGATCATGTCCGCGCCCGCGTCGACCAGCGGATTGAGCCACTGGTCGAGCTCGTCCGGCGAGGCGGCGAGCTTTACTTCGTAGTCCTGCTGTTTCCATTGGCTGACGCGGATGATGACGACGAAGTCCGGACTGACCGCGGCCCGCACGGCCTTCAGGATCTCCACGGCGAACCGCGAGCGGTCGGCGATGCTCTGTCCGCCGAACGCGTCGGTGCGCTCGTTGGTGCCTTCCCAGAAGAACTGATCGATCAGATAGCCGTGCGCGGCGTGGATCTCGACGCAGTCGAAGCCGAGGCGCTCGGCGTCCGCGGCGGCCTTGCCGTAGGCGGCGATGGTGTCGGCGATGTCCGCCTCGGTCATGCCTTCGCCGAACTTCTTGCCTGGGCGGGAGAGGCCAGACGGGCTGTCGGAGGGGCCGGGCGGCGTCCAGTCGCCGCGCCCGCGGATCGCGCCAACGTGCCAGAGCTGCGGCGCCATCACGCCGCCGGCGGCGTGCACCGCGTCGATCACGCCCTTCCAGGCGGCGAGTTCGTTCTCGCCGTGAAAGCGCGGCACGTTCGGGTCGTTCAAAGCGGCGGGGCGATCGGGGCCGGTGCCTTCGGAGATGATCAGCCCGACATCGGCGGCGGCGCGGCGAGCGTAGTAGGCGGCCACTTCCTCGGTCGCGACGCCGCCCGGCGAATGCGAGCGCGTCATCGGCGCCATGGCGATGCGGTTTTTGAGCTTGAGCGACTTCAGCTCATACGGCTGGAACAGACTTTCAACGGACATGGAGCCCCCGGACGGTTTGACGAACCAAACCTATCTAGGGGCTCACGCCGATCAGTCCAGCCTTGATGCGAAATCAGGCGCGTTTCCGATCAGAACGGCAGGAGGTTCCGCCGCCGTGAATAGGAGAGGTAGCCGACGTTCGCCCCGGTGCGGAAACCCACGCCCGCGCGCATCGGCGCCAGCGTGATCGAGTCGCCGCGCTGATAATTCACGCCGACGCCGCCGATGAAATAGGCCGAGCCTTCAACGCCCGGGAAGCGGCGGTAGATGTCGTCCGGGTCGCGCAGGTTGTAGACGAGGGTGAATGATTTCGACGCATTGCCGCCGACGTCGAAGCCGACCGACGGGCCTTGCCAGTAGACCTTGCGCTCCTCGCCGCTCTTGGTGACGAGCGTGCCGTCGCCGTACCTGAGGCCCACGCCGACCGCCCCGGAGCCTTCCCCGCCGTAGATGTAGGCGTTCGGCCGGCCGAGATCGGAGAAGATCCGCTCGATGATCGAGCCGGCGGTCTCGGCGGAAACGCCCAGCCAATCCTCGACCGCGCCGACGATCTCACCTTCGGTGTAGGTGTCGGATTCCCCGGATGCGCGGTCTTGGTATTCGCCGCGCTCCCCGCTGGTTGATGGTCCGCCCATAAGCTCGTCATTCGGGTCGGACGAGCCCGTCGATGCGCAGGCTGTGGCGAACAATGCGAAGAAGGCGGCTGCGGCGATCCGGAACATGTCAATCCTCGTCGGGTGATCGAGCGATGAAATAGGCGTCTTCGGGCCGAAACATGACGCAGCGCCGAGCAAACATCAATTGAGGAGAAATGACAGCGGATCGGCCCTCGTCGGAACTCAGCCTTCGGTTGGCGGGTGATCGATCGGCGACAGGGCTTCGTATAGTACGCTGGATTGGTCAAACCGGCTGGAGCCGTCCACATGGTTGAGGAGAACGATCGCGAAGTTGGGCGGGGCGGCGCCCGCCTGCTCCGTCGGGTTTTGTTCGCCGTCGCGCCGGTCGTCGCCGTTTCGCTCCTTGGACAGCTCGCGACGACGCCGAATATCCCGACCTGGTACGCCGGCCTCGACAAGCCGGGTTTCACGCCGCCCAATTGGGTGTTCGCGCCCGTCTGGACGTCGCTCTACCTGCTGATGGCGGTAGCGGCTTGGCGCCTCTTGGCTGCGCCCGCCGGAACACCGGGACGCAAGCTCGCCGTTTGGCTGTTTTACGTGCAGCTCGCGTTCAACCTCGCCTGGTCCTGGATGTTTTTCGCCGCGCAGAGCCCGCTTCTCGGCGCGATCAACATCGTTCCACAGTGGATCCTCATCGTCGGCGCGATCGCCGCGTCCTGGCGGGTCGATCGTTTCGCTGCGGCTTGCCTTGCGCCTCTGGCGGCCTGGGTGGCCTACGCTGCAGCGCTCAACTTCGGGGTGCTCATCCTAAACGCGTGAGTTTCGCCACAGCTGCGGCGGGCGCCTGGCTGAGACGTGTAAGGCGCGTTGGCGGTTTGTGCGGGCTCTGCTAAACGCGCGCTCCATGACCACGCCTTTGTCCCATATCCGCAACTTCTCCATCGTCGCGCACATAGACCATGGCAAGTCGACCCTCGCCGACCGGCTGATCCAGGTCACCGGTGGGCTGACCGACCGCGAGATGAAGGAGCAGGTGCTCGACTCCATGGAGATCGAGCGCGAGCGCGGCATCACCATCAAGGCGCAGACGGTGCGTCTCGAGTACACCGCGCGGAACGGCGAAGCGTATGTGCTCAACCTGATGGACACGCCCGGCCACGTCGACTTCGCCTACGAGGTCTCGCGCTGTCTGTCGGCGTGCGAAGGTTCGCTACTGGTGGTTGACGCGTCCCAGGGGGTCGAGGCCCAGACGCTGGCGAACGTCTACCAGGCGATCGAACGCGACCATGAGATCGTTCCAGTCCTCAACAAGATCGATCTGCCCGCCGCCGAGCCCGATCGGGTCCGCGCCCAGATCGAGGACGTCATCGGTCTTGACGCCTCCGACGCGGTCGAGATCTCCGCAAAGACCGGCCACGGCGTCGAAGAGGTGCTCGAAGCGATCGTCCATCGGCTGCCTCCGCCCAAGGAGGGCGATCCTGACGCGCCGCTCAAGGCGCTGTTGGTCGATGCCTGGTACGATTCGTATCTCGGCGTCGTGGTTCTCTTCCGCGTGATCGATGGGGTTTTGAAGAAGGGAACCAAAATCAAGCTGATGTCGACCGGCGCGGTCCACCCGGTCGACCGCGTCGCCGTGCTGACGCCGAAGCTGGTCGAAGTCCCCGAGCTCGGCCCCGGCGAGGTTGGCGTGCTGACCGCCTCGATCAAAGAGGTCGCCGACGCCGCCGTCGGCGATACGATCACGGAAGACAAGAAGCCGACCGACAGGCCGCTGGCGGGCTTCCGTCCGGCTCAGCCGGTGGTGTTCTGCGGGCTCTTCCCGGTGGACGCGGCTGACTTTGAAGACCTGCGCGACGCGCTCGGCCGTTTGCGTTTGAACGACGCGAGCTTTTCCTTCGAGATGGAGACGTCGGCGGCGCTGGGCTTCGGCTTCCGTTGCGGCTTTCTGGGGCTGCTGCACCTCGAGATCATCCAGGAGCGCCTCTCCCGCGAGTTCGACCTCGACCTGATCGCGACGGCGCCGTCGGTGGTCTACAAGATCAAGCTCACCGACGGCTCGGAGATCGAGCTGCACAACCCCGCCGACATGCCCGATCCGGTGCGCATCGCCGAGATCGAGGAGCCTTGGATCACGGCGACCATCCTGACGCCGGACGAGCACTTGGGCGCGATCCTGAAACTGTGTCAGGAGCGGCGCGGGGTGCAGAAGGATCTCTCCTACGTCGGCAGCCGCGCGATGGTGGTCTACGACCTGCCGCTCAATGAAGTGGTGTTCGACTTCTACGACCGGCTGAAGTCCGCGACCAAGGGCTACGCGAGCTTCGACTATCAGCTGTCTGACTATCGCGTCGGCAACCTCGTGAAGATGTCGATTCTCGTCAATGACGAGCCGGTGGACGCGCTGTCGATGCTGGTGCACGCCAGCCAGGCCGAGCGTCGCGGTCGCGGCATGTGCGAGCGTCTTAAAGACCTGATCCCGCGTCACATGTTCAAGATCCCGATCCAGGCGGCGATCGGCGGCCGGGTGATCGCGCGAGAGACGCTGTCGGCGTTGCGCAAGGACGTGACGGCCAAGTGCTACGGCGGCGACGCCACGCGGAAGCGCAAGCTCCTCGACAAGCAGAAGGCCGGCAAAAAGAAGATGCGCCAGTTCGGCAAGGTCGAGATCCCGCAGGAGGCGTTCATCGCAGCGCTGAAGATGGACGGGGAAGGCTAGGCGCGTAAGACTGCACTCAACGACAAGGCGGGGAGGAGCAGACCGTGTCAAAGCGGCTGGCTACAGCATTTCAAGTAATCGCATCGGTCGCGCTCGCCGCGCCCGCGTTCGCCCAAACCGGCGCGCCGGACGGGCAATGGCGCACCTGGGGCGGGGACGCCGGGCACACGCGCTACGCCGCGCTCGATCAGATCACCGGGGACAACGTCACCGAGCTTGAGATCGTATGGCGCTCGGCGATTCCGATCCCGCCGGGCCGGCCAATCGCGAACTACAAGGGCACGCCGCTGATGGTCGACGGCGTGCTCTACGTTCCCTCCGGCAATCACGGCGCTTCCGCGATCGACGCGGGAACTGGCGAGACCATGTGGAGCTTCGAGCCGCCCGCGGTCGAAGGCGCCCGGTCGGCGGGTCTGGCCAGTCGAGCGCTGGCGTTCTGGGCCGACGGCGAGGCCAAGCGTCTCTATCACAACTCCGAAGACGGACGGCTGATCTCGATCGATGCAACTACGGGCGAGATGGACTCGAATTTCGGCGAGGGCGGGATCGTCGATCTGTCCTTGCCTGCAACCAGCGGCGGCGAGCCGTTGGCGGCGCGCTCGGTCAGCCCTGCGGTCGTCGTTGGCGACGTCGTCGTCGCTCAAGTCGTTCCCATCGCCGCGCGCGAGGGCGAGGCGTCGGGCGCCGTGCGCGGCTACGACGTGCGCACCGGAGCGCTGCTCTGGACGTTCAACCCGATTCCGCGGCAAGGCGAGTTTGGCGTCGAGACCTGGGAGAACGGCTCCTGGCGCACGGCCTCGGCCGCGGGCGTGTGGACGATGATGACCGCTGATCCAGAAACCGGCTACGTCTATCTTCCGCTCGAAACCGCGAACGACGGCGGCGCCGCCTCGACCGAGTTCTACGCCGGCGCTCGGCCGGGCGACAATCTGTTCTCAGAGAGCATCGTGTGCCTCGACAGCGCGACTGGCGAGCGCGTGTGGCACTTCCAGATCAGTCACCACGGGATCTGGGACTACGACATGCCCGCTGCACCGATCCTCCACGACATCACCGTAGACGGAGAAATAGTCCCGGCCGTCACTCAGCTAACCAAGCAGGGCATGGCGTTCGTCTTCAACCGGCTGACAGGAGAGCCGGTCTGGCCGATCGAGGAGCGCGAGGTTCCTCAATCGACGCTCGAAGGCGAGCACACCGCGCCGACCCAACCGTTCGTCACCCGCCCCGCGCCTTACACGCCGCTTGGCTATGACAAGGATCTCTTGATCGACTTCACGCCGGAGCTGCGCGCCGAGGCGCTGGAGATCGCCGCGCAGTATGCGACCGGGCCGCTGTATGAGCCGCCGACCGAGGCCATCGAAGGCGAAAACCTCGGAACCTGGATGTATCCCGGTCACGGCGGCGGGATGAACTGGAACGCCGCCGCCTACGATCCGGAAACCCACGTGATGTACGTGCCGATTCGCCATCGCGTGAACAACGCCGGCTTGAGGCGCGGCGATCCTGAGGTGACCGATCTCGACTGGGTGCGCACGCCCGGCGCCTACGTGCAAGGGCCGCGCGGCCTGCCGATCCTGAAGCCGCCGTACACGGAGCTGGTGGCGACCGACATGGACGCAGGCGAGCATCTGTGGCGGATCCCCACCGGCGGCGCGCCCGACTACGTTCGCGAGCATCCCGACCTTCAGGACCTCGGGCTCGATTTCGACTCCATGGGCAACTACGACATCCGCCCCAGCCCGCTGCTCACGCCTGAGCTGATGTTCCTCGCCGAAGCGGGCAGCCTGTCCGCGCCCCTAGGCGAGCCGATGTTCCGCGCCTACGACAAAGAGAGCGGGGACGTGGTCTGGGAATACGAGCTGCCCTCGCTCGGCTCGGGCGCGCCGATGACTTACCTGCACGAGGGCCGACAGTTCATTGTCCTCGCGGTGTCGGACAACGGTCACCCGCCGGAGCTGGTGGCGCTGGCGCTGCCGGAGTGATCGCAACGCGCCCTACCTGACCGCGACCCTGATCACTTCGCTCTCGATGCTCGGCTCGAACGGTACGTGGCCGCGGTCGGCGAAGACCAGCTGCAGCGAATGCTCGCCGGGCGAGAGCTCGAGTACCGTTTCGGTCTGCCCGCCGCCGAAGTGGCGGTAGGTCTCGTTGTTGGGCAGCGGCTCGCCTGTCGGGTAGCCGTCCGCGTCGACGAGCAGGTGATGGTGCCCGGTGTCGGGAACGTCCGCAGCCGCCGGCGCGACGCCCATGCCGGAGAGGCCGAACACCACCCGGACCGGGCTGTCGACCACGTCGCCGTCCTCAAGATTGACGAAGTAGACCATGGGTTCGGCCGAGGCGTGCGGCGCGGCGTCCGGGCCGGTGTCGGCGGGCGCGCAGGCGGAGAGGAGCAGCGCGGCGAGCAGCGGCGGCGCGGCGAAGAGTGAAGCAGGCGCGCGGAGAGGACGGAGCTGCGGCTTGGTCATCGGCGACTCCTTGAAAGGCTCGAATCGTGAAATCGCCACGTTCTATAACCGACCGAGCCGCCGGTTGCGAGCGGTCGTCCCGCGCCGGGGCGTTTACGACGAAGGACTTTCAATCCGCGCATGGCCAGCGTCGCTCCTGAGATCGAAAAGCTGATCCAGCTCATCGCCAAGCTGCCGGGCCTCGGACCCCGCTCGGCGCGGCGCGCGGCCTTGTTCCTGATCAAGCGGCGCGAAAGCCTGATGGAGCCGCTTGCCGCCGCCATCGCCGAAGCCGCGGAGAAAATCCGCCCGTGCAGCGTCTGCGGTAATATTGACGCGCGCGACCCTTGCGCCGTCTGCGCCGCGCCCGACCGCCGCAACGACGTGATCTGCGTCGTCCAGGAGGTCGCCGATCTCTGGGCGCTCGAGCGCGCGGGCGTGTTCGAAGGCCGCTACCACGTCCTCGGCGGCGTGCTCTCCGCGCTCGACGGCGTGCGTCCCGAAGACCTCAACATCGACTCGCTGATGGCGCGGGCCGCCGCCGAGGAGGTGACCGAGGTGATCCTTGCCCTGAACGCCACGGTCGACGGCGCGGCGACGGCGCACTACCTCGCCGACCGGCTCGAAGGATTGGGCGTCGAGGTCTCCTCGATCGCGCGCGGCGTGCCGGTCGGCGGCGAGCTCGACCACCTCGACGACGGCACGCTCGCCGCGGCGCTGTCGAGCCGTCGCAAGACGTAAGAGGACGCCACCCGTTTCGGTTATCGCGCGGGCGTGAAGTGGCGGCGGAGCGTGCGCAGGAAGGCCCGCACGCGCTGCTCCAGCGCATCGATGTCGGCGGCGGCCAGCGTCTCGCGCGACCAGCCGTCGACAGGCTCGAGCGCGTCGCAAAGCGCGCGCAGGCCGTCGCGCTCGTTCTCCGACAGTTGCGCCTCGCCGGCTTTTTCCAGCATGGCGCGCAGCTCGTGGATGCGGCGCACCACGCCGAAGGCTTCGCTCATCGGGACGAGCAATGAAGCATCCTCCCGCCATGACCGGCCGCCGAAGATCTCCTGGGTCACGCGCTGGCCGGCGCCGAGGCAGTCGTAGCCGATGCAACCTTTAAAGCCGGCGCGCGCGCGCTCGGCGTGGATGGCGCAGCGGTGGTCGGGCGCGAGGTGCGGGCAGGGCGTCGCGGCGGGCTTGTCGACGCCGAAGTCCTCCGACCGGTCGAACGCCGGCGCCACGCAGCAGAGCGCCGCGCAACGCGTGCAGTCGGCTTGGAGGGCGGCGGCGGTCATGACGCATGTTCCGTTCGGCGCGGATTGGGCCGTGCAGGCGGATCGGCCCCGCGGCCCAGGTGCTGTTGTCAAAAGCCAAGGCCGGCCCCGCCGAGGCCGGCCTTATCGAAGACGCTAGTCGCTGGGGGCTTGGCCGGCAAGCAAGCGTGCGGGCCGCAAGTTCTGGAGCGGACGCGTCCAGGACGGACCGCTCTCGAGGCGCGCGAGGCGGCACATCCCCTCGGCCAGGCGCGAGCTTTCAGTGGGCGCTCTCTTTGGCGCGCGCTCCTGATGCCGCGTTCAGGGGGCTTGCCTTTCTGGAGAGCAGCGCGAGGCGCGCGACGAATGGTTCGGGACGAGGGCGCGTCGCGCCTTGCCCGCCGGGCCGCCGCCTGATAATCCGCGCGGCTTGCGGTGAGGTGGCCGAGTGGTCGAAGGCGCACGCCTGGAACGCGTGTAGGCGGGCAACCGTCTCGTGGGTTCGAATCCCACCCTCACCGCCAAAAAGCCTAATAATTGCAATTACTTGCAAGAGATCTAGGTGTCCTGGCGGCGATGGCGACATCGGATGTGACCATCCGGTGTTCCAATCGCGAGCACGCGCATGGCCGGACGCCGCACTTTGCATCTCGAACGCCGCGATGGCGTCTACTATGTGCGCATTCCTGTACCGAGCGATTTGAAGCCGATACTGGGCCGCAGCGAAATTCGGTGGTCGTTGCGGGTTAGAGACC
>JASFUX010000129.1:0-9677 GCA_050050115.1 Maricaulaceae bacterium | reverse complement strand
CGCGCGCGCCGAACAGCTGCTCGAGCCAGGTCGCGGCGAGCGAAATGGCCGCGAGCAGGACGCCGAACTGTAGCGCCAGCGTCAGATCGAGCGGGTTCTTGAGTTCGAGTTCCTGCGGCGAGGTCTTGTCGTGCTTGACCGCGCGCAGATGCATCACAAAGGCAAGCAGCGCGCTAACGGCGATCGCCGGGATTAGCGCGAAGATCAGCGGCGCGACGAGTTGCGGTCGCAGCGCGCTCGCGACGACGCCCAGCCGCGCAAACATTACCGCGTTTGCGGCGAGCATCCCCGCGACCAGCACGCTCTCGTTCGCCTTCGCCCGCTTCGCCATCCGCGAAAAGCTCACTGCCGTCGCCGTCGACGAGACGAGCCCGCCGGCGAGCCCGGCCACGATCGGGCCGCGCCCCGGCCCGGCGATCCGGATCGCCGCATAGCCGGTGAATGAGACGGCCGAGATAAAGATCGTCATCAGCCACACGGCTCGGAGGCTGATCGCGTCCCAAGGATCGATCGGCTCGGCCGGCAGGAGCGGCAGCAGGATCACCGTCATCACCCCGAGCAGCAGCCCCGCGCGCAGCTCCTCGAAGGTGATCTTCTCGAGCCAGCGGTGAATGTCGGACTTCAACGCCAGCAGCATTGTCGTCGCCACGGCCGCAGCGGCCGCGGCGCGCAGGAAGCCGACGCCCGCAACCGCGCCCAGCGCAAAGACCACAAGCGCCGCCACGACGGGGGTTGCATCGCGGGAGTCCGTGGCTTTGGCGCCTTGCAGCTCGAACGCGCCGATCACCAGAGCGAAGCCGAGGAAGGCGGCGGCCGCGACAACGCCGCCGAGCTCCGCGCCGATGATGGCGGACGCTCCGCCGAGCAGTCCGATCAGCGCGAACGTGCGAATGCCGGCGGTGCGTTCGCCCGCTCCCGCCTCGCGCTCCTTCCAGCCGCGCTCGATGCCGACCAGCAGCCCCACCGCCAAGGCGACGCCGAGGCGCTGGAAGCGGTCGAGCAAAATCGGATCGATCGCAAATTGTTCCACAGGATCAATCTACTCCAAAGGCCGCCCAGTGCGCGCCTGCGCTCGCCGCCCACGCGAATCATGAAAGCAGAATGAGCTTCTCGAGCGCCTAAGGAGAAGGCCATGTCGCCGGTGTACGACGCCGTCTTTCAGACCCGCGCCCGCTCGACGCACCACAAGATCGCGCTCGACGCGCTGCGTCATCTGCGCGGGTCGGACGCTGAGCGCTGGCGGGATCTCTTTCTGCTCCATCACGAGGCCTACTTCGAAGGCGCCAAGGCGCCCGATACGACGTTCAAGGACTTCACCAATCACGTCTTGCACGTCGGCGAGAACGAGTGGGGCGGCGCGATCAACGCGGCGCAAGACTGGTACGCGAAGACGCTCGCCGCATTGAAGGCGAAGAAGTGGAAAGAAGCCGTGTACGCGGCCGGGGTGACCAGCCACTACTTCACCGACCCGCACCAGCCTTTCCACACAGCCCAGAGCGAGGAGGAAGGCGCGATCCACCGCGCGGTCGAGTGGAGCTTCACCAAGAGCTACGATGTCTTCCAGACCATCCTTGAAGACGACCTCGGCGGCTATCCGGACGTCGAGGCGGGCGCGGCCGAAGATTGGCTCGCCCAGCTGATCCGCGCCGGCGCCACTGAAGCCTACGCCTCCTACGACGTGGTCATCGACCACTATGACGTCGACGCGGGCCGCAAGGACCCGCCCGCCGGACTCGACCAGGAGATCAAGGACCGGATCGCGGCGCTCATCGGCCTCGCCGTCACCGGCTGGGCGCGCGTGCTCGAGCGCGCCTTCGAGGAAGCCGCGGTCGCGCCGCCCAACGTCTCTCTCGCGCTCAAGCGGCTCGTCGTCGCCGTCGACGCGCCGCGTCAGCGGATGAAAGGTCGCGGCGAGGACAAGCGCTCTCGCCGCGCCGTCAACCGCACGTGGCGCGAGCTGAAGAAGACCGGCAAGGTGATCAAGAACCTCCAGCAAGACGACAAGGCCGTGCGCGCCACCCACGCGCGCGAGGTGCTCGGCGTCGACTTGGCCGAGCTTGACGCCAAGCCGTTGCGCAAGCTCGGCGCGCGGTTCGGCGAAGGCGCGCCGGTTCGCTCGATCACGGCCAAGGCGCGCACGGCGGTCTACGACAAGCCCTACGCCCGCATCGCCGCCTTCGCGCCCGAGGAGCCGGCCGCCCAGCCGACGCTGCGCCGCGAGACCCAGGCCGCCAAGGAGGCCGCCGCGCGCACCCACCTCAGTCTCGACTCCGACCTCGAAGAGGCGCCCTCGATCGGCCCGAAGACGGCCGCGCGCTTTGCGAAGATCGGCGTGCGGACGGTCCGTCAATTCCTCGCGCTCGATCCGCGTTCGGCCGTCGCCCAGCTCAAGGTGCGCCACATCACCGTCGAAGCGATCGAGGAGTGGAAGGCGCAGGCCGAGCTTGTCCGCCGCACGCCGGGCCTCAGAGGTCACGACGCCCAAATCCTGACCGGCGTCGGCGTCAGGGACGTCGCCACCCTCGCCTCGATGAACCCCAAGGCGCTCCTGAAGCTGGTCAAGCCGTTCGTCGAAAGCTCGGAAGGCCAGCGCATCGTCCGCTCGGGCAAGCCGCCCGATCTCGCCGAAGTGAAGAGCTGGATCGCCGCCGCGAAGACGGCGGTGAAGGACGCGGCTTAGCGCGCCCCGAGGCCGTTACGCGCGATGCGCGCGGAGGCTCTCGCCCAGATCGCCAAGGGACTCCGTCAGCGGTCCGCTTGACCGGATCTGCTCGGCGATGGCTTCGAGCATCGATTGGATGAAGCCGTCCGCGTCGTTCCAGATGAGCGGACGGTCGCCAGCCGGCGGGCCGGCCGCGGCCTCGCGCGCGGCGAGGTAGAGCCCCCGCGTCGCCGGCGAAAGCACGGCGCGCGCGTCGTAGGTCTCGGCGACCTGGTGCGCGCGAAGCTCGACGGCCTGGACGGCGAACACCAGCGCGTTCGTCAGATAGTGCTCGAGGATGTCGAGCGACTCGCGGGCGAGGTTGGCGGCGTTCATCGCCTGGCTGTTGATGTTCTGATTGAACTGCTCGGCGTGGGTGGGGAACCGGTCGGCGATCGACTGGCCGTAGAACTCTAAAAGCGGCATCAGCGCGTTGCAGCCGATCTGCAGCGACTTAAGACCGACGTTCAGGCCCAGCCCCATGTTGCCCACGAGCGACGGCGTCAGTCCGTTCGAAAACTCCGGCGAGACCAGGAGCGCGATCTGCGCGTCCATGTGCTTGGCCAGCATGCCGACCTGGCGGCGCAGCTCGTCCATCGCCACGGCGGTGTACTCGGCGAGGAAGTTGCCGGTGTGATAGACTTCGCCCGTATCCGGATCGATCAGCGGGTTGTCGTTCGCCGAGTTGGCCTCGATCTCGACCTGGCCGGCGAGACGGCTCAAACCGTCCACGATCGGGCCGACATACTGCGGCATGCAGCGCAGCGAATAGCGGTCCTGGATCAGCCCACCTTCGCGGTGGCCGCGCTCGCCGCCCTTCTCGCCGCGGATGAGCTGCGAGCCTTCAAGAAGCGCGGCCATCTCCTTGCCTGTCCAGACCTGGCCGGGATGCGGTTTCAGCGCATGGATGAACGGATCGAACGACTGGTCGGTGGCGAGCAGCGCCTGGAAGAACAGCGCATGCGCACCGAACGCCAGAGCGAAGAGGTCGAACGCGCGGTCGACGCAGTTCGCCGCAACACCCGTCGACGCCGCCGTGCCGTTGTTGAGCGCCAGCCCTTCCTTGGGTTGAAGGGCGAGCGGCTCGAGGCCGAGCCTGCTGAGCGCGGCGTGCGAGTCGAGCGTCTCGCCGTCGAGATCCACCAGATACGCCGGATCGAGCCCGATGACGGCGCCGGCGACATAAGAGAGCGGGCTCAGGTCCCCGCTCGCCCCGATCGACCCGCGCTGGAAGACGTGCGGGGTCGCGCCCGCGTTCAGGAATGTCGCGAAGCGCTCGATCAGCTCGAGCCGGACTCCCGAGACGCCTTTCAACAGCGAGTTCGCGCGCAGCAGCATCGCCGCGCGCACGTCCTCGGCCGGCAAGCGCGGCCCCATGGCTGCCTTGTGGTGCCAAAGGGAGATTCTCTGCAGCTCTTCGAGCTGATCGCCCGAGACGAGCTTGTCCGCCATGCCGCCGTAGAGCGTGGTCACGCCGTAGATCTGCTGACCGGACTCCAACGCATCGACGATCCGCTGGCGGCTGGCGCGCACGCGCGAAAGCACCGCCTCGTCGTCTGTGATCGCAACCGGTGCGCCGCGACCGACCGCGGCGATCTGACGGACGGTCAGGCCGTCCCCTCTAAGCGTGATCATGCTGGCTCCCCGCTGCGCATGTTGGCGCGCATGTTAGAGCCGACGACCCGCGTTGTCGCAAGGCGCGCCGCGACGCGCCGCCGCGCTTCAGCCGCCAACCGGCTTTCTAAATCGCAGCGTCATCCGGTCGCTTTCGCCGATCGCGGTGTAGTCGTCTCGATTGAGCAGTCCCAGCGTCAGCGTCGGCGGCAGGGTGCGCGCGCCGTTCGGCCAGTTGGCGGGATCGCGCGGATTGGCGTTGATCTCGGAGCGCTCCTCCAGCACGAAGCCCGCCGCCTCGAACGCCGCGATCACTTCCGCCTCGTGCAGATACTGCCGCGAGCCGTTGGCGTATTCGGCGCTTGCGGTCGGGTTGGCGCGGTGCTGAACGACGCCGACGACGCCGCCGGGCTTCAAGAGCGCATAGGCGTCGGCGATCGCACCGTTCATCGTGCTCGTCGCGCGCATGTTGTGCAGCGCCCGGATGAACAGGACGGCGTCCGCGGTTCCCAGAAGCTCTTCGGGCACGGCGTCGAAGAGATATCCGCCGACGACGTTCACGCCGTCGGGCGCCGCGGCGCGCGCGGCTGCGGGGAAGTCCTCGGCGAAAGAGAGATGGAACGCACGCTGCTCGTCGGACCAAGCCTCCCCGGCCATGCGCTCGCGCGTGAGCAATGAGTAATCGAGACCGATCAGCGCGCCGTCCTCGCCCACGTAAGGCGCGAGGATACGCGTGTACCAGCCGCCGCCAGGCAGCACTTCGACGACGGTCATGTCCGGCGTCAGGCCGAAGAAGCCGATCGTCTCGCGCGGATGACGGTAGATTTCGCGCGCCCGGTCCTCCGCGCGGAGGGGACCTTCGAGCACCGCGTCGAGGCGTTCGGCGGACGGCTCCGCCGCCGGCTGCGCGAACGCGTCGCTCGCAGGCGTGCGCGCGGTCGGCTCGACGCCTGGCTCGCTCGGCGCCGCGCATGTGGTGAGCGCAACGACCATCACGGCTGCAACACGGAGTCTCAGCGTCATGTCTCGCCTCGCAGGAAGTGAGCGCTCCTACGCCGTACGCCGCGATCGTTCCCGCGACTCGCCGGGCGCGCGCAAGAGTGAGACGACGCTAGCACGCGTCGGCGCCTGCTTCCACGCGCTGCGCGCGCAGCGACGCAGATGACGCGGGAGGTGTTGCGCGGAAGCTAGACGCCGCGGCGGCCGAAGGAGGCCGGCCCGCCGGCCGCTGGCGGCGCTGCGCGACGCGCCCGGCGGGCGGACTGAGTCGACGGCGCCGAAACGCGAACGGTCGAAGGCGCAGACGTCGGCATGGTCGCCGCAGCGCTTGCGCGGGCCTCGACGAGGCCGTCGCCGTCAAGCAGCTTGTCGGCCCAATCGGCGCCACCTGACGAGCCGTCATCGACGCTCGCCGAGCCGCTGGCGCCGGGGTTGCGCGGGTCGGGCCCGAACTTGTTCGCGCCGGCGGCGCCAGGCAGCACGTAGAGGATGACGAACTGAGTGATCATCGCGCCGCCCGCCAGAAGACCGCCGAGCAGCGGCAAGGCGCCGGTCGACTGTCCGCTGACCGAAGCGCCGACGGCCGAGGCGATCGCGAAGAAGGCGCCGCCGAAGATGATGAGGCCGAACCAGAGCACCCACCAGCCGGTCATCCCCCGGTCGTGGAAGCGCTTCACCGAAACGGCGATGCTCGGCCAGAGATAGAAGAGACCCACGACAAGGGTGAACCCGAAGACCGGCGGAGCGACGGCGGCGTCGAACGGTTCGGAGGCGAAGTTCGGGGACATCGTCACGCCGAAGATCGCGGCGTCTGCGGCCTGCGCGACGAAGGAGAGCACAACCTGCGGGAAGATGAACCACATCCAGAACTGGACGCGCGACACCCGTCCGTTCGGATTGAAGAGGAAATTCAGCATGCCCGCCCCGCGCAGCGATGTCTCCGTCACGCACAGAAGCTTCGCACAATGATCCTAAGCTTTGCTTGCCCCGAACGATGAGCAAGGCTTAACGGAAATTCGTAAAATGCGACGTATCGAGAGCTTATGCGGAGCTCGCGACTTCGTAGACCGGCCCCGTCCAGTCCGCGAGCGGATGAGAGAAGCGCGCCGCGCCGTCAGGCTCGATGTCCATGTAGGCCAGCGGTCCGCCCTTGCCGGCGCCGAGATCGAGAAGGACCGCGCGCCCGCCGCCCTGCCCGCGCCGGGCAAGCACGACCGAAGGCGCGCGCCAATCGTGCCCGACGACCACTTCAAGGCCCGCCGGCAACTTGTCCACCCAGTCCCAGATCCGCTCGGGCCGGCCCTTGGGGTCGAGCCGCCCGGTGGTCTGGCCATAGAGCGCGCGCGCCTGAAGGCGCTTGTGGTCATGATCGCTCAACGGCGCGGGATCGGTCATGGCCGGATCCCATGCGCCGTGAACGAATAGTCTCCGGCCGTGGCGCACATAGAGCGGCGCCTGCTCCATGGCGTCGACGAAACGGCGCTCCAGCCCCGGCGTCGCGGCGAGCTCGGCCAGGGTGCGCTCGGCCTGGGCGCCGAGGCTCACCGCGCGGCCCTGCAACGCGCGGAAAAGCTTCCACTCGTGATTGCCCATCAGCATGAGGCCGTGACCGGCGTCCATGAGATCGAACATCAGCGAGAGCGCGCCGGCGCTGTCGGGCCCGCGGTCGACGATGTCGCCGAGCTGGACGATGAAGCGGTCCTCGGCCCGCGCCTCGGTCACCAGCACCTCGAACGCGGCGAGTTCCCCATGGACGTCGGGGATCGCGCGGATCGGCGTATCGGAGCGAATCGCGAGGCTGGCCATCCCCCACATATAGGGGAGAAACCTTGCCGGGCGATTAGGAGGCGCAGTTTTGCTCTATTCGCCGGCGTAGGCGACGCGCGCGCTGCGCGGACCATCGAGCCAAGCCTCGTAGCGCTCAAGCTCGGCGATGGCGGCGGCCTGGGCCCGCTCGAGGTGCGGGATCGACTCTCGAAGACCGGTGCGCTGCTCCATCATCGCGTTGATCTGAACCAGCAGGGACGCGCGCTCCTCGATCGACAAGTCCTCGAAGACGACGGCCACCTCGGCGTCGACGATCCGGGAGTTGAGGTTCTCGAGCCTCAAGTGCGCGCGCTCGAGATCGGCGGAGGCCTCGTGCGCGGCGCGGCTCAACGTATTGAGCCGGCGGCCGACCTCATACTCGGCGAGGAACGGGCCTTCGAGTTCGGCCGGGCAGACGCCGGCGTAGCCGCCGCCCTGGGCCCCGATGTTGAACCCGCGCTCGGGTCGGCAGAACTGGACGAGACCGCGGTCGCGGCCTTCGAGGTAGGAGTCGAAATCGATCCCGACCTGGTGCCGAGCGCAGGCCTGGCGGCGCTCGCCGACGTAGCCTGCGGGCCGCCCGGCCGCGCCATCCTCGTAACCGAGCGCGTGCCAGTCGGCGACGCGGCATTCGTTTTCGCTCATGCTCGCGCAGCCGCTGACGGCCGCCGCCGCGACGAGCGAGAAGAAAAGCACCGCGAGAATCCGCATCGGCCAAGCCTCTTGTCGTGGAGGCTGTCCGGACCTCCTGATTGCGAGGCCAGTCTCCCCGGAGCGCGTAAAGAATTGAGCCAGCTTGGCGGGCGGGATTGAGCCGACCGCGTTAACCCCGATCTCGGCGAGAATGGGTCACGGCCGGCGTCGCTCATTGGCAACGCAGGCAATCCGGCTCGATCACCAGCCTTGATTTGGTCGCGAAACTTATCTAACTCCCCGCGCTCCGTCGGCGGGACGCGTCTCGCGCTCTTGCCCGGCGGCTTTGTTCAACAACCGGAGGCGCTGATGGATTCCGGCGCGAAGACACGACTTTCCCGCGCGCGGGCGTGAGCGGCCTCTAGGACGTCTCACGCTCTCTCGCGGGTTCGGAGAGATGAAGGTGAGACGACGTGACTTTCCAAAAATTGGGGAAGGCGATCGTCAGGCCGATGTGGCTTGGGACGGTCGTCCTTCTGACGGCCAAGGACGGCTTCGAACTGGTCGTCATGGCTTTCACGGCCCTGCAAAGGGTCCTGTTTTGATACCGCAAGGCTGACGGGCCGCTTGGAGACATCCGGGCGGCCCGTTTGGCGTTTGGAGAACAGATACACTGCGCTAGGTTTGCTTTGACAACCTATGATCGCAATTCTCGGTGGTGGCGCGATCAGAAGTTGCGAAGTAGTTTCGATCTTGGCGACAAGGGGAGGGGGTCAAATGTTTGGGCGAATTCGCAAGCTGTTCATTCACTCTCGCGTCGATCCAGAGGACGTTTTCAAGCCTCGGTCGGCAAGCGTGCACAAAGGAATGTACGTCCACAGACCTGAGTTGGAAGATAGCCTTCGGCAAGCGCTGCGAATGCCCCAGCACATCGTAATCAAGGGCCGAAGCGGTTGCGGAAAAAGTTGGCTCTACAAAAAAGTACTTGAAGAACAACGAGCGTACTTCGTCGACGTCAGCTTGGCGAATGCCAACCTTCAGGCGGGTCTAATTGCGGCGGTAAAAAAGCGTGTCCTGGGCGGCGTGGGCGAACTCTCTCAATCAGGTCGAGCGGCGGGACGAAGAATTGGATTCGAGGGCACCGGACTAAGCGGGTCCGATAGCACCACACATACTCACATACGTCCCGACGATTGGCTTGCTTGCGTGAAGGAGGTGCGACGGCGCGCCGATGCCAAGAAGCGTGGATGCAAAGCGTTCGTAGTGCTTGAAAACTTTGAAGCCATTCGCGGCAGCGCTAGCGCTCGTCAAGAAATAATCAGTATGGTTATGAATCTCGACGATGCCGCATATGCAGAGTACGACGTACGGCTCATAATCGTGGGCACGCCCCACAACCTCTATGACTTCTTGGTCCGAGGGCAAGAAGACTCGCTCCGCAGCCGTCTTATTGAAGTGCCAGAGGTCGGCCGCATGCCGGAAGCTGCAGCAAAGGCTCTTTTGAAGCGCGGATTTGTTGATCACCTGGCGATGTCGTTCGACCACGGCGAGGACAGATACCTTCGCGACATGGCTTGGATGGCAGATAGAATACCCCAAAAGCTGCAGCACCTAGGTCTCTGCGTAGCCCTATGCGCCCGTGAGAACGGCAACAAGATTACAGAAGACGTCTTGAAGAAAGCGCGCGGGATGTGGCTTTCCCAATTTGCCGCTGGCATGCATGCCGCGATCTCGCAGCATTTGCGGATGGGGACTACCGGCGCTCAGTCGCGCGCAAAGGTGCTTTATGCAATTGCCCAATTCGATAGAGAGCAGTTTTCGCACAATGACATCTACAACGTCTTGAAACGAAAAGTTTCGAAGAAGACATCCGCACCCTCCACTTCAACCGTCAAACGGACTTTGCAAAGCCTAGGCGACAGCA
>JASFUX010000128.1:0-9696 GCA_050050115.1 Maricaulaceae bacterium | reverse complement strand
CCCAGGCCACGTCGTGTTCGTGAACAAGGATTTGAAGATCGCCTTCGTCGGCGACGTGCTGTTTCAAGGCTCGATCGGCCGGACCGACTTTCCTAAGGGCAACCACGCCGACCTCATCGCCTCGATCACGCAGAAGCTCTGGCCCTACGGCGACGACATCCGCTTCGTGCCCGGTCACGGCCCGATGAGCACCTTCGGCCAGGAGCGCACCAGCAACCCGTTCGTGGCGGACTCCGTGGTCGCGCGCGCGGGCGGCTAGCCGCCTCGCTGCTTTCTCAATTCGGCGAACTTCGCGAGTCGCTCCCTGATCGCCGCCTCGCGACCGCGTTCCGTCGGCTGATAGAACTGCGCACGATCCATGCCGTCTGGGAAATAGTTCTGGCCCGAAAAGCCGTCCGCGGCGTCGTGGTCATAGGCGTAGCCCGCGCCGTAGCCGAGCTCCTTCATCATCTTCGTCGGCGCGTTGAGGATGTGCGCCGGCGGCGTCAGCGAGCCGGTCTCGCGCGCCGCCTTCATCGCGCCCTTGAAGGCGACGTAGGCGGCGTTGGACTTCGGCGCCGTCGCCATGTGCAGCACCGCCTGCGCCAGCGCCAGCTCCCCTTCCGGGCTGCCGAGGAACTCGTAGGTGTCCTTGGCCGCGTTCGCGACCAGAAGCGCCGTCGGATCGGCCATGCCGATGTCCTCCGACGCCATGCGCACCAAGCGGCGCGCCAGGAACAGCGGCTCCTCGCCGCCGTCGAGCATCCGCGCGAACCAGTAGAGCGCCGCGTCCGGGTCCGAACCGCGCACGGCTTTGTGCAGGGCGGAGATGAGGTTGTAGTGCTCCTCGCGATCCTTGTCGTAAGCGGGCGCGCGCTTTTGCAAGGTCGAGGCGAGATCGGCCGCGGTCAGCGGCGTCTCCGGCGCAAGGGCCAGGATCTCCTCGACGAGGTTCAAGAAATAGCGTCCGTCGCCGTCCGCCATCGCCTTGAGCGCATCGCGCGCGGCGGGCTCGAGGTTGAGCGTCTTGCCGTCGGCCTTCTCGGCGCGCTCGATGAGCTGCTCGAGCGCTTCGTCGTCGAGACGCTTCAGGACCAGCACCTGACAGCGCGACAGAAGCGCGCCGTTGAGCTCGAACGACGGATTCTCCGTCGTCGCGCCGACGAGGGTGACCACGCCCTCCTCGACGAACGGCAGAAAGCCGTCCTGCTGCGCGCGGTTGAAGCGGTGGATCTCATCGACGAACAAGAGCGTGCCCTGCCCGCTCGCCCGGCGCGCCTTGGCCCGCTCGAACGCCTCGCGCAGGTCCTTGACGCCGGAGAAGACCGCCGAGATCGGATCGAAGGCGAGGCCCGTCTCCTCCGCCAGCAGGCGGGCGATCGTGGTCTTACCCGTTCCCGGCGGGCCCCAAAGGATGATCGAGGCCAAGCGCTTTTGCGCCAGCATCCGCCCGATCGGCCCGTCAGATCCGAGCAGATGATCCTGACCGACAACCTCGCCAAGGCTTTGCGGACGCAGCCGGTCGGCGAGCGGCCGCGGCGCGCCGTCGGACAGGCCGGAAGATTCAAACAAGTCGGACATCTCGCGCGGAGACTATCCGCCCCCGCGCGCTCTGTCGCGCATCACCGCACAGCTAGAACCGGAACGCCTGGTCGTAGCGCTGCCCGTTTCGGATCAGCGAGATCAGCCATTCGCGATCGCCCTCGAAGTCCTCGAGCGCCTCCTCGAGCGCGGCCGTCGTCGGCGTCTCCGTTCTGTTGACCCCGACGATGAGGTCGCCCGCGCGGAACCCATAGTAGGCCGCGGCCGAGCGCGAGTCGGGGATGTCGATGATCATCACGCCCGTCTGATAGAGGTCGAGGCCGATCTCTTCGTTGAACGCCGGAGACAGGTTCGCCACCTTCGCGCCCGACAATGGGAACGCGCCCGACACCGTGCGCTCATCCCGCGCGGGCGTCTCGGGCGGAGCTTCGGCGCGCAAGGTCATCCGCCGCTCGCGCCCGTCGCGCCAGACCGCGATGTCGCTGCGGTCGCCGACCCGGTGCGTGGCGAGCAGGAACCTCAACGCGGACTCGCTGTCGATCTCCTCCCCGTCGAGGGAGAGCACCACGTCGCCCTCGCGCACGCCGGCGCGGTCGGCCGGGCTGGCCTCGCGCACATGATTGACGAGGACGCCGCGCGGGCGGTCGAGCCCCAGAGTGAGGGCGAGGTCGGCGGTCACCGTCTGGCCGCGCGCGCCGAACCAGGGCCGCACGATGCGCCCTTCGCTCAGGGCGCTGTCGACCACGCGCTCGACCAGCGGCGCGGGGATCGCAAAGCCGATCCCGTTCGAGCCGCCCGAGCGGGAGAAGATCGCCGTGTTGATGCCGATCAGCTCGCCCGAGAGGTCCACTAGCGCGCCGCCCGAGTTGCCCGGGTTGATCGCCGCGTCGGTCTGGATGAAGAAGCCGTAGTCGGTCACCCCGACCTCCGAACGCCCCAGCGCGGAGATGATGCCCTGGGTGACGGTCTGTCCGACCCCGAACGGATTGCCGATCGCAATCACCAGATCGCCCACCTCGTGCGCCTGATAGGGCGCGAACGCGAGCGTCGGCAGGTCCTCCCCATTGGCGTCGATCTTCAGGACCGCAAGGTCGGTGCGTTCATCCGCGAGCATCAACTCGGCGGGAAACTCGCGGCGGTCGCTCAAGACCACGCGCAGCTCGGTGGCGCCGGCGACGACGTGGTTGTTGGTCACGATCACGCCGTTCGACCGCACGATCACGCCCGATCCGAGCGAGCGGCTGACCCGTTCGCGCGGCGCCGAATAGCCGAAGAAGCGCTCGAAAAACTCCTGCTCGAAGGACGAGCCGCGCGTCGCCACCCGCCGCTCGGAAAAGACGTTGACCACCGCCGGCGCGGCGTCGCGCACGACGGGTGCGAAAGAGAGCTGGATCTGCTCGGCGTTCTGGGGCGCCTCGCGTGAGAACGGTTGAGCAAGAGCGTGCGAGCCCAAGAGCGAAAGCCCCGTCGCGCCGCCAAGGACGGCGGCCGCAACGAGAGCGAACAGGGAGGCAGCGGGTAAGCGTTTCATGCGCGCACCTGAGACAGGATCGTCGATCTATCGTCGGTTGTACGCGACTGCGGATGAACCCGGCATGACCGCCCTGGGGTCGAAACTCGTCCGGCCACGCAGCATGTCCGGCGCGACCGCGATCGCGCAGCGCGTCAAATCAAGCCTCAAAATCGGCGAAACTTTGGCGCAGACGGTGCGCGCCGCGCGAAAGGCGGCGCGGCTATTCGTCGTCCGCCTCGACCATCTCGGCGTGGCGGGCGCGGTCTTCGGCGCCTTTGGCCTCTTCATCGCGGTCGACGAACTCGATCACCGCCATCGGCGCGGCGTCGCCTTGGCGGAAACCGGCCTTGAGCACGCGGATGTAGCCGCCCTGACGCTCCTTGTAGCGCTCGCTCAGGGTGTCGAAGAGCTTGGCCACCGCGCCCTTGTCGTTCACTCGCGTCAACGCAATGCGGCGCGAGGCGAGATCGCCCTTCTTCGCTAAGGTCACCAGCCGCTCGACATAGGGCCGCAGCTCCTTGGCCTTGGGCAGAGTGGTCGAGATCTGCTCGTGCGTGATCAGCGACGCGGCCATGTTCGCCAGCATCGCGCGGCGGTGCGAGCTGGTCCGGTTGAGCTTGCGGCGCCCGTCGCCGTGACGCATGGGACTTCTCCTTCGACTCTCGCGGCCCAGGGCCGCATCCGCGGTTCGCCCGCGGTCTTAGACTTCGCGCTCGTACTTCTTGGCCAGCTCTTCGATGTTCTCAGGCGGCCAGTTGGGCGCCTCCATGCCGAGGTGCAGGCCCATCTGCGCGAGAACTTCCTTGATCTCATTGAGCGACTTGCGACCGAAGTTCGGTGTGCGGAGCATTTCCGCTTCGGACTTCTGGATGAGATCGCCGATGTAGACGATGTTGTCGTTCTTCAGGCAGTTCGCCGAACGCACGGAAAGCTCGAGCTCGTCGACCTTCTTTAGCAGCGCCGGGTTGAAGTCGAGGTCGGGCTTTTCTTCGGCAAGCGCTTCTTCGCGCGGCTCTTCGAAGTTGATGAAGATCTGGAACTGGTCTTGGAGGATCCGCGCCGCATAGGCCACCGCGTCGTCGGGCTTCACCGAGCCGTCGGTCTCGATGTCCATGATCAGCTTGTCGTAGTCGAGCACCTGGCCTTCGCGGGTGTTCTCGACCCGGTAGGCGACGCGCTTGACCGGGCTGTAGAGCGCATCCACGGCGATGAAGCCGATCGGCGCGTCCTCAGGCCGGTTGCGGTCAGCCGGCACATAACCCTTGCCCGTCTGCACGGTGAACTCCATGCGGATCTCGGCGTCGGTATCGAGGGTGCAGATCACCTGCTCGGGATCGAGGATCTCGATGTCCGACGGCGCATCGATCAGCGAGGCCTTGACCTCGCCCGGGCCTTGCGCGCGCAGCGTCATGCGCTTGGGCCCTTCGGCGTGCATCCGCAGCGCAAGCTGCTTGATGTTCAAAATGATCGCAGTGACGTCTTCGCGCACGCCGGGGATCGAGGAGAACTCGTGCACGACGCCATCGATCTGAACCGCGACGACTGACGTGCCCTGCAGCGACGACAGCAGCACGCGGCGCAGCGCATTGCCGAGCGTCATGCCAAAGCCGCGCTCGAGCGGCTCAGCGGTGATGCGCGCCTGGCGCTCGGGATCGGCGCCTTCCTCGACGACGGGCTTGAGAGGACGGATCAGTTCTTGCCAGTTTTTCTCAATCACTTGCTTGCCTCGTGTGCGTGAGAAGGCGTGGCTGCGCGCCTTCCCTCTTTTTGCGTCGCGCGTCTTTGATCGGCCGGCTAGACGCGGCGGCGCTTGGGCGGACGGCAGCCGTTGTGCGGGATCGGCGTGACGTCGCGAATGGTGGTGATGGTGAAGCCGACGGCCTGGAGCGCGCGGATCGCGCTTTCACGGCCCGATCCCGGACCCGACACGTTGACCTCGAGGGTCTTCATGCCGTGTTCGGCGGCCTTCTTGCCGGCGTCTTCTGCGGCGATCTGAGCGGCGTAGGGCGTCGACTTGCGCGAACCTTTGAAGTCCATCGCGCCGGCGCTCGACCAGGAGATGGCGTTGCCCTGCGCGTCGGTGATCGTCACCATCGTATTATTGAAGCTGGCGGCCACGTGCGCGACCCCAGCAGTGATGTTCTTCCGTTCACGGCGTTTTACGCGCCCGGTGTCCTTGGCCATGTCGACTTCGCCTTACTTCTTCTTGCCCGCGATCGGTTTCGCCGGACCCTTGCGCGTGCGCGCGTTGGTGTGGGTGCGCTGGCCGCGGACGGGAAGGCCGCGACGGTGCCGCAGGCCGCGATAGTTCCCAAGGTCCATCAGCCGCTTGATATTGACCGCCGTGTCTCGGCGAAGGTCGCCCTCGACCATATAGTCCCGGTCGATCGTCTCGCGAATCTGCAAGACTTCCGCATCGGTCAGCTCCGCGACCCGGCGCTCTTTGGCGATGCCGACCTTTTCGCAGATTTCCCGCGCATGGGCGGGGCCGATGCCATGGATATAGCGCAACGCGATTTCGATGCGCTTGTTCGTGGGGATGTTCACCCCGGCGATGCGAGCCACAACGTCTCTCCTGTCACTGACCGGACGATGGTCCGACCAACGTGCGCTCGACAAGCATCTCCACAAGCACTTTTGGACGCCATGTAGAAGCGTCTCAAACCGCCGAAAACCCGCGCCAAGCTTGCGATCAAGCTCGGCCCGGCGAAGCGAAGTTGCTGAACGACCTGTAAACGCACGCGCGCGAAGGGGGGTAGCTAAACCCAGAGCCCCCTTTCGTCAAGCGCTCCAACTAAGAACCTTCCCCGTCGATCGTCTGATCGACCCCCTGGGCGACCTCCTCGATCGAGCCCATGCCGTCGATTTCCTTCAGCACGCCTTTGTCGCGGTAGTAGGGCAAAAGCGGCGCTGTCTGGGTGTTGTAGGCCTCAAGCCGGGTCTTTAGGGCCTCGACCGTGTCGTCCGCCCGGCCCTCCTCTGCGGCGCGCTTTTCGATCCGCGCGATCAGGGCGGCGTCGTCGACCACAAGGCGCACCACGAGGTCGATCTTCGCGCCGCGGTCCGCGAGCAGCTTGTCGAGCGCTTCGGCCTGGGCGAGCGTCCTCGGAAAACCGTCGAAGATGAAGCCCGGCGCGCCCTGATGGGCGTCGAGCTGCTCGGCGATCAGCTCGATCACGATCTCGTCGGAGACGAGGGAGCCGCCGTCCATGATCGCCGCGACGCGCTGGCCGAGCTCGCTGCCCGAAGCGCGGGCGGCGCGCAGCATGTCCCCGGTCGACAGCTGGATATAGCCGCGGGTCTCGACGAGGCGCTTGGCTTGAGTGCCTTTCCCCGCCGCCGGCGGGCCGAACAAAATGAGATTCATCGCCGCCGCCCCCTCAGCTTGGTCTTCTTGATCAGACCTTCATACTGGTGAGCGAGCAAATGCGACTGAATCTGGCTGACGGTGTCCATCGTCACCGAGACGACGATCAGCAGCGACGTGCCGCCGATGCGGAACGGGATGTTGGCCTGCCCGACCAGGAACTCCGGCAACAGACAGACGATGGTCAGATACACCGATCCGATCACCGTCAGGCGCGTGAGAACATAGTCGAGATAGGACGCCGTGTTCCGCCCCGGCCGGATGCCGGGCAGGAAGCCGCCGTGCTTTCTAAGGTTGTCCGCCGTGTCCTCGGGGTTGAAGACGATCGACGTGTAGAAGAAGCAAAAGCCGATGATCAGCGCTGCGTAGAGCGCCATGAACACCGGCTGGCCCGGACCGAGCTGCGCCTGGATCACCCGCACCCAATCGGGACCCGATTGCTGCTGGAAGCTCGCCAGCGTCGCTGGCATCAGCAACAGCGTCGAGGCGAAGATCGGCGGAATGACCCCGGCAGTGTTGATCTTCAGCGGCAGGAACGACTGCTGGCCGCCGAACATCCGGTTGCCGACCTGTCGCTTGGGATACTGCACGAGCAGCCGCCGCTGGGACCGCTCCATGAAAACGACGGCCAGAATGACCGCAGCGGCGAGCAGGCCGATGCCGATCGGCAGCATGGCGTTCGCCTGCTCCTGGGACACCGACAGCGCCTGAACGACGCCGCGCGGCAGCTCGGCGACGATGCCGGCGAAGATGATCAGCGAGATGCCGTTGCCGACCCCGCGCGCCGTCACCTGTTCGCCGAGCCACATCAGGAACATCGTGCCCCCGACCAGCGTGACGACGGCGGTGAAGATAAACGAGAAGCCGGGGTTGATCACCGCGCTCTGCGTGATGCCGTCGGCGGTGCTGGTCGTCGCCATCAGGCCCTGGGTGATGCCGAACGCCTGCACCGTGGCGAGCAGCACCGTCAGGTAGCGCGTGTACTGATTGATCTGCTTGCGGCCCGCCTCGCCTTCTTTCTTGAGCGCCTCGAGCCGGGGGATCGTCGTCGAGAGGATCTGCATGATGATCGACGCCGTGATGTAGGGCATCACGTTCAAGGCGAAGATCGCCATGCGCTCGACCGCGCCGCCGGCGAAGGTGTTGACCATGCCGAGCACGCCGCCGGCCTGGCTCTGGAAGGCCTGCTCGAACACGTCGCGGCGCACGCCGGGCACGGGCACGAAGGTGCCGAGGCGATAGACGACGAGCGCGCCCAGGGTGAACCACAGCCGCTTGTGCAGCTCGGTCGCCTTGGTGATCGTGCGCATGTCGAAGTTGCGCGCGAGTTGTTCAGCTGCCGACGCCATGGGCTCTCCGAAAGATCCTCGCGCGAGGAAAGAAAACGCCCCCGCGCCCGCTTGCGCGTTGTGCTACTCGGCGCTCGCCTGCTCGGGCACCGCGGCCGGAGCCGCCGGAGCCGTCAGGGTGATCGCGCCGCCGGCCTTCTCGACGGCCGCGACCGCCGCCTTGGATGCGCCGGTGACCGTTAGGCTTACTTTGGTCTTAAGCTCGCCTTTCGCAAGGAGGCGCACCCCGTCGCGCTTACGGCGCACGACGCCCGCGGCAACGAGCGCGTCCTCGTCGATCGCCGCCTTGGCGTCGAGCTTCTTCGCGTCGATCGCCGCCTGCAGGCGCGACAGATTGAGCTCGGCGTATTCGGCGCGATTGGGCTTTTTGAAACCGCGCTTGGGCAGGCGCTGGTAGAGCGGCATCTGCCCGCCCTCGAAACCATTGACCGAGACGCCGCTGCGGGACTTCTGGCCCTTGACGCCGCGGCCGCCGGTCTTGCCCTTGCCCGAGCCGATACCGCGGCCCACGCGCATCCGTTTCTTGAGCGCGCCCGGATTGTCGGCGAGTTCGTTGAGCTTCATGTCGTTCTCCAGACTCGGCTTTGCCTCGCGTCGGGCCGCCAGCTCAGGCCGCCCGAGGCAGTATTCGCCTGTTCGTCGCGCGCCGCCCCGCGGGAGGGCCTACGCGTCGACCACCTCCACCATATGCGCCACCTTGGCGATCATCCCGCGCACCGCGGGGGTGTCCTCGAGCGTGCGCTCCCGGCCGATGCGGCCGAGACCAAGCCCCTTGAGCGTCGCACGCTGATCTTTCGGCCGCCGGATCGGGCTGGCCGTCTGACGCACAGTGACCGTCTTCTTCGCCATCAGCCCGCCTCCGCGTCAACCACATCCGGCGCGCTCGCGCCGTCCTGACGGCGGCCGACGAGGTCTGAGACCTTGAGGCCGCGCTTGGCCGCCATGTGCCGCGGATTGCGCTGGTTCTTCAGCGCATCCATCGTCGCGCGCACCATGTTGTAAGGGTTCGACGAGCCGAGCGACTTGGCGACGACGTCCTGGATCCCCAGCGTTTCGAGCACGGCGCGCACGGCCGAGCCGGCGATGACGCCGGTGCCCGGAGGCGCGGCGCGCAGGATCACTTTGCCCGCGCCGTGATGGCCGCGACCGTCATGGTGCAGCGTCCGACCCTCGCGCAGCGGCACGCGGATCATCGTCTTCTTGGCCTCGTCGGTGGCCTTGCGGATCGCCTCGGGCACCTCGCGGGCCTTGCCGTGACCGAAGCCGACCCGGCCCTTCTGATCGCCCACGACCACGAGGGCGGCGAAGCCGAAGTTCTTGCCGCCCTTGACCACCTTGGCCACCCGGTTGATGTGGACCAGCTTGTCCACGAACTCGGTGTCGCGGTCGTCCCGATCTCGCTCTCTGTCGCGTCGAGCCATTCCGCCCGCTCCTTACGTTAGAACTTAAGGCCGCCCTCGCGGGCGGCTTCGGCCAGCGCCTTGACGCGGCCATGGAAAAGATAACCGCCGCGGTCGAACACCACGTCGGTCACGCCTTGGCTGACTGCACGTGCGGCGACGAGCTTGCCGACCACCGCCGCCGCAGCGGCGTTCGCGCCGGACTTCGCATCCGACTTCGCCTCGGCGTCCAACGACGACGCCGCGGCGACGGTGACGCCCTTCGCATCGTCGATGACCTGAGCATAGATGTTCTTGCCCGAGCGGAACACCGACAGGCGCGGCCGCGCGCCCGCATGCGCCTTGAGCCTGCGGCGCACGCTTTGAGCGCGCTTCTGGCGGGCGGCCTTTGCGGTCTTGGCGGTCATTTCTTCTTACCTTCTTTGCGCCGGACGTATTCGCCAGCGTAGCGGATGCCCTTGCCCTTGTAGGGTTCTGGCGGCCGGAACTTGCGGATCTCCGCCGCGGTCTGGCCGACCTTCTGCTTGTCGACGCCCGAAATGATGA
>JASFUX010000127.1:0-9711 GCA_050050115.1 Maricaulaceae bacterium | reverse complement strand
CGGCGTCGTAACCGAAGAAGTCGGGCGTGCAGACCGCGCCGTAGGCCTTGGCGACCTCTTGGGTCTCGTCGATCAGATACGGCGCGTCGAGCCCGCTCGCCTTGGCGAAGGCCGCCATCCGGTCAGGCGCGTCGTCAGGATAGGCGTCGAAATCGTTCGACATGATCAGCGCCGCGCCGACGCCCTCCGCGGCGAGCGCGCGCAAGTCGTCGCCCAGCTGCTCGGCGATCGCTTTGACGTACGGGCAGTGGTTGCAGATGAAGGCGATCACCGTCCCCTTCGGCCCGGCGACGTCGTCGAGGGTGAAGACCCGGCCCGCAGGATCCTTGAGCGAGAAGTTCGGCGCGGGCGCGCCAAGCTCAGCGGCCGGCGTATGGACGAGCGCCATGTCGAGCCTCCTATCGGGTTGTTCGGTCGTGCTTTGGTCGTAGTCCGGTCGGGGGCGACTTTACAGCTCCGGCGCGCTCACGCGAACCTTGGCCGATCAATTCTGCGAAAGGCGAGGAACGAGCCATGCCGCACATCAACCCCGAGCGCGCCGCCTTCGAGGCGTTCAAGGCGCTGCCGCGCAACGAGCCGATCGCGATGCTCAACCTCGTCGCCGTGAAGGAACGCGCCGAATACGCCCCCGGCTTCGCCGGCGCGGCCGAGCGCACGGGCGCGGAGGCCTACGCCGAGTACGGCCGCGTGAGCGCGCCGATCTTCTCCCGGATCGGCGGCTCCGTCGTCTGGCGCGGCGATCCGAAGGTGATGCTGATCGGGCCGCAGAGCGAGCAATGGGACTTCGCCTTCGTCGCCGCCTACCCCGAGGCGGCCCGCTTTCTCGAGATGGTGACCGACCCGGCCTATCGGAACGACGCCGTGCCGCACCGCGACGCGGCGGTCAGCGACTCCCGGCTGTTGCGCTGCGCGCCGCTGCCCTTGGGAGAAACCTTCGCCTGAAGCGACGGAACGCGCCTCAATCGTGCACGCGCAGCGCCTTGTCGGCGCGCTTGAAGGCCGCTAGCGCGGTCCCGATGACAAGGCCGGCCGCCGCCAGGCCCGCTGCGACCGCATAGGCCGGCATTTTGATCGCCGTCGCGGTGCCGGCGGTGGTCAGCCATACCGGCGGCTCGGCCGCGTTCATCGAAAAGGCCGCCGCGATCAGCGCCGTCTCGATCCCGTCGGCGAAGAAGTGAATGTAAGGCGCGAGCAGCAGGAAGCGGCCAACCCCGCGCGCCCAGCCAAGCTGCCTGAGCCCGAAGGCGATCGGCGCGCCCGTGCCCATCAGCGCCAGGGGAATGAAAATGAAGTCGAGGATGTAGGCCGCGTTCGCCGTCGCCTCGGCGCCCTCGGCGCGGATGTTGTCGAACGCGGTCTGGGCTTCGGCCGGGGTGAACCAAGGCGCCTGCTGCAGCCACAAGGTTTCGCCCGGCACGCTCGACTGCGCCGCGCCCAGCTCGATCCAGATGCCGGTCAGCTGGAACGCGAAGAACAGCCAGCCGATCGCCAACACCGGCCAGATGACCACCCAGGCGCCCCGCGCATGCTCCGTAAACAATCGAAACATTTCGTCGTCCGCCCCCCTGCCGCGCTCGCTTGAAGACTAACGCGCCGCCCGTCCGCCCGACACCGCACGCTGCATGCGCCGTTCGATTTCGCTTGCGGTTTTGCCCGCAACACGCGAACATTGTTCTGCTCGGGCGGAATACAGCCCGGGAACGACATTGACTACACGCGGTGGACCGCTCGTGGCGACAGGCCGCGCGTACAGAGAATGACCTTCCCGAATATCAAACGACCTGAGCATGCCCGCGCCCGTTTTCGGCTCGCCTTTTGGTGCGCCGAGTCCGGGCGCTTTCTGCGTTAGCGGCGACGCGCGCACCACTCTTTGGGAAGGAGCATTCCCATGGCGACCGGAACGGTCAAATTCTTCAACACCACCAAAGGTTTTGGGTTCATCACCCCGGACGACGGCGGCAAGGACGTGTTCGTGCACATCTCCGCGGTCGAGCAGTCCGGCCTGACCACGCTGACTGAAAACCAGCGCGTCAACTTCGACACCGAGCCCGATCCGCGCGGCAAGGGACCGAAGGCGGTGAACCTGTCCCTCGCCTAATCGCGAGCGGTTTCAAGGTATTGGGGCGGCGTGCGCAAGCACGCCGCCCTTTCTTGTTGCGACGCAAAAAAACTATTGAACTTCCGACGCTTGGCGCGGCCGGCGCATTTCTATAACGTCCCTTTGGGGAGTATGCGGAGGGACGCGCATGGAAGCGCTCGAGGGCGTTGAATTCTTCGGCATTGCTGCGACGACCTGGGGGATCTGGTTCGCCGCAGGTTTGGTCGCCGGCGCGCTGCTCATGGGCCGGCGGCCGCTTGGCTTTCTCGGCGATCTCATCATCGGCGTCGCCGGCGGGATGCTCGGCGGCTGGGCGACCGGCAAGCTCGGCGTGCGCCTTGCGAATTACATTGGCGGCCTCGACGAACCGATCAGAGGCTACCTCGGCGACTTTCTGACTGCATTGGCGGGAGCGATCATCGTCCTGCTCGTGCTGCGTCTGCTCATCAGGCGGCGCTGAAGCGCGCTCTCCCGCGCCGGTCGAAGCGAGACTTGAAGGGGCGTTGAGAGGCGCGCCGCAGGGCTTAAACGGCCCGTTTCAAGAGCAACGGATCTTGAGGCGAGCGAACTTGAGGTGAACGGCAGGGGATTAAGATGGAATATGTCAATCAGGCCGTAGAGCTGCTCGGTGCAGGGGACGTGACGACGCTGGCGATCTGGGCCGGCGCCGGGCTCCTCTTGGGGATCATCCTCGTCGGGCGCAGGCCGCTGTTCTTCATCGGCGACGTGGTCTTGGGCGTCTTGGGCGGGATCGCCGGCGGCTGGGCCTTCAACCGCTTCGGCGTCGACCTCGGTCAATACGTCACCCAGATCGCGCCGGACGTGTCGGAAACCCTCGCCGCCCAGATCGGCGCCGGCGTCGAGGCCGCCATCGGGGCGATCGTGCTGTTGATACTGGCGCGGATCGTCATCCGCAGAGGCTGACGCCCGAGCGGCGCCCGGCGCCGCTCAACCCACCGGCCGCAGCCCCAGCTCGCGCAGCGGCGCCTGATAGGCGTGCGCGGCCGTCAGCACGGATTTGACCCAGGCCCAGCCGATGTCGCGCGCGACGATGTCCTCGCGGAAGATTTCCTCGCGCGCGGCGGTCAGTTCGACCATGGCGATCACTGTCTCCTTCGGCGTCTCCCGCGGCGTCAGCTCGCGCAGGACGTCGGCGAGATCACGCGCGACGCAGCGCTCATAGGCGTCCATTGCGCGCCGCACCTCGACCTCGGGCGCGCCGGAGCGATCGTTGCGGGCGGCGAAATCGGCCTCGGCCCGGGTGCGCACCGCGCCGATCAGCGCCTCGGTCTCGGCGCGCCGGGGCGGCGGGGCGAGGTCGGCGAGCCTCACGCCCTTGACCAGACGCTTGAGCAGCAGGGTCGCCTCGAGCGGGTCGTCGGTCATCTCGGCCGCGACGGCGAGCTCGACGAAGCCCCGCATCGCAGGACCGAACTCGGTCATGCACCGACCTCCACGCGCATGGACCCGGGGCGCCGCGCGATCCTTCGATCGGCGTCCGGGCGGTATCCGGTTGGGCGGTGTTTTAGCTCAAAGAGGCCGCCGAGCGCGCCCCTGCGCAGCGGTTGTCCCCCGCTTCGTGGCCCGCACGCCTCATCTCGGCCGAAGCGTCAAAGCGCCAAACGGGTTCGGGCGGCCGAGCCTCTAGCCGCGCGCGCCGTCGACCGCCGAGCGAACCAGCGCCCGGGCGACGTCGCGCAGCGGCACGTCCCACTCGAAGTCCCGGTCGTGCGCGGCGAGCGCCTCGACCAGAAGCCGCGCCGCTTCGCTGGAGTCGGGCGCGGCCAGGGCCGAGCGCAGCTGGTCACGCGAGGTCTGCGCCCAGGATGAGGAAATCCGCCTCAAAGCGCGGCGCAGCTCGATCGGCGGCGCGCCGACCTCCTCGCTCCAGGCCTCCAGGCTGGCGCGGGCCCGGTCCACCTCGCGCGCCCGGTCCGCGCCCAGCATCGAGGGCGAACGGCCCGCCTCGGCGCCCGCCTGCGCGTTCATCAGCGCCTCGACGCTCGCCGCTGCCAAGGCGAGCACGTCGGCCTCATTGGCCGGCTCGCCGCCCCGACGCGCTGACCTCGTCGCTCCGCTGTCGGTCAGGTTGAATCTCAAAGCTCAAGTCCCCGCATCGCCGCGACCGATGCGCGGCGTCGGATTTTCGCCCATTTCCCCGGTAGAGTTCAACTCACTCGATCGCAAGGATTCTGCTGATGGACCGCTCGATCTTTGCCTTGACGGCCGGCGCTGTGCTGGTCGCCGGCTGCGCGCTCGCCAGCGCGGCGGCGTTCGGTCAGACCCCGGACGATGTCGGCGAACAGGCCTGCGCCGATCCCGCGCTCGATGCAATCAGCCAGCGCGCCTGCTATGCGCGCACGCTGTCGGACGTCGAAAGCGAGCTGGCCGACGCCTTGAGCGCGCTGCGCGACCAAGCCCGCACGATCGAGGCGGCCGACCGCCGGCGCGGCGCCTTGGCGGCGATCGACGGAGCGCACAACGCCTGGCGGCTGCTGCGCGACCAGGACTGCCAATTGCGCGCCGCGCTCGAGCGCGAGCCGACCGACGCGAGCCTCGTGCAGATGCAGTGCGCCATCCGCCGGACCAGCGCGCGGCTGTTTGACGTGACCGCGTTCTCCGCTTCCGCGCCGCCGATCGAGGTCGCAGCCGAAGAAACCGAAGCGCCTGCGGATGACGCCGTCCCGGCGGCCGCTGAGGATCTCGCGAGCAACGAGGCCGAGACGGCGGACGCGGCGGACATCGCGGCGGCGGCGGACTTCCGCGACTGGCGCGCGACCTGCCGGCCGGGCGGCGCCTGCGCGGCGAGCGCCGCGACGGGCGATAACGACGCCGCCTACGCGCTGAGGATCGAGCGCGCGGACGCCCGCGAGGACTGGAGCATCCATCTCGCCTCCACCGACGCCCGCACGCACGCCGAGGCGCCCATCCGTATCGAGATCGACCGGCTCGAGCCGGTCGAGTTCCAGCCCCGGACCGGCTTCGCCGTCGGCGCGAACGCGGCCGACGTCACCTTCCTGGCGCCGATGAAGACCGCCGCGGTGTTCTCAGGCATGCGCGCCGGACTCAATCTGACGGCAGTGTTCACCGATGCGAACGGGGTCGAGCGCGCCGAGCAGTTCTCCCTGCGCGGCCTCTCCGCCGCCCTCGACTGGATCGACGCGCAGCAGGCGCCTTAGAGCGGTTTCGGCCCGAACCTCACCAGTGCGCTGACGCGTTCGCGCCGCGCCAAAGCTCTTCGAGGCGGCGGCGCGCGCCTGCGGTCAGCTCGTCCGGCGCGTCGTCCGGACCGACCCAGCGCACCTCGGCGATCTCGCGGTCGGCCGGCCGCGCGCCAAGGCTGCGCGCGCGACAGCGGTAGAACAGGACATGATCGCCGCGCAGGACGGCGAAGTTGGCGTGCACGCTGACAAGCTCGAACGGCCCTTCGACCGCGGCGTTCGCCTCTTCTTCAAGCTCGCGCCGCGCCGCCGCTTCGGCGGTCTCGCCCCGCTCGACTCCGCCGCCGGGCAGCTCCCAGCCGTGCTTGTAGGTGTGACGTATGAGCGCAACCCGCCCGGCCTCGTCGAGCGCGGCGACGCGGACGCCGAGCGTCATCCCGCGACTGAACCGCCACCAGACATGGATCAGCGGCGCCGTGGCGCGATAGAGCCTGATGATCCGCGTCACGTTCGATCCTCGTCGGGTCTCGCCGCGCTTCGGTTCGGCCATGCCCCCCCGGCCTGAGGCGCCTTGCCATTTGAGCGACGCAGCTTAGAAGTCCAAGCTCAAGCTCGCCGATCGCACACAGCACGATCGGCCCGAGCCGGGGCAAGAGCCAAGATTGGGAGCGCGCGCATGGGCGGCTGGATCGCGATCTATACGATACTGGGCTTCCTCGCCGTAATGGCGATCTTGAACGTCATCGACTCCGGGCAGATCGACTAGGCGATCGCGGCGTCAGTGCGCCTCCGGTCCACCGCTCGGCCAGATCGGTCAGCGCGGTGATGTCGATCGGCTTGAAGATGCAAGCGTTCATGCCTGCTGCGTACGCATCCTCCTGAATGCGCGGACGCATGTCCGCGGTCACCGCGACGATCGGCGCCTCGCCGGCCGGCCCGTGCAGCCGGCGGATGGCGCGGGCCGCCTCGAAGCCGTCGAGCACCGGCATGCGGATGTCCATCAAGATCAGATCGAACGGCTCGGTTTCGGCCGCGCGCACGGCTTCGGCGCCGTCCGGCGCGATCCGGACGCGATAACCGAGACTCGTCAGGATGATCTCGACCAGCCGCTGATTGGCCGGGTTGTCCTCGGCGACAAGCACCCGCGCGGGCTCCGCCCGCGTCCCCGCGCCGACTCTGTCTGCGAACGTCACGTCCGCCTCGCTTTCGCGGCGCGGGAAAAGCCCGCCGCCGCATGCGGCTATCACGATTCGTCCCCGGTCAGTCCGTGCGGACTGCAAAACCGCAGCTACAGCGTCGCGTGCGGTTGGTTTTGCGTTCGGCCAGCGAACGCGATATCAGCGCTCCTTGCTGAGCGCCCGCGACGGCCGGCCCGCAATGCTGCGGACGCTCCGGACGCGCAAACCTGAGGGCGCGAGCGTGGAGGATGACGCCCCGGCATGACCATTGCGCTCCTGGCCGTCGCGCTTGTCGCAGGCTTCATCGTGCTGATCGTCGCGGGCGACATCCTGGTGCGCGGGTCGGCCGCGCTCGCGCAGCGCGCAGGCGTGCCGCCGCTCATCGTCGGACTGACCATCGTCGCCTTCGGCACCTCGGCGCCGGAGCTGTTCGTCTCGATCCAAGCGGTGCTGTCGGACGCGCCGAAGCTGGCGATCGGCAACATCGTCGGCTCGAACATCGCCAACATCCTTCTCGTCTTGTCGATCCCCGCCTTCTTCGCGGCCGTGCCGACCGACAGCTCGGGCGCCGGGCGCAACACGGTGATCATGATCATCGCCTCGTTCGCGCTGATCATCTGCTCCGTGGACGGGCGTCTGACCTTCTTTGACGGCGCGGCCCTGTTCGTCGGGATCATCATCTACCTCGTATTCCAGGGCGTGCGCGCCCGCGCTCACCGCAGCGCGCCCGACGTCCAGGAACTGACGGATCTCGAAGGCATCGGATTGCCCGCGTCGTGGACGAAGATCGGCGCCTTCGTCGGCGTCGGGCTGATCGGCCTGCCGATCGGCGGCTGGCTGATCGTCAAGGGCGGGGTCGGCATCGCCGACGCGCTCTCCGTGCCGCGAGAGTTCATCGGGCTGACCGTCGTCGCCTTCGGCACGTCGCTGCCCGAGCTGGCGACCTCGGTCGTCGCGGCGGTGCGGCGGCACTCGGAAGTCGCGATCGGCAACGTGGTCGGATCGAACGTGTTCAACGTCTTCGCCGTGGGCGGCGCAGCGGCGATGACCGGCCCGATCCCGGTGCCGGTGACCTTTTCGATCTGGGACTATCCGGTGATGATGATCGCCTCCTTCGCGCTCCTCGGCCTCGTGCTGCTGCGGCGGCGGATCGGCTGGGCGACCGGCGCCGTGTTCTTCCTCGCCTACCTGGGCTACATCTTCGGTCTCGCCTGGCTCGAGGACATCATTTAAGGCGCAGCCGATGAGCGCACCTGAACCCGCCGTGCTCGTGACCGGCGCCGGCGCGCGCGTCGGCAAGGCGATCGCGTTGACGCTCGGGCGAGCCGGCTGGGCGGTCGCGGTCCACTACAACCGCTCGAAAGGCCCGGCCGAGGAGACCGCTCAGGCGATCCGCGACGCGGGCGGGCGCGCCGCCGCGGTTCAGGGCGATCTCTCCGATCCCGACGCCCTCGCCGCGATCATCCCGGCCGCCGCCGAGGCGCTCGACGGACCGCTCACCGCGCTCGTCAACAACGCCTCGACATTCGAGGACGACCGCCTGACCAGCATGACCGCGGAGAGCTGGGACCATCACTTGGCGGCGAACCTGCGCGCGCCCTGCTTTCTCGCGCAAGGCTTCGCCGCGCAGCTGCCGGCCGAAGCCGAAGGCGCGATCGTCAACATCCTCGATCAGCGGGTGAAGAAGCCCACCCCGCAGTTCTTCACCTATTCGCTGTCCAAAGCCGGGCTCGCCTGGGCAACGGTCACCATGGCGCAGGAACTGGCCCCGCGGACCCGGGTCAACGCCGTCCTGCCCGGCCCGACGCTGAAGAACCCGCGCCAGTCGGACGCCGACTGGGAGAAGCAAACCAAAGCGACGATCCTCGGCCGCGGCTCGCCGCCTGAAGACATCGCCGACGCAGTGCGCTATCTGCTCGACGCGTCGGCGGTCACCGGCCAGCTCCTGGCGGTGGACGGCGGCCAGCATCTCGTCTGGCAGACGCCTGACGTCTGGGGAGTGTCCGAATGAGCAGCCGCCGCGCGCCCCCGCCCCGCCCGGTCCCGATGCGGCCCGAGGTGATCCGCACCCGGCGCGGCGCGGACGAGGTCAACCTCAAGAGCTGGCGGGTGTTCATCGAGGAACTCGAAGTGCTCGCCGCGATCGGCGTGCACCCCCACGAGCACGACACCCATCAGCGCATCCTGATCGACGTCGATCTCGACATGACCGGCGCGAAGACGCCGCGCGAGGATCGTTTGGCCGAGACCCTCGACTACGAAGCGGTGTCCAAGGCGGTCGTAGACATGGCGCGCGAAGGTCACGTCCAGCTGGTCGAAACCCTCGCCGAGCGGATCGCGCGCTGGTGCATGAAGGACGCGCGCGTCGCGTGCGCCCGGGTCCGCGTGATCAAGCCCGAGGCCCTCACCAACGCCCGCGGCTCGGGCTGCGAAGTGGTGCTCGGCCGCGAGTAGCGCTTTGCGCCGTTCACGGTCGATCAACCCTAATGCGCGTTAAGCACGATCGTTGAGAGCGCTCTAAAGAGACCGGCCGTAGGATCGCCGACGAATCCGGACCCGGCGCGAGCGATCAATGTTTCAGTACAAGCAGCCAGTGCTCGTCGTCGACGAAGACGCGCATATGCGCGCCCTCATCGCCTCGATCATGAAGAACGCCGGCGTCGCCGACGTCGCCCCTGCGAGCACGGTCGAAGACGCGCTGCGCGAGGTGCACATCCGCCCGCCCGTCGCTGTGATCACCGAGGCCAATGTGGGCGGGCGCAACGGCGTCGCGCTCATCGACTGGCTGCGCCGCGCGCCCGAGAGCCCGTGTCCCAAGACCCCGGCGCTGGTGCTGACCGGGCTGGCCAGCCAGAGCATCGTCATTCGCGCGCGCGACGCCGGCGCCCACGGCGTCGTCGCCAAGCCGGTCGCTCCGGAAACTTTGATCCGCAAACTGACCCGCGCGATCTCGAGCCCGCGGCGGTTCGTGCGCAGTCTGCGCTACGTCGGACCCTGCCGGCGGGTTCGCATCGCGGAGGGCTTCTTCGGCCGCAGGCTCGACGACGATGACGACGATCCGCGCCTGACCACGCTGGAGCACTGCGAGCGCCTGGCTGCGCCGGTGAACGCGCTCGCCAACTGCGCGTCCGCGCTCGACCCGACGTCACGCAGCCAGATCATCGCGGTGCGCCACGGCGCGCGCGCCGTGGCCGATGAAGCGCGCGCCGCGCAGGACCGGCCCCTCACCGAGGCGGCGGACTCGCTGACCGGCTTCGTCGACGCGTGCGGGCTC
>JASFUX010000126.1:0-9738 GCA_050050115.1 Maricaulaceae bacterium | reverse complement strand
GCGTCATCGCATCGATCTTTGTACTCATTGTGGAACTCACGGTGGTTCCTGATCAGCGCGACGAATTCCTTGAATTCGTTCACGACAATCTAGCCCTTAGCCGGGAATACGAAGGCAATATCCAGTTCGATGTGCTGGTGAGCGACGACAGACCCGACACCGTGACCTTCGTCGAGCGCTGGGAATCCAAAGAAGCTTTCGAGACCTATTGGGCGTGGCGCGAGGAGACAGGGGCGGTCGAAGGACTGGTGAGCTACCTGACGGAGCCGCCTAAACGAGCTGAGTACCAGCAGCTGTTTGACTAGATCAGACGACCTGGCGAGGTGCGGACGCTGGCCAAAGTCGCCCGTCCGCGCCTCAATGCCGTTCTAGGAAGCTTTCGATCACTTTCTTGCGGCCGGCCTTTTCGAAGTCCACTTCGACCTTGTTGCCGTCGATGCGCGCGATTCGTCCGTAGCCGAACTTGATGTGAAACACCCGCTCGCCGATCGAGAATGACGAGTCGCCGTCTTCGGTCGCAACGAGCCGCGCTTCGCCGTCGATGGTCGGCGGTGCGCGACGACCGCGGTCGCCGGCTTGCGCATTCTGCAGCCGCCGCCAGCCGGGGCTGTCGTAGGTCGAGGCGCTGGGGTTCATCGGTTCAGCGAGGCCGCCGTAGCCGGCGCTGTCCGCGCCGAAGTAGCCGGTGTCCGCGCCCGCATCGACGTGGTCGGCCGGCAGTTCGTCGACGAAGCGGCTGGGCAGCACCGACTGCCAGCGTCCGAAGATCTGCCGGTTTGCGGCGAACGAGATCACCGCCTTCTCCCGCGCCCGCGTCAGCCCCACATAGGCGAGGCGGCGTTCCTCCTCGAGAGCGGCCGCGCCCTTTTCGTCGAGCGAGCGCTGCGAGGGGAACACCGTCTCCTCCCAGCCGGGCAGGAACACCATCGGAAACTCGAGGCCTTTCGCGGCGTGCAGGGTCATCAGCCAGACTTCGTCGCCGGTGTCGGCGCGCTCGAGGTCCATCACCAGGGCGACGTGCTCGAGGTAGGCTTCGAGCGTCTCAAAGCCGCCCATCGAGCGGATCAGCTCCTTCAAGTTCTCAAGCCGCCCTTGCGCCTGCGGGCTCTTGTCGCCCTTGAGCATGCCGGTGTAGCCGCTCTCGTCGAGCACCATCTCGGCGAGCTCGTCGTGGCGCATGTTGGCGGCCTGGGCGCGCCAGCGGTCGAGGTCGGCGAGGAACACCTTGAGCGCGGTGCGCGCCTTGCCGCGGATTTCGTCCGTCTGCACCAGATCGGCGGTGATCTTCGCCAGCGACACGCCCGCGCCGCGCGCCGCCATCTGCAGCTTTTGAACAGTGGTGTCGCCGATCCCGCGCTTGGGCGTATTGACCACCCGCTCGAAGGCGAGGTCGTCGTCCGGCGAGCGCACGAGCCGCAGATAGGCGTGGGCGTCGCGGATTTCCGCGCGCTCGAAGAATCTCGGCCCGCCGACGACTTTGTAAGGCAGACCGACGGTGAGAAAGCGATCCTCGAAAGCGCGCATCTGCCAAGCGGCGCGTACGAGCACGGCGCACTGCGCATAGCCGCCGCCTTTGCCGCGCCAGGACTCGATGTCGTCAGCGACCATGCGGGCCTCGGCCTCGCCGTCCCAGACGCCGCGCACGGAGACCTTTTCGCCGCCCTCGGCCTCGGTCCAGAGCGTCTTGCCGAGTCGGCCTCTATTGGCCGCGATTAGCCCCGAGGCGGCGGCGAGGATCGGCGCGGTGGAGCGGTAGTTGCGTTCGAGCCGCACCACCTTGGCGCCGGGAAAGTCTTTCTCGAAGCGCAGGATGTTGTCGACCTCCGCGCCGCGCCAGCCGTAGATCGACTGGTCGTCGTCGCCGACCACGCAGAGGTTGTTCGAGCCGCGCGCGAGCAGGCGCAGCCACATGTACTGGGCGACGTTGGTGTCCTGATATTCGTCGACGAGCAGATAGCGGAACTTGCCGTGGAACTCGGCGAGCACGTCGGCGTGTTGCTGGAACAGCTTGACGTTCAAGAGCAAGAGATCGCCGAAGTCGACCGCGTTCAGCTCGCGCAGCCGGTCTTGGTAGGTCTTGTAGAGCTTGATCGCCTTGCCGTCGGCGAAGAGATGCGCGTCGCCGTCCGGCACGCCGTCGGGCAGGAGACCGCGGTTCTTCCAGCCGTCGATCAGCGCGGCGAGGTGGCGCGGCGTCCAGCGCTTCTCGTCGAGCCCTTCGGCCTGGATGATCTGCTTGATCAGCCGCAGCTGGTCATCCGTATCGAGAATAGTGAAGTTTGAGGTCAGGTCGACCAGCTCGGCCTTGCGCCGCAGGATCTGCGCGGCGATCGAGTGGAAGGTGCCTAGCCACGGCAACCCCTCCGCGCCCGGGCCGATCAGATCGGCGACGCGGGTCTTCATCTCGCGCGCGGCCTTGTTGGTGAAGGTCACCGCCAGGATCTGCCAGGGCTTGGCGCGGCCGGTCGCCAGGATATGCGCCAGCCGCGTGGTCAGCACCCGGGTCTTGCCCGTGCCCGCGCCGGCGAGCACCAGCAGCGGGCCGTCGAGCGTCTCGACCGCTTCGCGCTGCTCGGGGTTGAGGCCGTCGAGGTAAGGCGGCGCAGCGCGGGCGCGCTCGGAGATCGAGGGGGCGGGTGCGGTCGATGACGTCATGCGGTCGTGAAGCGGCCTGCTGAAGTGAGTCGGAATGCGAACATAGCATGTACGCGCGCGGGGCCATCCCCCCAAGGGCGGCCCTCCCCAACGCGTTGCAGACGACGGTGCGGGCTAAAGGATCAGGGACGAATCGTCGTCTTTGCCGCCGTCCTCGCGGAAGATGAAATGCAGTCCGCTCGCCGCGGCCCACAGGATCAGCGCAACGGCGGCCGTCGCGCCCGCTGCGATGAACACCAGCCGCAAACCAGCCGTCACGAAGCCCGGCTCGATGAAGTTCGCCGCCAGTAGCGCAACCAAGGCGATGAGCAGGGAGAAGATCGACGCCCGCGCCGTCAGCCGCACGGCGAGCGGAGGGCGGTTCTTGCCGCTCTGCGACGGGCTGGAGGCATTGGACCGGGAGGATCGGGACATATGCGGCGCTCGGCGGTCGTTGAGGGCGGTCGTTAGCCTCTCTAATGCCGGTTTATCGGCCGCGCGCCAATCGCGTTAAACTGCTGAGACGCAGCGCCCTCGCGTTGACGGCGCGGCCGGCTTCTCCGACATTCTGGTCTTCACGCAAAGCTGTTAACAACTCGACCGCTTCTCGTCCGCCTCGTCCCCCAGTCGCGGAGCTTGCCGATGTCCCGGGTCTACGTGCCGAGCCGCGCGACCGATCTGTCCGAACGATCGGGCGGGCTGAGCCCGCTCTACGTCGGCGGCGGCTTGGCGGCGTTGACCGCGGCGGTGTTCGCGGCCGCGTTTTTCGCCGGCCGGATGCTCGGTCCGGACAACTACGCGCCGCCCGCCCGCCAGGTCGAAACGTCGCCGCCCGCCGCCGTGCAGGACGCGTCGTCGAGCGCGCGCCAGGAACCTGCTAACAACGACGCGCAAACTGCGCCCGCCGAAACGAGCGCGCCCGCACCGCGACCGATCGCTCCGCCTGACAGCAGCGCCGCGACCGAGCCCGACCTTCCCGCCGCGGGCCCGTTCGCCGACTTCGACATGCGCCTGCTCCACCCCGACGTGATCGGCGCGGTTACTGCGGCGCGAGAGGCGCAGGCCGCGGCGCTCGACGCCGAGCGCCGCGCTCAAGCCGCCGCCCGCCGCGCCGACGCGGCGCAGGGCGGCGCGGGCGAGCTGACCTTCCCGACCGGCGACCGCTACGCAGGCGAGGTCGCCGACGGCTCGCCCGAAGGCGTGGGCGTCTACACTTGGGCGGACCCTGCGGCGGGCACTTATGCCGGTCAGTTTACGGAGCGGCGCATGGACGGGCTTGGCGCGCGGCGCTGGCCGGACGGCGCGGCCTACCTCGGCGAGCGCGACGGCGACGCGCGGCACGGTCACGGCGTCTTCGTCGACGGCGAGGGCGGGGGCTATGAAGGCTCCTGGCGCAACGGCGCGCCCGACGGCCACGGCGTCGTCTGGAACGCCGACGGCACGGTGCGCAGTCAGGGCCTGTGGGCGTCCAACACCCTGGTCGAAGCCTGGATCGTCCCGCCGCCGGCGGAGGATGATGCGGGAACGGAGGAAGCGGACGGCGACGACGCACCGGCGCCCTAGCGCGTCCGCTCCACGTGCGCGTCGACGAGGCGCTTGTTGTAGGCGACGAGCGCGTCGGCGCGGGAGATGTAGCCGGTCACCTCGCCCGAAGCGCGGGACTTCACCGGTGCGCCGTCGACCCCCTCGGCGTCGAGAAACCCCAGCGCCTTGCCCAAGGTGTCGTCCTCATAGAGCGACGGCCCCTCGAGCACGCTTTCCTTCTTCAGCCGATCGATCGGGGTCATGAAGTCGCGCACGCGCACGGTCATCAGGATCACCCGCTGCGGGCCCTCGCGCAGCTCGTAGCCGCGGCTTTCGATCATCAACTGGAAGAAGGACGCGCCCATGATCTTCTGCGTCATGATGGTCGCGACCGATACCGCGACGAGGATCGCGATCGCGGTGTCGTAGTTGTAGGTCAGCTCAAAGACGATTAGCGTCGTCGACAAAGGCGCGCCGAGGACTGCGCCGGCGACCGCACCCATGCCGACGATGGCGAAGAAAGATTCTCCCGCAGTCGCGCCGCCGAAGGCGAGGGCGGCGACCGCGCCGAACGCCGCGCCGGTCATCGCGCCGACGTAGATCGCCGGCGAGAAGATCCCGCCACCGAACCGGCAAGCGATGCAGACCGCCGTCGCCAGGCTCTTGAGCACGAGCAGCAGCACCAGGGTGGAGAACACATAGTCACCCGCGAGCGCCCGCGCGGTGGGCTCGTAGCCGACGCCGAGAATCTCCGGCCGGGTCCAGGCGATCACGCCGACCACTGCGCCGGCGAACGGCGGCAGCGCCCAGAGCGGGACGTCATGTTCGCGCGCCAGCTTGGGAACCCGCTCGATCCCCCACAGCGTCACCCGCATGAAGCCGATCGCGACGAGTGCGCAGATGAGGCCGAGAACGGCCGCAGCGGGGAAATCAAAATAGGATGCAGGATGAATCTCGGGCAGCAGGAACGCTGGCTGGGCCCCAAGGTGCGCGCGCACGATGAGCGCGCCGGCGACCGACGCGGCGGCGACCGGCGCGACCGTGCGAAGCGCATAGTGGCCGAGCACCACCTCGAACGCGAAGACGGCGCCCGCGATCGGCGCGTTGAACGAAGCGGCGACGGCCGCCGCCGCCCCGCAGGCGGCGAGGGTGCGCCCTTCGCGCGCGGGCAGGTCGAGTGACTTCGACCACATCGATGCGAGCGCCGCGCCGAGGTGGACCGCCGGGCCTTCCCGGCCCGCCGAGCCGCCTCCGCCGAGCGCGACCGCCGTCGTCAGCGCCGAATAGACCGCCGAGCGGAAGTCGACCCGGCCCGCCTTGACCGCGCGCGCCTCGATCACGTCGGGCACGCCGAGCTGACGGGCTTCCTTCAAGAGGCCTTGGCGTTGGCCGAACCACAGCAGCGCCGCGACCGCGCCGCCGGCGAGAACGGGCGCAAGGAAGAGATGGAAGTTCGAAAGCTCCGAGGCCGGGCCCGCCAGCGCTTCGGAGAATTCGCCGTAGGCGAGGAACTGCACCGACTGGATCGCCAGGCGGAAGAGGATCGTCGCATAGGCCGCCGCGATCCCGACGATCAGTCCCCAGACCCACAATAGGGTGTCGCCATGATCGCGCTGGCCGCGCAGCCAGCGAACGATCAGACGGACTTGCTTGGGCGTTTGCATGCGGCGCGGCGCGAAAGCTTGCGGACTGGCGGAAGTCGGCAAGCCTAAAGACCGTCGCGAGGGAAAGCGAGGCCGGCGCTTCCCGGCGCGCCCGTGGCGGACCGCCGCAGCCGCCGGCGGGTCGCGCCTTAGCGCGCCAGGTCGGGACCGTTGGAGCGGGCGCGGCCGAGCAGCCAGACGCGCACGGCGCTCGCCAGCGAGCGCTGGGGCGTTGAGCGAATGCGCTCGGCGTCGATGTCGGCGACGAGGCGTGCGACCGACTTGGACGAATGCGCGGCCTCGCGGTCGAGCGCGGTCCAGAACTCGCGTTCGAGCGCGAGGGAGGTCTTGTGGCCGGCGATCGCCAGCGAGCGCTTGATCAGCCGACCTGCGTCGGAGAAATCGTCATCAACCATAAGTGTGCTTCAGCGTCTTCGTGCGGGACGTTGCGGCGCGCGACACGGGCGCTGCGCACGAACGGCGCCAAGAGGCGCAGGGGCGCGAATTAACCAAAAGCAGCCGCCGCGCCAGCACTTTATGCAGCGTGATGTGCAATGGCTCTAAACGGATGGCGCGCCGTCGCCGCTCTCGTCGGCCGCGTCGTCCCGGGCGCGGCGCGCGCCTTCGAGCCGGCGATCGGAGAGGGCGTGCTCGGCGTCGGTCTTGGTCTTTTCCGCCTTGGTGCGTCCGTGTGCGGCGCGATTGGCCGCGGCGGCCTCCTCGGCGGCCTTGCGCGCCTTGGCCTTGCGGGCGCGGCGGAGGTTGATGATCTCGGCCACGCTATCGCGGTCCGATCATCAGCTCGGGGCGGACGACGCGGTCGAAGGTCGCCTCGTCGACGTAGCCGAGGGCCAGGGCCGCCTCCTTCAGGGTCGTGCCTTCCTTGTGCGCCTTCTTGGCGACCTCGGTTGCCTTGTCGTAGCCGATCTCCGGCGCCAGCGCGGTGACCAGCATCAGCGAACGGTTCATCAGCTCGGTGATGCGATCCTTGTCGGCCTCGAGCCCCGCGACGCAGCGCTCGGCGAAGCTGACCGAGGCGTCGGCGATGAGGCGGATCGACTGAAGCATGTTGTAGGCGAGCATCGGCTTGAACACATTGAGCTCGAAATGCCCCTGGCTGCCGGCGAAGCCGACGGCCGCGTTGTTGCCCATCACCTGGGCGCACACCATCGTCATCGCCTCGCACTGCGTCGGATTGACCTTGCCCGGCATGATCGACGAGCCCGGCTCGTTCTCCGGCAGCTTCAGCTCGCCGAGCCCCGAACGCGGGCCGGAGCCCAACAGGCGGATGTCGTTGGCGATCTTGAACAGTGAGGCCGCCAGCGTGTTCAGAGCGCCGTGCACGGAGACATAAGCGTCGTGTGTCGCGAGCGCCTCGAACTTGTTCGGCGCAGTGACGAACGGCAGCTTGGTGTAATTCGCGACCTCCTCGGCGAAGGTCTCGGCGAATTTCGGCTTGGCGTTGAGTCCCGTGCCGACCGCCGTGCCGCCTTGAGCGAGCGGCCAGAGATAGGCGAGCGCTTCTTTCACCCGCTTCATCCCCAGATCGAGCTGCGCGACGTAGCCGGAGAATTCCTGGCCAAGGGTCAGCGGCGTCGCGTCCTGCAGGTGCGTGCGGCCGATCTTGATGATGTCGGCGAACGCCTGAGCCTTGTCATTTAAGGCGTTGCGCAGCTGGCCGAGCGCCGGCAGCAGGGCGTGCGATATCTCCTCGGCCGCGGCGATGTGCATCGCCGTGGGGTAGGTGTCGTTTGAGGACTGGCTGCGGTTGCAGTGATCGTTCGGATGAACCGGATCCTTCGAGCCGATCTCCCCGCCCAAGATCTCGATCGCGCGGTTCGAGACCACTTCGTTGGCGTTCATGTTCGACTGGGTGCCCGAACCGGTCTGCCAGACGACGAGGGGGAAATGTTCGTCGAGCTTGTTCTCGGCGACCTCGCCGGCGGCCTTCTCGATCGCGTCGGCGAGTTTCTGGTCGAGGTTGTCGAGGCGGGCGTTGGCGCGGGCTGCGGCGAGCTTGACGACGCCGAGGGCGCGGATGAGCGGGGCGGGCGCGCGTTCGGTTCCGATCTTGAAGTTGATCAGCGAACGGGCGGTTTGCGCGCCCCAGTACTTGTCGGCGGGCACTTCGAGCGGGCCGAAGCTGTCGGTCTCGGTGCGGGTCTTGGCGGTCATGGCGCGGGTCCTCGGACGGCTCGGCGGCGGCGGGCCGCGCCGGGACGCGCGGCTGAGCGCCGAAGTTGATCGTCTGCGGCGTCGCACTTAAGGGCAATAGGGAGGGCGATCAACTCCGGCCTTTTCGCCGTAGTGGGGGGATATGGGTGAAAGCTACAAGCGCCGGATCAGAGCGCAGCACACGCGCAGCTACCTGACGCGCGAAGAAGAGCTCTCCCGATCCGACGAAAACAAGCTCGAAGCGCTGTCGAATGCCGAGTTGGCGGCCGCGGCGGTGAACCCCGACCACAGCGCGTCCGGGCGGGCGCGCGCCGAGCAGCTGCTCATCACGCGGGGCGGCGCGCTCGAGGATGCACGGATCGTCGTGCCCGGGTTCGTCCGCACCAGCGACATCACGCTGCTGCGGCGGAACTTCTTCGGGCTCGCGCCTGTGTTGCGCGGGCTGATCGCCGTCCTGGCCGTCTTGTTTCTTCTCGGTGCGCTCGGATCCGTGCCCTGGCTCGCCAACAAAGAGTCCGCCGCGCTGCGCGCGGGCTTCGAGGCGGGGGTGATCACTGAGCAGGAGTACGATGTCGCCGCGTCGCGGCTCGACGAAGCCGAGCGCGACGCCTTTCTCGAAGCGCGCGACGCATCATCGAGCGCCTTCAAGAGATCGCTGCTCGAGCGCATGGGCGACGCGCCCGAGGCGCAAGCGCTCGAGCGCGCCAAGCTGATCGCGGTGTCGGCGTTCCTGACGGCGCTCGGGCTCAACGCGCTTTGGCTTGTGCTGAAGACGCTGCGCCGGCAGCCCGCGCGCGTGCTGCTGCTGCGTACCCTCGACGACAAGCCGATCGCCAAGACGGCTGAGAACCTGATCGAGAACCACCTTCTGGCGTTCGGGCACGTGATCACCTTTGCCGACAGCCATTTCCGCCCGGCGCAGTTCGCGTGGTTCTGGCGACTGATCTCGACTGGACCGGTCGGCCTTGTGCTGACGATCGTCACCTTGCCGGTCAAGCTGATCCTGCGACTGTTCAATCGCGCCAAGAGCGGGCTCGCCAAAGTGCGTTCGGCCGGAGAGTTCCGTTCGCTCGCGTGGCGGCTGCGCGACCGGCTTGGGATCAACTACAACGTCGCGGTGTCGTCGAAGGACACGTTCATGGTCCGGCCGTCCGACGCGTGGCGGGCGCAGACCGCGGCGCTGCTCGTCGGCTCGGCGCATGTCGTCCTCCTGGATCTGACGGGCTTCACCGACGCGCGGACCTGGGAGCTGGATCTTCTTGACGAGCTTGATGCCTGGGATCGTGCTTTCGTGTTGCGGCGGAGCGACTTGCCTCTGGGCGAGCGCTTTGAGCAGCTTCTCCAGGATCGCATCGGCGAGACGCCGGTCTTCGACTATGACAAGCACGGCGACATCGCCAATGGGCGCGCGTTCAAGACCGTGATGATCGGAGAGATCGCGCATTCGGTTCGCACGCACGGCATATGAGGCAGCGCGCGACAGTCCGATGAACTTCAAAAAAAGAGCCCGCGCGCCGGTCGGCGCACGGGCCCAAGATACCCACTCGGGGGGCGAAGAGCACGCCGGGGAGGCGGGCCAGGCGATCCGGGTTTGACTTCTTCAAACCCCGGATCGCGGGAAAACAAGGCGCGCGAAGCGGGACGAACGCGCCTCGGTTCGATCGGGATGGAGCCCGAAACCAGTAGCGCTAGGCGGCCAGCGCGTGATGCTGCGCCTGATGCTGCTTAGGGGCCGTACGGCCGGTGCGGCGGGCGAGGGCGT
>JASFUX010000125.1:0-9746 GCA_050050115.1 Maricaulaceae bacterium | reverse complement strand
CCGCGCAGGTCGCCGCCGCGAGCGCTGTCTTCCAAGGCGCGAGGTAGAGCATCAAACCGCCTAGTCCGACTCGGAATCGTTCGCCGGTTCGGAGTCGTTCGCCGGCTGAGGCTCGGTCTTGGCGCGCACTTCGCTGATGGTCGACTTGATCACCTTGATCCGGACGTTCTCGGCGATCTCGACGATGGCCTCGTCGTCCGCGACCCGCGTGACCTTGCCGACCACGCCGCCGCCGGTGACCACCACGTCGCCCCGCCTCAGGTTGGTGACCATCTCGCGGTGCGCCTTGATGCGCTGCTGCTGAGGCCGGATCAGAAGGAAGTAGAAAACGACGAAGATCAGGACCAGCGGCAGAAACTGCATGATGAGGCTGGGTCCCGCCGCGGCGATGACTGCAGGTGCGGCGATGTCTGGCATGAAGGCCCCCCGGGAGCGCGCCCCGTGTGCGGAGGGGCTTTCTTAGAGTTGGCCGGTATATAGCCACGTCCCGAGGCAATGCAATGAAAGCCGGTGCTATGCCGGCTCCGTCAGCCCCGGCGCGGCAATATGCCAGCCGGATCAACCGGCTGGCCGTTCCGTCGCAGCTCGAAATGCAGCTGCGGGGCGTCCACGGCCCCCGACGAGCCCGCCCGGGCGATCGCCTGGCCCTGGGTGACCGTCTGCTCTTCCTCGACCAGCAGCGCCTCGTTGTGCGCATAGGCCGAGACCCAGCCGTCGGCGTGCTTGACCAGGATCAGATTGCCGTAGCCGGCCAGCTCGCTGCCCGCATAGACCACCAGGCCGTCCGCGGCGGCCACCACCGGATCGCCGGCGTTCGCCGCGATATTGACCCCGTCGTTGCGTCGGCCGGCCTCCTTGGGCCCGAACCCGTCGATGACGTTGCCCGCCGCCGGCCACGCGAACCGCGGCGCGGGCCCTGCCGGATCGGGACCGCGCGGCGCGCGCGGGGTCGCCGGAGCGGCGCCCGACGATGTCGAGGCCGCGACCCCGGCGCCTGCGCTTGAGGACCCGGCGGCGCTTGCCCGCCAATCACGCGCCGAACCCGGCAGCTCGATCTCGTCGCCCGGCGCAATCAGGTAAGGCTCGCTCATGCCGTTCAGGAGCGCCAGCGAGCGCGGCTGCACGCGGTGCGCACGCGCAATGCCGAACAGCGTGTCGCCGGGCTGGACGGTGTAGGTGTTGGGCGGGGGTAGCGCGAGCGTCTGGCCGGCCGACAACCGGAACGGCGGCTCCAGCCCGTTGGCGTCGATCAGCCCCCGCAGACTGACCCGATGCTCCTCGGAGATCTGATAGAGCGTCGCTCCGGCCGGCACCACGATCTCCCGCCCGCGTTCAACCTCGCGCGCCGGCGCGGCGGCTTGCGCCGCGGGAGCGGGCTGCGCCGCGGCTTGAGAGCGCGCAGAGATCGGCGCGCCGCCGCCTCGATAGTCGACCGGCGCAGGCGTGCTCGCGGCGCAGCCGAGCAGCGCAAGCGGCGCAAAGAGGAACGCGAGGCGAATCATCTGGGCAGTATAGCCTCGCTGACAGCGCGCGTTAGCTTACAGGCGTCACGCCCCGCGCCAGGGGCGGAACGTGCGCAGGGCCGGCGTCATGAGGCGTCAGTTGGCCGGCGGTCTTGACGAACCGGACCAGCCGGCCGTCCGCCCCCTCCCCGACCGGCGCGACCAGCACCCCACCTTCGACGAGCTGCTCGACCAGCGCCGGAGGCGGCGCGTCTACGGCGGCGGTGATCAGGATTCGGTCGAACGGCGCCCACTCGGCCCAGCCTTCACAGCCGTCTGCGCACTTGAGCCGCACATGGAAGATCTTCAGCGCCTCGAGCCGCGCCTTGGCCGTCTCGTGAAGCTCCGCCCAACGCTCGATCGAAAACACGGCGCCCGACAGCTTGGCGAGGACCGCGGCGTGGTAGCCCGAGCCGGTTCCCACTTCGAGCACCTTGTGCTCGGGCCGCACGGCGAGCGCCTCGGACATCCGGGCGATCAGCGACGGCGCGCACATGGTCTGCCCGCAGGCGATGGGCGCAGACTGGTCGGCGAAGGCGAGGTGCGCAAGCCCCGCCGGCATGAAGGCCGCGCGATCGACCCGCTCCATCGCCGAGAGCACGCGCGCGTCCGCGATCCCGCGGCGGCGCAGGTCCATCACCAGTCGGATGACGCGCGGATCGGGCGAGCTGGCCATAGCGGTTTAAGAGTCGGACGATTCTCTTGTCAGAGCGCTTTCGAGCGCAGCGAGCGAGGGCTCGTGCGTCAGGTCCACGTGCAGCGGCGTGACCGAGACGTGGTTGTTGTAGATCGCGTGCAGGTCGTCGCCCTCGGACGGGTTCGACTTCTTGCCGTGATAGCCGATCCAATAGTAGGCGCGCCCGCGCAGATCCTCACGCTTGTCCGCCGTCATGTCCCACTGATCGCGCCAGCCCTGCCGGGTGACCAGCGCCTCGCGCGCCTCTGCAGGCGGGCACGGCGGGAAGTTCACGTTCAGCACCACGTCCTTGCGCCAGCCTGCGGCGAGCAAACGCTGGAGCAGCGCCGGCGCGAGCGCGGCGGCGGTCTCGAACGGCGCGGCGTCGCGGCCGATCATCCCGGCGAGCGACTGCGACAATGCGATCGACGGCACGCCCATCGACATGCCCTGAATGGCCGCCGCGACCGTGCCCGAGACCGAGACGTCCTCGGCAAGGTTCTGCCCGCGGTTCACCCCCGAGAGCACAAGGTCGACGCGCTTGCCCGGCACGATGTCGTGCACGCCCAGGAACACCGCGTCCGACGGCGTGCCCCGCACGGCGAAGCGACGCTCGCCCAGCTGGTGCACCAACACCGGATCGGTGAATGAGATCTTTCGCGAGGCGCCCGACTGCTCGTCGGCCGGCGCGACCACCCAGACATCGTCCGACAATGCCGAGGCGATCTCTTCCAAACACGCAAGTCCCGGCGCCTGAACGCCATCGTCGTTGGAAAGGAGGATGCGAGGGTTGGAAGGGAAGGTCATGTCAAGCCTTTAGATGTATACGGAACAACGTGATTTACGTCATCCCGCGCGCCTCGCAGCATGAAATGATGCGCTGCAGACGCGGGACCTGCCGAAGGTCCCCAAGAGATCGCTGACGCCAGTGACAACGGTTCGCCTCCAAGTGCGGCGGGTCCCGGGTCTGCGCAGCATCACTTCGTGCTGCAGCGCGCCCGGGATGACGTGTGTTTCCTTTTGTCTCCGGCTCAACAAGCGGAGGCCCGAACGCTCTACCCTGCCCGCTCGATCCTTTCCTGCCCCTTCATATAGGGACGCAGAACCTCCGGGATGGTCACGGAGCCGTCACGTTCCTGATAATTCTCTAAGATCGCCACCAGCGCGCGGCCGACCGCGACGCCCGAGCCGTTCAAGGTATGGACGAATTCGGGGCGTTTCGCGCCTTCACGCTTGAAGCGCGCGTCCATCCGCCGCGCCTGGAAGTCCCCGCAGTTCGAGCAGGAGGAGATTTCCCGGTAGGTGTTCTGCGAGGGCAGCCAGACTTCGAGGTCATAGGTCTTGCGCGCCGCAAAGCCCATGTCGCCGGAGCTGAGGAGCATGACGCGGTAGGGCAGCTCGAGGCGCTTCAAAACCTCCTCGGCGCAGGTCGTCATGCGTTCTAGTTCGGCGTCAGAGTCTTCCGGCGCAACGATCGAGACCAGCTCCACCTTGTGGAACTGGTGCAGGCGGATGAGACCGCGTGTGTCTTTTCCCGCCGAGCCGGCCTCGGAACGGAAGCACGGGGTCCAGGCAGTGAGGCGCAACGGGAGCGCGGCGGCGTCTAGAATCTGCTCACGGACGGTGTTGGTGAGAGGAACTTCGGCGGTGGGTATTAGGAAGTGGCGAGATCTCTCAAACAGAATCTCATGGAGCCTCTTCCACCCGGCAACCGTAATGATTGATCTACCTAACTTGTCTATCTCGAAGTAGGCGCCAGGTTGCCCAGGTTCAGGATGCTCCTCGTGCTGCATTGAAAGCATAGCCGCCCCATACTCTTCAGTAGAGTTGCTATGTTCGATGCTAAACAGGTCCTCCTCAAACTTCGGCAGCTGCCCTGTCCCAAAAAGCGCATCTCCACGCACCAAATACGGCGGGCTCGCCTCCTCATACCCATGCTCTTCCGTATGCAAATCAAGCATGAATTGCGCGAGCACCCGCTCCAGCTTCGCCAAGCCACCCTTCAACATCGCAAAGCGCGCGCCTGACATTGCTGCGGCGCGCTCGAAGTCGAGCTGGCCGAGCCCCTCGCCCACGTCGACGTGGTCCTTCGCTTCGAAATCGAACGCCCGCGCCTCGCCGTGCTTGCGCACCTCGACGTTCGCCGCCTCGTCCTCGCCCACCGGCACGTCGTCCAGGGGCAGGTTCGGCAGACTGGCCAGCTCGCGCTCGAGGCAGTCGCGCGCCTTGGCCTCGGTCTCGCCGTGGGCCTCCATCTTCTCTTTGAGCGCGGCGACCTCTGCGCGCAGCTCTTCAAACCGCGCCTCGTCGCCCTTCGCCTTGGCTTGGCCGATCTCTTTCGACGCCGCATTGCGAGCCGTCTCGGCTTCCTGCTTGGCCGTCACTTCGCGGCGCAGGTCCTGGTCGAGACCGAGCAGCTTGGCGCAGACCCCTTCAGGATCGTCGATAAAGCGCCGCTTCAGGCCTTCGACGAAGGCCTCGGGGTTCTCGCGGATGGCTTTGATGTCGTGCATGGCCGCCTCTCTGAAGGCGCGCTTCTAGCCCGCCCCGGGAACACGCGTCCAGGCGCCGGCCGGCGCCTGCTCCCTCAGGCGAGGAATATGCTCGCGAGCATATCGACCAGCCCAAGCATCCCAAAGAGCAGCAAAAGCATCGCTTCGGCGTGGACAAGCAGGCGCCCAGAGAAGCGGACAAGGCCGCGCCTATCCGCCGCCTTCGGCGCCCCGCTTAGAATGGAAGATGAAAACCGACCTCGATCCGCACGGCCTCAGGCCGAAATCGCGAATTCCCTCGGCAGCGCCTGGGATTTCAGCGCGCCCCAGCTACGCCGTCTCGCCCTTAAGACGCGCCCGCGCCTTCTCCGCGCCGATCAGCACGAACAGCTTATCCATCTCAGGGCCGTGCTCGCGCCCCGTCAAAGCGAGGCGGAGAGGCTGGAACAACCCCTTTCCTTTCGCCCCGGTCTTTTCTTTGACCGCCGCGACAAGCTGCGACCAGCTCTCGGCGGTCAGATCGCCGTCGGGCACCAGCGCGGCCGCAGCCGACGTGACGTCTTCGGCCGCAATCACCGGCGTCACCTTTCCGTCCACGATCGACCAGAGGTCCTTCGCATCCTCCACGGTCTCGACGTTCGCCCGCGCCGCTTCCCAGAAAGCCGCCCCGCCGCCGACGCCCGCGGCGGCGAGCCGCTCCTCGACCGCTTCGAACGGCGTGTCGCGCAGCAGCGCTGCGTTCAGGCGCAGCAGCTCGGCCTCGTCGAAGCGCGCCGGCGCGCGGCCGATCTTTGCGAAATCGAACTCGGCCGCCAGCGTCTCCATGTCGGCGCGCGCTTCGACGGCGTCGGAGGTGCCGATCTTAGCCAGCAGCGAGCAAAGCGCCATCGGCTCGATCCCGCGCTCGCGAAACTCCATGAGCGACAGCGAGCTCAGGCGCTTGGACAGCTTGTCGCCCTCCGCGCCGACCAGGAGCGGCGTATGGGCGAAACTCGGCGCAGTTCCGCCGAGCGCTTCGAAAATCTCGATCTGGGCGCCGGAGTTGGTGACGTGATCCTCGCCGCGCACCACATGGGTGATCGCCAGGTCGATGTCGTCGACGACCGACGGCAGCGTATAGAGGTAGCTGCCGTCCTCGCGGATCAGGATCGGGTCCGAGATCGCCGAGGTCTCGATGCTCTGCGGCCCGCGCACGAGGTCATCCCAGGCGACCGGCTCGTGGCTGAGCTTGAACCGCCAGTGCGGCTTGCGGCCTTCGGCTTCGTAGGCCGCGCGCTGTTCATCGCTCAGCTTCAACGCCGCCCGGTCGTAGACCGGCGGCAAGCCTTGGGCGCGCTGGAGCTTGCGCTTGCGTTCAAGCTCGTCGCCGGTTTCGTAGCAGGGGTACAGGAGCCCCGCCGTCTTCAGCCCCTCCGCCGCCGCGTCATAGCGGTCGAAGCGGTCGGACTGGTGCACCTTCTCGTCGACCCGAAAGCCGAGCCAGGCGAGGTCGTCCTCGATCGCGGCGACGAACTTCGCTTCGGAGCGTTCAAGGTCGGTATCGTCGAGACGCAAGATGAAGCGGCCGCCGTTCTTCAGGACCAGCAGCTGGTTCATCAGCGCCGTGCGCGCGTTGCCGGCGTGCAGGAACCCGGTCGGGCTCGGGGCGAAGCGAACGGTGACGGTCATGAAGGCCTTCTTTGCAGCTCGGCGCGAAGCGTTAGTGCGTCCGCGCCGCGACGGCAAGGCGCGCGGCCGAGATCAGTCGCCCAGCCGGTCGCGATACTTGTTGGTGATCGGGTAGCGCCTGTCGCGGCCGAAGTTCTTGCCGCCGATCTTCGCGCCCGGCGGGGCTTGGCGGCGCTTGTATTCGGCGACGTAGACCAGGTGCTGGACGCGCTCGACCAGCTCGTGCGGATGGCCGCGCGCGACGATCGCCTCGATCTCCTCCTCGCGGTCGACGAGGCCGCGCAGGATGTCGTCGAGCACCTCGTAAGGCGGCAGGGAGTCCTCGTCCTTCTGATCGGCGCGCAGCTCGGCCGAGGGCGGCTTGGTGACCACGCGCTCGGGCATGACCGCGCCGTCCGGCCCCAAGAGCCCCGCGGGCTTGCCGCCGTTGCGCCACCGCGCCAGCGCGAACACCTCGGTCTTGTAGAGATCCTTCAAGGCGTTGTAGCCGCCGTTCATGTCGCCGTAGAGGGTCGCGTAGCCGACCGCCATCTCGGACTTGTTGCCCGTGGTCAGCACCATCGGCCCGAACTTGTTCGACAAGGCCATCAGCACAACGCCGCGGATGCGCGACTGGATGTTCTCTTCGGCGGTTCCGGCTTGCGTGCCTTCGAACGCGCGCGAGAGCATCGCATCGAAGGCAGCGACCGCCGGCTCGATGTCGATCGTCTCCAAGGACGCGCCGAGCAGCTTGGCGGTCGCAGCGGCGTCCTCGAGGCTTTCCTCGCTCGTGTAGCGCGACGGCATGGCGACGCAGCGCACCCGGTCCGGGCCCAGCGCATCGACCGCCATGGCGGCGGTCAGGGCGCTGTCGATGCCGCCCGACAGACCGATGACGACGCCCGGAAAGCCGTTCTTCTCGACATAGTCCCGCACCGCCAGAACCGCCGCGCGCCAGTCTGCTTCGAGGCCCTCGCACAACGGCTCGATCGTCGCGTGCGCGCAGCGCCAGCGGCCGTTTTCCTTCACCCAGTCGGCGACGTCGAAGGCGTCGACGAAAGCGGGCAGCTGCTGCGCGATCTCCCCGTTCGCCTCCCACGAAAAGCTCGCGCCATCGAACACCAGCTCGTCCTGGCCGCCGATGGTGTTCACGAAGATCAGCGGCGCAGGGTTGGCGGCGGACTTGAACCAGTCGCCGAAGGTCTCGGGGCGCTCGAGCTGGATCGTGCGCCGCCACGGCGAGCCGTTGATGCAGATCAGAAGCTCCGCGCCCGCATCGAGCAAGGCGTGGGGCACGCGCTGGTACCAAATGTCCTCGCACACCGGCAGGCCGAGGCGGAGCCCGCGCCACTCCACCGGCTCGGGCAGCGGCCCTGGCGCGAAGACGCGCTTTTCGTCGAAGACGCCGTAGTTGGGCAGCTCGTGCTTGGCGCGCACGGCTTTGATCTCGCCCTCGTCGAGCAGCAGCACCGCGTTGTAGACGCCCCCGTCCCGCCATGGCGAACCGATGACCAGCGCCGGGCCTTCGGCCGAGGTCTCGCGCGCCAGCCGCCTTGCCTCGCTCATGCAGTCGTCAACGGCCGCCGGCTTCAGGACGAGGTCTTCGGGCGGGTAGCCGATGAGACAAAGCTCGGGGCAGACGACCAGGTCTGCGCCGGCCGCCGCGCCTTGGGCGCGCGCTTCGCGGACCTTGTCGGCGTTGCCCCAGACGTCGCCGACGATCGGGTTGAACTGGGCCGAGGCGATCTTGAGAGCGTCAGTCATGCGGTGCGTGCGCTTGTCGCGGCCTCGATGTCAGTCGTTCTTGAGCCAGCTCGGCGGACGCTTCTCCAAGAAGGCCGCCAAGCCCTCGCGCCCCTCGTCCGAGGCGCGACGCTCGGCGATGCGCCGGGCGGTCATATGCGCGAGCGCGCCGTCGATCGGCTTGCCGGCGACATCAGCGATGAGGCGCTTGGCCTCGGCGAGCGCGCCGGGCGCGGCGTGGAAGGCCAGCTTGGTCACTTCTTCGAGCATTGTCTCAAGCTCGTTTTCGTCTTCGACGGCGTACTGAACAAGGCCGATCTTCTCCGCATAGCCGCCGTCGAAGCCTTCCCCGGTGGTGAACAGCGCGCGCGCCCATTTCGGGCCGATCGCTTCGATCACGTAAGGCGAGATCATCGCCGGAATGATGCCGAGGCGGACCTCGGAGAAGCGGAACTTGGCCGACTTGAGCGCGACGCCCACATCGCAGGCCGCGACAAGGCCCGCGCCGCCGCCCATCGCCGCGCCGTGCACAGCGGCAACGGTGAGCTGGGGCAGGTTGCGCAGCTTCTGGAACATGTGCGCCGCCCTCAGCGCGTCGCCTTCGTTCTCGTCGATGCTGAAGCCGGCCGCGGCGCGCATGGACTCGATGTCCGCGCCCGCCGAGAAGCTCTTGCCCGACCCGCGCAGGATCACCACGCGGACATGGTCGGCGCCGTGCAGCGTCTCGAAGGCCTCATCGAGCCCCTCGACCATCTCATTGTTGAAGGCGTTGTGCTGCTCAGGCCGATTGAGCAGGACCACAGCGACCCCGCCCGGGCTGGCGTCGACGACGACGGCTTGGTTCTCGCTCATGTGCGCTCTCCGATAAGCCTGGCAGGGGCTTACGACGGCGCGGCTGCGCGGTCCAGAGCGTGCGAGGTTGGAAGGCGCCGGCGCGCGCCGATCAGAACGTCTGTTCGGCCAACCGCCAGCCGTCCGCGCAACGGTAGCGGCCAAAGCGTCCGGTGCATTCGACGACGGCCCCTGTGGGCAACCGATAGTCGACGCGGTAACCGAAAGGCACGCCTTCGCCGCCGCGGGGCTCGGCCGGGTAGCGGATCACGCCCGCTGCGGTCGATCGCCAGAGCTCGGCGTCCGCGTCAAGCGCGGCCATCGTGCGAGAGGATGCAAGCCCGTCGACCGCGCAACCCGCGGCAAGCAGCACGGGGAGCAGCACTCCAGCCATCCAGTTCGCCGCTTGGACGGTCATGGCGACCTCTTGGATTTTCTATCCTGAGACCACCATAGCGGGTTCGAGTTAATGCCCGATTGCTTTGTACGTTAACAGACGGTTGACAGGGCGCTCAGACGCCCAGCGCGCTCAGGATCTCCTCGGCTTCAGCCTTGGGCCGGATCAGCGCCGCCTTCTCGCCCGCGACAACGATCGGCCGCTCGATCAGGATCGGATGCGCCGAGAGCGCAGCGATCTTCGCTGATTTGGTCGAAGCGGCCTCCCAAGCCGCCAAAGCATCCTCGGGCGCATTGCGCGTGCGTAAAATGGCGTCAGGCCCGGCCCCCATCTTCTTGAGGATCGCCGTCAGATGCGCCGGGCTCGGCGGCGTCTTGAGATATTCGACCACCTCGACGTTAGCGCCACGCGCTTCGAGCAGCTCGAGCGCGTGCCGCGAGGTGGAGCACTTGGGATTA
>JASFUX010000124.1:0-9766 GCA_050050115.1 Maricaulaceae bacterium | reverse complement strand
ATGAGCGAGGCGGGTACTGTGTTCGGCATGCCGGTCGGTCTTGAGCAAAATTACGCCCGCGCCGGCTCGGCCGGCGTCGCGACGCCGCGGGTGCGTGCGCGCATCGTCGACGCCGACGGTCAAGACGTCTTGCCGGGCGCGCCGGGCGAGCTGCTCTTGAAGGGTGAGAACATCGCCCGCAGCTACTGGCGCCGACCTGAAGAAACGGCGGCGGCGTTCACCGAGGACGGCTGGTTCCGCACCGGCGACATCGCGCATGCCGACGCGGAAGGCTTTCACTGGATCGTCGACCGGCGGAAGGACATGTTCATCTCCGGCGGCGAGAACGTCTACCCGGCCGAAATCGAGGCCGTTCTCGCGGCCGATCCGGCCATCGCAGAGTGCGCCGTCGTCGGTGCGCCCGATCCGCAGTGGGGCGAGGTGGGCCATCTCTTCCTCGTGCCCGCGCCCGGCGCCGCGCTTGATCCGAACGCGGTGCTCGCGAGCCTCGACGGGAAGATCGCCCGATACAAGATTCCCAAGCATGCAAGCCTCATCGAGGCGTTGCCGCGCAACGGCGCAGGCAAGGTCTTGAAGGCCGAGCTGCGCGCAATCATCACGGAGCATTCGACATGAGCTGGGCCGATCTCGAAGCCATCGACATCCATACGCATGCGGAGGTGTCGTGCCGGCAACCGCATGATCCGATCCAGGCCGAGTTCGAAGAGGCCGCCTCGAAGTACTTCAAGACCGAAGGCAAGCGGCCGACAATTCAAGAGACGATCGACTACTATCGCGAGCGCAAGATCGGCTTCGTGATGTTCACCGTCGACAGCGAGTCGGGGACCGGCATTCGCCGCATCTCCAACGAGGAGGTTGCAGAGGCGGCGCAGGAAAACTCCGACATCATGATGGCCTTCGCCTCGATCGATCCGCACAAGGGCAAGGCCGGCGCGCTCGAAGCGCGGCGGATGATCAACGACTACGGGGTCAAGGGCTTCAAGTTCCACCCGCCGATCCAGAACTGTCACCCGTACGATCCCGTCGCCTGGCCGATCTACGAGGTGATCGCCGAGCACAAGATGCCGGCGATCTTCCACACCGGCCATTCGGGCATGGGCACCGGGATGCGTGGCGGGGGCGGGATTCGCCTTAAGTACGGTCAGCCGATGTTGGTCGACGACGTCGCGGTGGACTTTCCTGACATGAAGATCATCCTCGCGCACCCGTCCTGGCCGTGGACGGACGAAGCGTTGTCGATGGCGCTGCACAAGCCGAACGTATTTATCGATCTGTCAGGCTGGAGCCCGAAGTACTTTCCGCCGCAGATCGCCCGCTACGCCAACACGCAGCTGGGCCACAAGTTCCTGTTCGGCTCGGACTTCCCGCTGATCCCGCCCGACAAATGGATCAAGGCGTTCGGCGATGCGGGCTTTAAGGACGAAGTGCGCGAGCCGATTCTGAAAGGCAATGCGTTGAAGCTTTTGTTTGGCGACAGCTAGACGCGCGGCGCGCCGGAGGTCACAAAGAGCTTTGACGCCTAGCAACAATAGGGGCCCGCGACAGAAGAAGACCTGAAGGTCTTGCGGGAGGGAGGAACGACATGAGCCAGGATCCGCGGCAGCTGATCGCGCGCGCGCCGATGAGCGGGTTTCAGATCGTCGTCGTCGCGCTCTGCGTCGGCCTCAACGCGCTTGACGGCTTCGACGTGCTGGCGATCAGCTTCGCCTCGCCCGGCATCGCCGCGGAGTGGGGCGTCAGCCAGGCCGCGCTCGGCTTCGTCTTGTCGATGGAGCTGATCGGCATGGGGCTCGGCTCGGTGCTGATCGGCGGGCTCGCCGACCGGGTCGGGCGGCGGCCGATCATCCTTGCGTGCATCGTGGTCATGGCGATCGGCATGTTCTTGACCTCGCGGGCGAGCGACGTCGTCACGCTGTCGGCCTTCCGCGTGTTCACCGGGATCGGCATCGGCGGCATGCTCGCTTCGGTCACCGCCATGGTCGCCGAGTACTCCAACGTCCGTCGGCGCAGCTTGTCGGTCACGTTGATGGGCGCGGGCTATCCGCTAGGCATCGTCATCGGCGGCTCGATCGCCTCGGTGCTGCTGGCGAACTTCGATTGGCGCGCGGTGTTCCTGTTCGGGTCGATCGCGACGATCGCGTTCCTGCCGCTGGCGTTCTTCCTCCTGCCGGAGTCGATCGAGCACCTTTATCAGCGTCGTCCGGCGCGGGCGCTTGAACGGATCAACGCCACCATGCGGCGCATGGGTCACGCCACGGTCGAGGCGCTTGGCGAGGTCGCGTCCTCGCCGGCGAAGATTCCAGTCGTGCAGCTATTTTCGGGCGGCCTCGCACGGACGACGATCCTGCTGTCGATCGCCTACTTCACGCACATCATGACGTTCTACTTCATCTTGAAGTGGGTGCCGAAGCTGGTGGTCGACATGGGCTTCGCGCCCTCGGCCGCGGGCGGGGTGCTGACCTGGGCGAACGTCGGCTCGGTGATCGGCGCGGTGCTGATCGGCCTGCTGGCGCTGCGCTTTGGCGTGAGGTGGCTGACCATCGGCGCGCTTCTGTTCGCCTCGGGCATGGTGGTCGTCTTCGGCCAGGGCCAAGCCGACCTCACCGAGCTGTCGACCGTCGCCGCGGGTGTCGGCTTCTTCACCAACTCCGCGATCGTCGGCATCTACGCGATCTTCGCGCACGCCTACCCGACCGAGGCGCGCGCCGGGGGAACCGGTTTCGTTATCGGCGTCGGCCGGGGCGGGGCGGCGCTCGGCCCCGTGATCGCCGGCTTCCTGTTCGAGGCCGGCCAGCCGCTGCCGATCGTCGCCGTCTTCATGGCGACCGGTTCGGCGATCGCCGCCGTCGCCCTTCTGTTCCTGCGCTTTACCGAAGCCGACAAGCTGCCCGAGGCTGCGGCCGACGCCGTCGCGGCGGAAGCGCCGGTCAAACCGGCCGCCTGAAGCAACGTCGAGCAATACGTTCTGAGTTCGTCCGAGGAGAGACCAATGATCAAGAAGCCGCCCTTCCGCGCCGACCACGTCGGCAGCTTCCTTAGGCCCAAGGAACTCCTCGACGCGCGGGAGAAATTCAAAGCCGGCGAGATCGACGCGGCCGAGCTGCGCGGCGTCGAGGACGAGGCGATTCGCGGCGTGGTGAAGTTCCAGGAGGACCTGGGCCTCAAAGGCATTACCGACGGCGAGTTCCGCCGCACCTACTTCCACGTCGACTTCCTGACCCAGCTCGACGGCGTGGTCGAGGAGGGTGGCATTCAGGTGAAGTTTCATAGGAAGGACGGCGAGCTCGACTACGCCCCGCCGGTGATGAAGGTCAAATCCAAGGTTCGCCACGCCAAGCCGATCCAGCTCGCCGATTTCGAGTTCCTGAAATCCGTGACCAAACAAACGCCGAAGGTGACGATCCCGTCGCCGACGATGCTGCACTTCCGCGGCGGCCGGAACGCGATCGACGAGGCGGCCTACCCGGACATGGACGAGTTCTACGCCGATGTCGCCAAGGCCTACGCCGACGAGATCGCCTCGCTCGCGGACGCGGGCTGCACCTACCTGCAGATGGACGACACTAACCTCGCCTACCTCTGCGATCCGGCGCTGCGCGAAAGCGCCCGGGCGCGCGGCGACGATCCGGACGAGCTGCCGCGGATGTACGCGCGCTGGATCAACGCTTGCATCGCCGACAAGCCCGACAGCATGCGCGTCTGCGTGCACCTCTGCCGCGGCAACTTCCGCAGCTCCTGGGCGGCCGAAGGCGGCTACGAGCCGGTCGCCGAGGTCCTCTTCAACGAGCTTGCGGTCGACGGCTACTTCCTCGAGTACGACGACGACCGCTCGGGCGACTTCCGCCCGTTGCGCTTCGTACCCGCGGACAAGACCGTGGTGCTTGGCCTGGTGACCACCAAGCTCGGCGAGCTCGAAGACAAGGACGATGTCAAGCGTCGGATCAACGAAGCGGCGGAGTATATGCCGCTCGAGCAGATGGCGCTCTCGCCCCAGTGCGGCTTCTCATCGACGGTGCACGGCAACGAGCTGGAAGTTTCTCAGCAAGCGGACAAGCTGCGGTTGATCATCGAGATCGCCCAAGAGGTCTGGGGCGAGATCTAACGGCTGCGCGCGCCGTCTCAGCCAGCGCAGAGTGCGGCGCGCAGCTGCGCGACGAAACGGTCGCGCGCAGCGTCGAGCGGGAAGTTGTCCGGGTCGCTGAAGTATTGAGCGATGACCCCGCGCATGCCGCCCAAGATCAAGCTCGCTTCGAGCTTCGGATCAAGAGCAGCGTCGATCTCGCCGCGGTCCTGGCCTTCGCTCACGGCGTCCACGATCCATTCCAGAGAGCCTTCGTTCAGACGTCTGATGGTCGGCGCGAGCTGCGGCTTGGTCAATGCGGCCGCCAGGAAGGCGTGAAAGCCGCGCACGCGATCGGGCTCCACTCTCGCCTGATTGATGATCCGCGTGATTGAGGCAAGTAGAGCGTCAAGCCCGCCGGACCCTGCGCGCAACTGCTTGAGGTTTTTCAGGTGAACCTTGAGCACGTCTTCGGCCAACGCGGCGACCAGTTCGTCGAGCGAGCCGAAGTAGTGGGCGGGCAAGGCGCGGCTGTAGCCGGCCGCTTCGCCGATGCCGGCGAGCGTCAGGCTGTCGAACCCGCCTTGTGCGGACATCTCGTAAGCGGCCTGCAGGATCCGCCGCCGCGCCTCGGCGCGGCGCTCGCGATGGGTCCGGACCTGAGGTGGTTTTAGGGCGCGGCCGGGCGCGCGCGCCGTCCGATCGCCGTGCGCGTCGGCCGCTTCGCGTCGTGTGGTCACCGAAGGCGTCGTCGCCTGTTGTGACATGTTCGCCTCGAACTCCCGCTTCTTTGCGCCGCCGTATGTAGCGGCCTCACTCAGCCATTGACAGACGACAAATATATTTGTTTGTTTCACAACAAAAGAAATAAAGCAGTCGCAGCAGCAAACGGGGAGGGTGATCGCAACGCAGCAGACGCGGAGCGAACGCCTGCGATCGGAGGCGACTGAAAAACTCGTGAACGCCGAGCCGGAAATCCCTCCCGGGCGCGGCGCGAAAACGGCTCCCTGTCCCAGGGGGCCGTAGTTTTTTGGACCAAAGATATTGCGAGCGAGTCCATCGGCGGAGGGCGCTCCGTTCGTGCGCTCGGTTCGCCCACGGTGAAAGTTTCCCTTCCCTTAACCCGACCGCCCGCCAATTCGCGCCGTCGTTTGTCAAAAGCCGCGCGGGCGCGCTTGCGCTCGGGTGGTCGAATTGCTAAAAGCCGTCTGAAGATGACACAAAAAATCATTTATTCTCAGATACTTGCGTGCGCATTGGACGCGCCGTCGCGATGCGGAGCGAGCCGGTGACAGTGCATCTTCACAAAGGCGATCTGCCCGCCGACGTCGACCTCGGCGATCGCGTCGCGGTGGATTCCGAGACCCTCGGGCTGTCCCTGACCCGCGATCCGCTCTGCGTCGTTCAGCTCTCGGCCGGAGACGGGGACGCCCACGTCGTTCAGCTCAACCGGCCCGCCTACGATTGCCCGAACCTCCAGGCGCTGCTCGAGAACCAGGCGGTGGAGAAGATCTTCCACTTCGCCCGGTTCGACATCGCGATGTTCCTCAGGGATTTCGGCGTCGCCACATCGCCTGTCTTCTGCACCAAAATCGCCTCGAAGCTGGTGCGAACCTACACCGATCGGCACGGGCTCAAGGATCTCTCCAAGGAGCTGCTCGGCGTGGACATCTCAAAGCAGCAGCAGAGCTCGGACTGGGGCGCGCCCGAGCTCACCGAGGCGCAGCTGCAGTACGCGGCTTCGGACGTCTTGTACTTGCACGCGCTGAGGGAGAAGCTTCTCGTCATGCTCGAGCGCGAAGGCCGGCTCGATTTGGCGCGCGCGGCGTTCGAGTTCCTGCCGGCGCGCGCGGCGCTGGATTTGGCCGGATGGGCGGAGGTCGACATCTTCGCGCATTCATGACGTTGACTGACGGATGAAATAGCGGCGCGCGGGGCGCGTCCCCATATAGGCGGCGGGCCGGTCGGCCTTCCAATCTGTGGCGGGCGGCGAGAAAGGGTGAAAGGCGGGCGAAGCCGATGACAGCGAGCGTCGTGCTTTTCAGCGGCGGGGACAGCCCCCTGATCGAGCGCCGCGAGGTGAACCTCGCCGCGGCGCGTCGGCACACCCGCTTCATGCGCTTCTTGAAATCGTGCCTGCTCCTCGGCATGGCCGGGATCGCCGCGACGGTCGGCTACTTCATCGTGATGAGCGCGATCCAGCCGCCGCCCGTGATCGATCCCGACATTGCGCGCGGCGAGGATCGAGCGGTGATTAATCCCCGCTATACGGGCTACGACGCCAACGGCACGCCGTTCGAGATCACCGCGTCCTCGGCCGAACGCGAGCAGCCCGGCTCGAACGTCATGCAGCTCGCCGCACCGCGCCTCGACATGACCGGCGAGCGCAATCCCTCCTCGATGGTCGAGGCGGTCGTCGGCCGCTACGACCAGGACGCCCATCTGCTCGAGCTGCGCGACGGCGTCGCCTTCCGCACCTCCGACGGTTACGCCTTCGAATCCGAGAACGCGGTCGTCTACGTCGACGAGGGACGCGTCGTCGGCGATCGACCGATCCGCGGGGAAGGGCCGATCGGGTCGATCCGCGCGGACGAGTTCGAGATCCAGAACAACGGCGAAGCCGTCGTCTTCATCGGTCAGGTTGAAGCGGTGCTTTACCCCGACCGCACCGAGGGCGTGTTCGTCGTCTCGGACGGCGAGGACGGCGCCGCCGTGGAGGCTTCCGACGAGGCCGCGGCGCAATCGGATGAGACGATCGCCGGCGAAACGGTTGGCGATTTCGAACCCGTCCAAGCGGACGTCGTCGAGAACCAGAGCACGGGCGAGATCGCGACGGACGGCGGACCGATCTACATCACCGCCGATCGAAGCGAGTTCCTGGTCGACGAGAACCTCAACCGCTGGTCGGGCGCGGTGATCGTCAGCCAAGGCGACGCGCGGCTGATGGCCGACGAGATGGACTTCCACTTCGACGACCCCGACGAAAGCGGCGCCCGGACGATCAACCGCATCGACGCGCGCGGCGGGGTCTCTTATTCCACCCCGAACGAAACCGCGCGCGGCGACGAAGGGGTCTACCTGGCCGAGACCGACACGATCAACATCACCGGCCGCGTCGATCTGGTGCAGGGCGCCTCGCGCCTGAGCGGCGAGTTCTTCGAGGCCAACCTGGCGACGGGCGAGTACAGGATGAGAGAGAGCCGGTCCCGAGCAAGCGGACAAAGTGACCGCGTCCGCGGCGTTTTACGGGTCGAAGACCTCGACAGCGGCGGAGGAGGGAGCGAGACTTCGAACCCAGACGGAGACCAGCCACAGACGCCCCCGGACGCCCCATGAGAATTCTCGTTTCGATCATCGCCGGCGCCGCGGCGCTCCTCGTCGCCGCGCCGGCTTGCGCCCAGTTCTCCGGACAAAGCGGCGACATCGCCTTCGGCGCCGACACCACCGAAGCCGCGGGCAACGTCGTTCGCCTGATCGGCCGCGCCAACGTTTGGCAGGGCGAGGCCCGGCTGATGGCCGATCGGCTCGACATCTACTTCGGCGAAGACACGCCTGGCGCCGCGCGCGCCGTTCAGCGGATCGAGGCGACCGGCTCGGTCGCCTACATCACCCCTGTCGAGCGCGCGCTCGGCGACGAGGGCGTGTTCGTCGCGGCGACCGACACCGTGACGCTGACCGGCCGGGTCATTCTCATCCAGGGCGAGACGGTTCTCACCGGCAATCGACTCGTCGTTCAATCGCAATCCGGCCACGCCGCGCTGACGAGCGATCCGGGCGAGCGGATTCGAGGCGTTCTCAGCACCGAGGGCGAAGCGCCCGTCGGGTTCGACGCAGACGCTCAAGGCGCGGGCGCCGGCGGGCGAGACGACGAGGAGCGGCAGTGACGCGCGCGCGAACGGGTAAACCATCTCTTAAGACGATCGAGGGCTCTCTCGAACCCAAGCGTAGCAGGCGCAAGGGCAGGTCCGCCCCTGCGGCCGAGCCGGCGCTTGACGGCCTGGCGATCGAAGGGGTGGGCAAGTCCTACCGCGGTCGCACGGTGGTCAAGGGCGTGAGCCTGAGCGTCAAGCGCGGCGAAACGGTCGGCCTTCTGGGACCGAACGGGGCGGGCAAGACCACGTGCTTCTATATCATCACGGGGCTCGTCTCGGCCGACTATGGGCGCATTTTGATCGATGGACAGGACGTCACCAGGCTGCCGATGTATCAGCGCGCCCGCATGGGACTCGGCTATCTGCCTCAAGAAGCTTCGATTTTTAGGGGCATGTCGGTCGAGGACAACGTCATGAGCGTTGTCGAGCTCAACACCCGCGACAAGACCCGGCGCCGGGAGATCGTCGACGCGCTTCTGGCCGATCTGCATATCGAGCATCTGCGCGGCGCGCCGGCCCTGTCCCTCTCGGGCGGGGAGCGCCGGCGGGTCGAAATCGCCCGCGCTCTGGCCAGCGGACCCTCCTTCATTCTGCTCGACGAGCCCTTCGCCGGGATCGATCCGCTCGCAGTTTCCGACATTCGGGAACTGATTCTTTATCTTAAGCGGCGAGGAATAGGCGTGCTGATCACTGATCATAACGTGCGCGAGACCCTCGAGATCGTGGACCGCGCATCGATCATTTATGACGGTGAGGTGTTGTTCGAGGGCGAGCCCGAAGCAGTTCGGGCGGACCCGGACGTTCGCCGCGTCTATCTCGGCGAGCGTTTTCACTGATGTGAGGCGTCGCGAATGGCTCTTGGTCAAAAGCTCCAGCTGAAGCAGGGTCAGTCGCTTGTCATGACCCCGCAGCTGCAGCAGGCGATCAAGCTGCTGCAACTGTCAAACCTCGAGTTGGCCGAATTCGTCGAGACCGAGCTCGAGCGCAATCCGCTGCTCCAACGCGACGATTCCGACGAGCGCGGCGACTCCGACGATCGCGACGATCGCGATGCCTCCAAGGACTCCGACGGCGGCCTTGAAGAGCTGTCCCTGAACGGCGAGTCTGGCAGCGGCCGGGCCGACGCCGCGATGGACGCCGACTATGAGAGCCTCAATCCCGAGGCCGGCCCCGGCGAGCGTCAAGGCGACGCGATGAGCGAGGGCGCGGCCCAGGCCGGCGGTTCGATCGACTGGAGCCGGACGAGCGGCGGCCGCGGTTTCGCCGACGACGAGGGCTCGGCCCTCGACAGCGCGGCGTCCGGCAAGACCTTGCACGAGCATCTCGAAGACCAGCTCGCCATCGCCGCGCGCAGCCCCGCCGACCGGCTGATCGGCGCGGCGCTGATCGACCTCATCGACGACGACGGCTATCTGCGCGGCGATCTCGCCGACGTCGCCCATCGCCTCGGCGCGGACCCGGCGAGCATCGAAAGCGTCGTCGGGCTGATCCAATCGTTCGAGCCAACCGGCGTCGGCGCCCGTTCGATCAAGGAATGCTTGGCGCTGCAATTGAAAGAGCGCAACCGCTACGATCCGGCGATGGCCGCCCTCGTCGAGCATCTCGAGCTGCTCGCCAAGCATGACTACCGCAAGCTGAAGAACGTCTGCGGGGTCGATGAGTCCGACCTCGACGACATGATCGCCGAGATCCGCGCGCTGACGCCCAAGCCGGGGCTTTCCTTCGGCGGAGAGGGCGCAGCGCCGATCCAGCCCGACGTGTTCGTGCGCGAACGCGCCGCGGGCGGTTGGGATATCGAGATCAACTCCGACACGCTGCCGCGGGTGCTGCTCGA
>JASFUX010000123.1:0-9881 GCA_050050115.1 Maricaulaceae bacterium | reverse complement strand
CGACGGGATCGGCGCCTCGACCTCGTTGAGGAATAAAAACGCGCGCTCGGCCATCAGCGCCGGAATGGTCTCGGCGTAGTCGACCGGCACGACGCCGAGGATCCTCGAATAAAACTCCGTCGTCGCCTCGATGTCCGAAACGTTGAGATGGACGTGATGGAAGCGCCCTTGCTCTTCGGCCTCAGCCGACAGAGCGGGCCCGGCCGTCAGCCAAGCCGCCGTCGAAAGCGCAAGCAAGGACAAGCGCCCATGCCGCCGGTTGACCATGCTCTCCTCCAAGCAACGCCCCAAGCATTGTTAGGGTATTGGCAGGCGAACCGGCGCGCGACTTAAAAGATTGTCAGCGCGCCGGCGCGGGCGACCGCGCCTCGTTTCGTCAAAGCTACTCGTCCGTTTCCGGAATGCGCGTCGCAAAGAGGTCCGCCGGGCCATAAAGGGAGCTCGCCGAGGCGGTAAGCGCGTCATTCTCGACCTCGCCTTCGTAATAGACGTCGACGTCATCTCCGCCAAATGCGGACAACTCGAGCGTCCGGGTGAACGAGAACGCGTTTCCGGTGACTTCGAGATCTTTGACCTCCGACACGATTGCATCGGCTTCCGGGTCGGCGTCGTCGAAGTCGAGCGCGTAGCCGTCCTCGGTTTCCGAAAAGGTCAGGGTCGCCTCGTAGACCACGCCGCCGGCGGCCTCGATGGTCGTGTCCCAGGCGCCGAGCACTTGCGATTGGGCCAGAGCCGGCGCGCCGATCAAGGCCGCCGCAGCCGCCACGAGGGTGATCTTCTTCATCCTTCAAGCTCCTGTTTCCGAAGGGTCCGCACACCGTAACGAGCGCACCTTATGCCATATGGTTTATGATATCAACTAGTTTACAGTGAGCGTTCAAGCGCCGTGGCGGGATCGTAACGACCGCGCGAACCCTCGCTTCAGAGCTTGCGCTTCGCTTTGCGCCCGCCTACCTCCGGTAAACCAAGAGAAGCGCCGTGACGGGGAGCGCTGCATGTCCACAGCCGGCGCGTTCGATCCCACGCCTGTAGAGTCCATGGCCGACCTCGCCGCGTGGCTCGAGGCGGGCTCCAAGCCGGCCGCCGATTGGCGCATTGGGACCGAACACGAGAAGTTCGGCTTCAACTTGAAGACCCATGAGCCTCTGCCGTTTGAAAACCCGAACGGCGGCCCCAGCGTGCGCAAGATGCTCGAAGGTTTTCAGCGCTTCGGGTGGGCTGTCGTCGAGGAAGACGGATTTCCGATCGGCTGCAAGCGCGACGGCGCCTCGCTGTCGCTCGAGCCTGGCGGGCAGTTCGAGCTGTCCGGCGCCCCGGTCGAGACCGTGCACCAGACCTGCGCAGAGGCCAGCGCGCACTTGAACGAGTTGCGCGAGATCGCCGAGGAGCTGGGCGCCGGTTTCATGGGCGTCGGCTTCGCGCCGACCTGGTCGCTCGAAGACATGCCGCGCGTGCCCAAGGCCCGCTACGGTCTGATGCGCGCCTACATGGCCAAGGTCGGCCGGCTCGGCCGCGAGATGATGTTCCGCACCGCGACGGTGCAGGTGAACGTCGACTTCAGCTCCGAGGCCGACATGGTCAAGAAGCTGCGCGTCGCGCTGGCGCTGCAGCCGTTGGTCACGGCGCTGTTCGCCAATTCTCCGTTCTCGGACGGGCGTTTGAACGGCTGGCAGTCGCTGCGCGCCCACATCTGGACCGACACTGACCCCGATCGCACCGGGATGCTGCCGTTCGCTTTCGAAGACGGCTTCGGGTTCGAGGCTTACGTCGACTGGGCGGTGGACGTGCCGATGTACTTCGTCCGCCGCAACGACCAGTTCATCGATGCGCAGGGCTGCACGTTCAGGCAGTTCCTTGACGGCCGATATCCCGCCGCACCGGGCGAGCGGCCCAGCTTGGGCGATTGGGAGGATCATCTCTCGACGCTGTTCCCCGAAGCCCGCGTCAAGCGCTTCATCGAAACCCGCGGCGCGGACTCCGGTCCCTGGGCGCGGATCTGCGCGCTGCCGGCGTTCTGGACCGGACTGCTCTACGATCAGAGCGCGCTCGACGCGGCGTGGGACCTGATCAAGCCGTGGACCGCGCCCGAACGCGAGGCGATGCGCCTCACCGCGCCGATGCTGGGCTTGAACACGCCGACGCCGATCGGGCCGATGAAGGACCTCGCTGCGCAAGCGCTGGAGATCGCGTCCGCCGGCCTCAAGGCTCGCGACCGCCGCAGCGCCGCCGGCGACGACGAGACGCTTTTCCTCAAGAGCCTGCGCGAAATCGTCGCCCGCGGCCGCACGCCGGCCGAAGAACTGATCGCTCTCTACAAAGGCGAGTGGGGCGGGGCGGTCGAGCCGGCGTTCGAGGCGTGCGCCTACTAGGGCGGGGAGACGGCCAGCCTCTCGCCGCGCGGCTGGCGCGCGGGGCCCGCGGGGGGTATGAGGGAAAACGCCAGCCGCTTCCGTCAAAACCCCGCTTCATGTCCCCGTTTCATGTCCGAGTCCTCAAACCGCATCGCCAAGCTGGAGATCGACGACGCCTCGCTCGCCGCGACGTCGGCGGACGCCGAGCATGAGCGGCGGGTGGCCGTCTTCGATCTCATCGAGGAGAACGCCTTCAAGGTGGTCGATGCGGCCGACGGACCCTACGCGGTCAGGCTTTCGACCGCGGACAACCGGCTGATCTTCGACGTGGCGAACGAGGATGGCGATCCGGTGAAGATCATCGGGCTGTCGATGTCGCCCTTCCGGCGGATCATCCGCGACTACTTCCTGATCTGCGAGAGCTACTACGACGCCATCCGCAACGCGACGCCCCAGCAGATCGAGGCGGTCGACATGGGCCGGCGGGGGCTCCACAACGAAGGCTCGGAGCTGCTTTCCGATCGCCTCGCCGGCAAGGTCGAGATGGACTTCGACACCTCCCGGCGGCTGTTCACCCTCATGTGCGCGCTCCACAGGCCGAGATGACCGACGCACTCCCGCCTGAAAGCGACAAGGCCGCAAGCGAGGCCGCCAAGGCGAAAGGGCCGGCCGCGGCGCAAAGCGCCGCAGATTCAAAGTGGGGCGCGGAGCCTGGTTCCGCGCCCGCTTCGGTGTTATTCGCTTGCAACCTCAACACCATCCGCTCGCCGATGGCGGCCGCGCTGATGAAGCGGCGCTTCTCGGCCGTGCATGTCGACAGCTGCGGGGTCTGGCCGGGGGGCTACACCGACCCGTTCATGACCGAGGTGATGGCCGAGCTGGGCCCGGACCTGACCGCGCACGAGCCGCGCACCTTCGAAGAGCTCGACGATCTCAGCTTCGATCTGATCGTCGCCCTGACCGAGCCCTCCTACGAACGCGCGCTGGAGCTGGCGCGCACGCGGGACTGCGAGGTCGAGTTTTGGGAACTGGCCGATCCTTCCGACGCCGGGGAGACGCGAACCCAGCGCCTCAATGCCTATCGGGCGGTCCGCGATGAGCTTGATCGGAAGATCAAGGAGCGATTCAAACGCTGATCCCCCAACCCCCAAGACGAAAAAGGGCGCATGTGGCGCTTTAACGTTAACTGGCCTATATAGCGGCGCCGCGCGCTCTTGCGCGTGCGGCCCGACCACAGAAGGAACAGCGCTGCGTGGCGAAAGAAGAGCTTTTGGAGTTTCAGGGCGAGGTGACCGAGCTTCTCCCGAACGCGACTTTTCGCGTGAAGCTGGAGGAAACCGGACACGAGATTATCGCCCATACGGCGGGCAAGATGCGCAAGAACCGCATCCGCGTGCTCGCCGGCGACAAGGTCCTGGTCGAGATGACGCCCTACGACCTGACCAAGGGCCGCATCACCTACCGGTTCAAGTAGCCGCCCCGGCCGTCCGGCCGGCGGCCGCCGCGGCTCCGACGCGATGCCGTCTTCTGCTTCCCAATCACCTTCCGGGCGACCGCCCCTGATCCTCGCCAGCGCCAGCCCGCGGCGCGCAGCGCTGCTCGAGCAGATCGGCGTGCGCGCCGACGAGATTGTCCCGGCCGAGATCGACGAAGCCCCGCTCAAGAAAGAAACGCCCCGCGACCTCGCTTTGCGGCTCGCGCGCGAGAAATGCGCGACCGCCGCGCGGTCCGGCGCCTTCACCCTGGCGGCCGACACTGTGGTTGCGGTCGGCCGGCGCACGCTCGGCAAGCCGGAGACGGCGGAGGAGGCGCGCGCTTTCCTTGAGCTGCTTTCGGGGCGCGGCCATCGCGTCTGGACCGGCGTCGCGGCGCAGGCGCCGGACGGGCGGTCTGCGGCCCGGATCGTCGAAACGCGCGTCGCGTTCAAGCGGCTTTCGGAAGACGACGTCGCCGCCTACCTCGCCTCAGGTGAATGGGAAGGCAAGGCGGGGGGCTACGCGATCCAGGGCCTCGCCGGGCGCTTCGTCATTGCGATCACCGGCTCCTATTCGGCGGTGGTCGGCCTGCCTCTTTATGAGACCTGGGCGCTGCTCGAAGGCCTGGGCTATCGTCAGCTTCAGAAGCCGTCATGACTCTCTACCGCGATGACGCCGTCGGCGAAACGCGTCTGGTGCGGACCATCGAAGCGGCGTCGCCGGAGCACGGTCTGGTCGAGCTGAGGGTCGAGCGCTGGAGCGAAACCGAGACCCTTGGGCGCGCCGGCGACCAGTTCCTCGCTCGCGTCACCCGCATCGAGCCGCGGCTCGGCGGCGCCTTCGCCAGTCTCGGGCTCGGGCCGGACGGGTTCTTGCCGTTCCGCTCCGGCAAGACGCCGGCGGGCCTGCACGAGGGCGCGGCCGTGCGTGTCGAGATCGCCGCCGAAGCTGCGCCGGGGAAGGGTCCGCGACTGCGCCGGTCGCCCGACGGCCGCGACGCGGCGGATGGGGATGCGCCGCGACGCCTCGCGCGCGCGCCGAGCCTGGCTGAAGCCTTTCCTGACGCCGTCACCGGTCCCGACGCGCGCGAGATGGCGGACCTCGCCGAGGAGCTGGCGCTCGCGCGGGAGGTTGCGCTGCCGGGCGGGGGCAGTCTGGCGATCGAGCCGACCCGCGGCCTGACAGCGGTCGACGTCGACGCCGGCGACCGGCCGGGCGACGACAAGGCGCGGACCGTGCGGAGGGTCAATCTCGCCGCGGCGGAGGGCCTTGCGCGCCACGTCGGCTTGCGCGGGCTGTCCGGGCTCATCGTGGTCGACTTCGTTTCGACGTTCCGCCGAGCCGATCTCGACGTGGTGCGCGACCGGCTGGCGGCTGGGCTCGAGGCGCAAGGCGTCAAAGCCGACCTCGCGCCGGTCAGCCGCTTCGGCGTCTTGGAGCTGACGGTCGCGCGCACGCGCCGGGCGATCCACGAGATCGGGCGCGATGCAGCAACCGGCGCGCCGAGCCCTGAGACGATCGCGCTGGCGGCGCTCAGACTGCTTGAGAGCGAAGCGATCGCCGATCGCGGCGCGCGTCTGAAGCTGACCGCGCCCGCCGCGGTCGTTGCTTGGCTCAGAGCGGACCACATCCCCTGGCGCGCCGCCTTGACCGACCGTATCGGGGCGCGCTTTGAAGTCGTCGCGCATGATGACCCGATGCGCCCCGACATCGAAGTGAGCCCGCTCTGATGCCTTGTCCGATCTGCAAAAAACCGACGGCGCCCGAGTTCAAGCCCTTCTGCTCGAAGCGCTGCGCCGACGTCGATCTTGGCCGCTGGATGAAGGGCGCCTACGTCGTGCCGGGACGCGACGGCGACGCCGCCGAGTCGCTCGGCGGCGCCGTTGAGCCGAAGGACGAAGAGGAGTGAAGCGCCGTTACGGCGCCGCGGCCTCCTGCGCTGCGTAGGCGTTCGTTGCTTCGAAGATCACGTACTGGCGGATCGCCTCGACCTCGTCTTCGTCGAGGTAGCCTTCGAAGGCGGCCATTCCAATCCCCGCGGCAGCGCCGTCGTGCACGATGGCTTTCCAGGCGTTTGCGTCGGCGAGCGCCGGCGACGTGCGCAGGTCGGTGATCTGGCCGCCGCTCCAAGCGAAGACACCGTGGCATACGGAACAATAGTATTGGTACGACGTTCCGCCCGCGACGATCACGTCCTCGCCGGCGGTGATCGCCGGAGGCTCGGGCAGGCGCGCTTCGACCGTTTCGAGCGGGGGCAGCTCGGTTCCGCCGTCGAGCGTGAAGGTGAGCACGCGTGAAAGGTTCGGCCGCGCCGCCTCGTCGACGAGGTTGCCCGCCGTCGTCAACGGAAAGGCGCCGCCGTAGCCGGCGAGCACGGTCAGATACTGCACACCGTCGATCTCGTAGGTCATCGGCGGCGCGATGACGCCGGTCTGGGCCGGGAAGGACCAGAGCGCCTCGCCGCTTGCCGCGTCATACGCCTTGAACTCGGCCTGCGCGGTGCCTTGGAAGACGAGCCCGCCCGCGGTCGACAGAACGCCGCCGTTCCACGGTCCGCCAAGGTCGATGCGCCAGGCCTCTTCCTGCGCGACCGGATCCCAGGCGAGCAGGTGGCCTTGGAGAGCCGAGCGGATCGCCGCGGCGAGCGCGTCGGGCGAGGGGAAGGGCACGGCCATCAGGTCGAGCCCGAGGTTCCAGCGTCCGCTGTCGAAGTCGATCTCGTCGGCGGCCGCATAGTCGAACGGCACCTGATGGGTCGAGATGTAGACCAGACCCGTCTCGGGGCTGAACGACATTGGCTGCCAGTTGTGCCCGCCCAAGGGACCGGGGATCGACTGGAACGGACTGTCCAGATAGCGGGACTCTGGAACTTCGATCGGACGGCCGGTTTCAGGATCGACGCCGGTCGCCCAGTTCACCGGCACATAGTTGTCCGCCGAGATGAATTCGCCGGTCGCCGCGTCGAGCACATAGAAGAAGCCGTTCTTCGGCGCCTGCATGACCACGCGCCGCTCTGCGCCGTCTACCTCAAGATCGGCGACGATGATGTGCTGGGTCGCCGTGTAGTCCCAGGTCTCGCCGGGCGTCGTCTGATAGTGCCAGACGTATTCGCCCGTATCCGGATTAAGCGCGACGATGGACGACAAATAGAGATTGTCCCCGCCCTCGGGGCTGCGGATCTCGCGGTTCCACGGGCTGCCGTTGCCGACGCCGATGTAGAGCAGGTTCAGCTCCGGATCGTAGGCCATGGAGTCCCAGACCGTGCCGCCGCCGCCGTACTCCCACCACTCTCCCGTCCAGGTCGCGGCTGCCGCTTCCATCGCCGGGTCTTCAAAGCCGCCGGCCGGATTGCCGGGCACGGTGTAGAAGCGCCACGCCTGCTCGCCGGTCTCGGCGTCGTAGGCGGTCACATAGCCGCGCACGCCGTACTCGGCGCCGCCGTTGCCGATGATCACCTTGCCGTTCACCACCCGCGGCGCGCCGGTGATGGTGTAGGGCGGGGTGGCTGCGATGGTGTCGACCGACCACAGCTCGTCGCCGGTCGCGGCGTCGAGGCCGATCAGTCGGCCGTCGATTGTGCCGACGAAGACCTTGCCTTCCCACACCGCGACGCCGCGGTTGACCACGTCGCAGCAGGCATAAACGCCCCAGTCGCGCGGGACTTCCGGGTCGTACTCCCAGAGGAGCTCGCCGGTCAGCGGGTTGAGCGCATAGACGATGCTCCAGGCGCTGGTCGCATACATCACGCCGTCGACCACGATCGGCGTCGCTTCGACGCCGCGGGTCGTGCCGAGTTCGAAGAACCAGGAGAGCGAAAGCTCATCGACGTTGTCGGTGTTGATCTGATCGAGCGGGGAGAAGCGCTGCTCGGAATAGGTCCGGCCGTGGCTGAGCCAGGCGCCGGGCTCGGCGTCCGCCGCGGCGATGCGCGCGCCGTCGACTTGGGCGTACTCGGAGGCGGCGGGTTCCGGCTCCGGCGCCGGCGCCGGTTCTGCGGCGGATTCGGCTGCAGGCTCGGCCGCCGCGACCTCTGCAGGCTCGACCGCCGGCGCCGCGGCTTCCTCAACGTCGGTTTCGCTGCAAGCCGCCAGGACAAGCGCGCTGGCGCCCGCGAGTGCGCACAGAAGGCGCGTCGTTCCGCTCATGGTTCTCTCCCCACCCGTCAGCGCCGCGCTGGCGCGTATGTTGTCCCGCAACCTAGCGGCGCTGGGCGGGGAATGGAACTGGATAGGCGCGAACGCAATTCCCCTCGCCCCCACTGGGGGCGAGGGGAGGACGGCTTACTTTCCGTCCCGCTTACGCCGCGGGCTCGTAGCCCATCACGGCTTTGGTCTCGAGATACTCGGTGAACGCGTGATCGCCCCATTCGCGGCCGTTGCCGGACTGCTTGTAGCCGCCGAACGGCGCCATGAAGTCGGGCCGCGCGCCGTTGATGTTGATCTGGCCGGCGCGGATCTTCCTGGCGACGTTTTGAGCGTTGGCGAGGTCGCCGCCCCAGATGTAGCCGGAGAGTCCGTACACGGTGTCATTGGCGATCTCGACCGCCTGATCGACCGTGTCGTAACCGATGATGACGAGAACGGGGCCGAAGATCTCTTCTTGCGCAATGGTCATGTCGTTGGTCACGCCGGCAAACACGGTCGGCTTGACGTAGTAACCCTTGTTGAGCCCGTCGGGCCGGCCGAGCCCGCCCGCAACCAACTCGGCGCCTTCGTCGAGGCCCTTCTGGATGTAGCCCTGGATGATGTCCCACTGGCCCTGGGAGACAACCGGGCCCATGGAGACCTTCTCGTTGGGATCGCCGACCGTGGTCTTCTCGGCGGCGTCTTTGGCCAGCGTCAGGATCTCGCTCATTTTTGAGTTCGGGACGATCAGACGCGTCGGCGCATTGCACGACTGACCTGAGTTCGCCATCACGCCGCCGACGCTCGCCGGGATCGCTTTTTCAAGGTCCGCGTCTTCGAGGATGATGTTCGGCGATTTGCCGCCGAGCTCCTGGCACACGCGCTTGATCGTCGGCGCGGCGGCCATCGCCACGGACGCGCCCGCGCTCGTCGAGCCGGTGAAGGAGACGAGGTCGGCTTGCGCGTGGCTCGCCATCGCCGCGCCGATGACCGAGCCTTGCCCGTCGATCGAGTTGTAGACGCCCGCCGGCAGACCGGCTTCGTCGATGATCTCGGCGAGGAGGTGCGCCGAGAACGGCGAAAGCTGCGCCGGCTTGACCACGACCGTGCAACCCACGGCGAGGGCGGGAGCGACCTTCGTGGTCACCTGATTGAGCGGCCAGTTCCACGGCGTGATCAGCGCGCAGACGCCGATCGGCTCGTAGCGGATCAGCGTGCCGTTGCGCACGTGCTCGAACTCGTAGCTCTTCAACGTTTCGAGCGCGGTCATGAAGTGCGCCAACCCCGCGCCGACCTGGGCGCGCTGAGCGAACCAGACCGGGGAGCCCATTTCCTCGGACACCGCCTTGGTGAGATCGTCCGAGCGCGCCTTGAACGCCTCGATGATCTTTTCGAGATAGGCGATCCGCTCTTCGCGGGAGGTCGTAGACCAAGCCGGGAAGGCGGCGCGCGCGGCGGCCATCGCCTTGTCGACGTCGGCCGTCGAGCCGAGCGAGATCTTGCCGGCCGGCTCTTCGGTGGCGGGATTGATCACGTCGCCGGTCTTCGGCGTGACGGGATCGACCCATTCGCCGTTGATGTAGAATTTCGTGTAGTCCCGCATGGTCTCTCCTCTCGTCGGTCTGTCGCCGCGCGTCATCTACAATGTGTCACAACCGATCAGCTTGCGCACACGGTGTTCGTTCTTTCCGCCTCGAGCGGGACGCCTGCGAGCCGCGAGGCAATCCCCCTTCGTCCGCTTCGCGGACACTTCCCCCGAGGGGGAAGAAGAAGATTTTTGCTCCCCCACGGGGGAGCTGTCAGCGCAGCTGACTGAGGGGGATTGCCTCGCGTTTCGAGATTGTCCCTAGCTCGACGACTGCCCTGCTTTCTGGGGTCGGGCGACAGGGTGGGAAGAGGAGAGGCCTCCGTCCACCGCGATCGCCTGACCG
>JASFUX010000122.1:0-9884 GCA_050050115.1 Maricaulaceae bacterium | reverse complement strand
CGCTGCGGCGGCATGGTTGTGAGAGCGGCGGAATGGGCGATCCTCGCGGCCAATTCGTCGGCGCGATGCTGCGCCGATTCGCGCCGCGCCTGACGACGCCCGGGAGCGCCGCAGCGTGAAGATCTCCGTCGTTGTTCCCGCTTACGAAACGGCCGCCTACGTGGCGGGCTGCATGTCGAGCGTGCTCGATCAGCTTAGCGGCGGTCTCGACGTCGAGCTGATCGTTATCGACGACGCGTCTGGCGACGACACCCTGCAGGTCGCGCGCGCCGCGGCCGAAGGGCGGGACGAGGTGCGGGTCCTGAGCCTTCCGCGCAATGGCGGGCCGGGCGCGGCGCGCAACGCCGGGCTCGACGCGGCGACGGGCGACTGGGTGCTGTTCCTCGACAGCGACGACCGGCTTGCGCCCGACGCGCTCGCGACGCTGGCGGCGCAGCTCGATACCGACGCCGACGTCGTCGCGTTCAACTGGGCGTTCGATCCCGAAGACGCCGCGAGCCTCGATCGCCGCGGCGGACGGCGCGACGCGGCGCGGCTGACGGCCGGTCGCGAGCCGCTCCTGCGCGACTACCTCGCGCTGCGCACCGACGGCTCGGTGATCTTCTCCGCGGTGCGCCGCAGCCTCATCGAAGAGAATAGTCTGCGCTTCGCCGAAGGTCTGCACGAGGACGTCGACTTTCAGTTCAAGGTCTATGCGTGCGCGCGCAAGGTCGACTACGTCGACGCGCCGCTCTACTGGAAGCGCGCCCGCGCCGACTCGATCGTCGAGACCGTGAGCTCGCGCCACATCGACGGCTTCTTCCGCGCCTTTAAAGAGATGGCCGCCTTCATCAAGGCGCAGGAGCCCGAGACTTGGCCCGCGCTCGCGCCGCATCATGCGCGGGGCCTGATCGGCGTGGTCGCCACGCGTGCGCGCGAGATCCATCGCCGCTGCGCAAGCCCTCACGAAGCGGGCGATCTCTACGCGCATCTTCACGCGCGCGCGGTCGAAGCCGGTGTCACACTGCCCGACAGCGCGAGGCCGACGGTCTACGAGCAGATCGCCTCGCACCTGTTCGCGGTGATGGACGATGCGGCGCTCGATGCGCGGGGCAGGGCGGTCGCCATGGCGGCCTTCATGGACGACATCGCTTCGAAGAGCTGGAGCTGCTTTGATTTGCACCACTCGGCGTTCCTGCGACACGACGAGGTGCGCACCTGCTGCAAGCGCTTCTTCGTGGGCGGAGAGATGCGCGGCGACGTCGTGCTGCTCGACGCCAAGGCCGAGCCGGGCCGCGCTTTCATCCATGGCCGGCTGGTTGAAGCCAAGCGCGCGCTGCACGGGGCGATCAACGCCGGCGAGCCCAGCCCGTGCGACGGCTGCCCGTTCCTCGAGTTCAAGGCCTGGCCGGCGCTCGAGCCGCTCGACATCCGCTACCTGTCGATGGAGCACCACTCGGTCTGCAATTTGAAGTGCAGCTATTGCAGCGAGACCTACTACGGCGGAGAGACCGCCAAGTACGACGTCGGCGGCTTCCTGGACGAGCTGACGACGCACGGCGCGCTCGATCGTTGCGACGGGGTGGTCTGGGGCGGCGGCGAACCGACGGCCGATCCGGGCTTTGGCGACATGGTCACCCGCCTCGCCGAGGCCTTCCCGGGCGTCAAGCAACGCGTGCTGACGAACGCAGTCGCCTTCTCGCCGGTCGTCGCCGACCTGCTGGCCAAGGACCGGGTCACCGTGACCACCAGCGTCGACGCAGGCAGCGACGAGGTGTTCGCGCGTCTGCGCGGCAAGCCGCGGCGCGAGCGGGTGCTCAAGAACCTGCGCGCCTACGCCGAGGCGAACGAAGCGGGCGTCACGGTCAAGTACATCTTCACCGAGGGCAACGAGTCGCTTGAAGAGGTGCGCGGCTTCGTCGACTCGGCGGTCGAGCACGGGCTGCTGGGCTGCACCTTCCAGATCAGCTGCGACTTCAAGCGAGACGACGTGCCCGAAGAGGCGGTCGTCTCGATCGCGGCGCTCTCCGGGATGCTCAATGCGGCCGGCTGCCGGCTCGTCTATCTCGACGATCTCCTGCGCCAGCGTCTCGACGAGCTCGACGAGGGCGCGCGCGCCGGCCTCATCGGCGCGCTGGCGGCGATCGGCATGCGCACGGCGATCGCCGATCCGTCGGCTTTTGACGCCGTGGCGATCTGGGGCGCGGGCTGGCAGGCGAGCCGGCTGCTCGACCGGACGGCGTTCTTCCGCGACGTCGAGGCGGCTTTTCTCGTCGACTCGACGCCCGGCGGCGCCGGGAAGCGGCGCTTCGGCCGCGAAGTCCACCCGCCCCAGGCGCTGCTCGACAGTGATCTGCCGATTGTGATCGCCGCCGCCCAGGCGACCCCGGCGATCTATGCTCAGTTTCTCGACCTCGGCGTCGACCGCTCCCGGCTGGTGCGCTCGTTGATTCTCTGAGCGCTTCACCTGGCCACCGCTTTGGGAAGCACGTGGAGCGCGAGCGCGGCCGGCGCCGCTACCTTTTGTTAATCGAAGCGGCGAAGCCTTGAAGGCTGCCCAGATGGCCGCTCTGGCCGTCGCGCCTTGAGAGGCGAACACGATCATGCCGCCGCGTCTGCCGGTGATGCGTCCCAGGCTTCCGGACCGCGCCGCGATCTCTCCCTACCTCGACGCGATCGATGCGAACCGCTGGTACTCCAACAACGGTCCGCTGCTGACCGAGTTCGAAGGGCGGCTGGCGCGGCGCTATGGGCCGTCCGAGCGCACGGTGATCGGCGTGGCGAACGGGACCTGCGCCGTCGCGCTGGCGCTTCTCGCGCAGCGCCCTGCGCCCGGCGGCTGGTGCCTGCTGCCGTCCTTCACTTTCGCCGCGACGGTGCATGCGGCGGTCATGGCGGGCCTGCGCCCCTACTTCCTCGACGTGGAGGCGGACAGCTGGGCCCTGTCGCCCAGCGCCGTGCGCGCGATGATCGAGGCGCTGCGCGCACGCGGCGAGACCGTCGCCGCGTGCGTTCCCGTGACGCCGTTCGGCGCGCCGCTCGATCCCGCGCCCTGGGCGGCGATCAAGGCCGAGACCGGCGTCGCCGTCGCGATCGACGCGGCGGCCGCCTTTTCGACCGTCAAGCTCTCGAGCGTGCCGACCGCCGTCAGCCTGCATGCGACCAAGGACCTCGGCGTCGGGGAGGGCGGCTTCGTCCTCTGGGACGACGAGGACGGCGTCGCCTGGATCCGCCGGCTGACGAATTTCTCCTTCGACGACGAGCGCGTCGCCGTCGCCTTCGCGATGAACGCTAAGATGAGCGAGTACCACGCCGCCGTCGGCTGCGCCGCGCTCGATCAGTGGGAGACGCGTTCGGCGCGCCTGGCGCACCTCGCCAGGCTCTGCCGCGCGGCGGTCGCGCCGATCTCCGGCGTTTCGCTTCAAGCCGGATGGGGCGAGAGCTGGCAAAGCGCGACCTGGAACGTCGAGACGATCGCGCCGGCGCCGACGCTCATCGACCGGCTTGACCGCGAGTTCAACATCGAGGCCCGGCGATGGTGGGCGACGCCGTGCCATGAAATGCCCATCTGGGCCGATGCGCCCCACGTCGCCGCGCGGGTCACGCACCGGCTGGCGACGCACGTCTTAGGGCTGCCCTTCCACGAAGACCTCGACGCCCCCGCCGCAGCGCGCATCGCCGAAGCGGTCCGCACTTGCATCGGCGACGTCCGCGACAGCCAAGCCCCGCCGTCCGCGCCGCGCGCCAAGAGAGCGCAGGGACGGGCGTAGCAGGCAGGTACGGTCCAAAGCGCGGGGGATCGGCGAGGATGGCCGCGCAATCGGCCGTAGCTTCGAGAACGCCTCCCAGTGTGATGACGTTGCGCTGAGAGAAATCGTCTTTTCAGTCGCCGGATTGGTCGGACGTGGGTGCGCGGGAAAAGCGAGCCGCCGCCGCCGCACCCCATTGAACCCGCGCCCGAAAGCGGTCATTAGCCACTCTCTGCGCTGCTTGGCGAATGCTCTGGTTTCGCGCAGGGGCGATCCTGAATAGTCTCCTCTCCGAAAGGACGGCCAATGCTTGATGCAGACTATGTTGCGCCGACGAGCGTCGCGGACGCGGTTAAGGCGCTGGGCCAGGCCGGGGGAGACGCAAAGCTTCTCGCGGGCGGCACCGATCTTCTGGTGCAGATGCGCGGCGGCCGGCTGCGGCCCAAGCTGATCATTGATTTGAAGCGCTTGTCCGAACTCGCCGAGATTCGCGAAGATGAAGCCGGCTTCTGGATCGGCGCAGCTGCGCCGGGGATCGCGCTCGGCCGCTGCGAGAGCTTGCGCGCGGCCTGGCCCGGCGTCGTCGAGGCGGCGAACTTGATCGGCTCGGATCAGGTCCAGGCGCGCGCGAGCCTGGGCGGCAACCTCGCCAACGCGTCGCCGGCCGCGGACTCCGTGCCTGCGCTGATCGCCGCAGGCGCGGTCTGCGTTATCGAAGGGCCCGGCGGGCGGCGCCAGGCGCCGGTCGAGACCGTCCAAACCGGGCCGGGCCGCACCAGCCTCGCGTCGGATGAAATCATCGTCGGTTTCGCACTGCCGCGCCGGCCGGAGCGGTCGGGCGACGCTTATCTGCGTCTCATTCCGCGTACGGAGATGGACATCGCCGTGGTCGGCGCAGGCGTCAACCTCGAGTTTGATCCGAACGGCGTCTGCACCTTCGCGCGCGTCAGCCTTGGCGCCGTCGCGCCGACCGCGCTCCTGGTCGAAGACGCCGGCGCGGCGCTGGTCGGAACGACGCTCGACGAGGCCGCGCTCGCCGCGATGGACGCGGCCGTTGAGGCCGCCTGCCGTCCGATCGAAGACAAGCGCGGCACCGTCGCCTATCGCACGCGCGTGGCCAAGGTTCTGGCGCGGCGCGCGGCGGCGATCGCCCGAGATAGAGCAATGAACAGATCAATGAACGGGACGACTTCATGAGTAAGCTGCGCGTATCGACGACGATCAACGGCGAGCCGGTGGAATTTCTAGGCGGCGGCGGGCAATCGCTGCTCGACGCGCTGCGCGACGAGCTGGGCCTGATCGGGACCAAAGAGGGCTGCGGGACCGGCGACTGCGGCGCCTGCTCGGTCATTGTCGACGGCGAGCTCGTCTGCGCCTGCCTGATGCTGGCGCCGGAGGCCGAAGGCCGGCGCGTCGAAACCATCGAAGGCATGGCCGAGGGCGCGGCGCTGCATCCGCTGCAGCGGCAGTTTCTCGACCACGCGGCCTTGCAGTGCGGTTTCTGCACGCCGGGTCTGCTGATGGCGTCCAAGGCGCTGCTCGACAGGAACCCCGATCCCACCGAGACCGAAGTGCGCTATGCGCTCGCGGGCAACATGTGCCGCTGCACCGGCTACGACAAAGTCGTTCGCGCCGTGCTCGACGCGGCGGCTGAGATGCGCCAGGCGGAGATTGCACGATGAGCGACCTCAAGGATCCCCCAAAAAGCGTCAAGGACAAGCCGTTGAAGGTCGTAGGCCAGCGTCCGGTTCGTCCGGACGGCGTCGACAAGGTCACCGGCCGCGCCATGTTCGGCGCAGACTACGCTTTGCCGGGCATGATCACGGGACGGATCAAGCGCAGCCCGCATGCGCACGCGCGCATTCTGAAAATCGACACGCGCGCCGCCGAAGCGCTCCCCGGCGTCAAGGCGGTGGTCACGGCCGAAGCGTTCGACCTGAGCGCCGCCGGTCAGGTCGAGGCGGGCGAAGGCGAAGCGGTGATCGAAGACATCGCGGCGAACTGTCTTGCGCACGACAAGGTGCTCTACGTCGGCCACGCGGTCGCGGCCGTCGCGGCGACCTCGCCCGAGATCGCCGCCGAAGCGCTCGACCTGATCGAGGTGACCTATGAGGTGCTGCCGCACGTGATCGACGTCGAGGCGGCGATGGCCGAAGACGCCCCGCTGCTGCGCGAGAACCTCTTCACCAAGGGAGTCACGCCGCCGCCGGACAAGCCCTCGAACGTCGCGGCGAAATACGTGATGGGCCGCGGCGATGTCGGGGCCGCTTTCGCGAGCGCCGACGTCACGGTCGAGGGACGCTACGACACGGCCGCGGTTCATCAGGGCTACATCGAGCCGCACGCCTGCGTCGCATCGTGGGGCGCGGACGGGCAGAGCGTGATCTGGTCTTCGAGCCAGGGCCAATTCGTCGTGCGCGCCTTAAGCGCGCGCATCCTCAACATGCCGCTCTCGGACCTCAAGGTGATCCCGGCCGAGATCGGCGGCGGCTTCGGCGGCAAGACCACCGTCTACCTCGAGCCTGTCGCGCTGGCGCTGTCGCGCGCGGCCGGCCGGCCCGTGCGGCTGGTGATGTCGCGCGAGGAGGTGTTCCTCGCGTCCGGGCCGACCTCGGGTTCGGTGATGGACGTCAAGCTCGCCGCGACCAAGGACGGCCGGATCACCGGCGCGGAGCTGACGCTCAAGTATCAGGCCGGCGCTTTTCCCGGCTCGCCGGCGCGCCTGGGCTGCATGACCGCGTTCGCCTGTTATGACATCGAGAGCCTGGCGATCACCGGCTACGACGTGATCTCCAACCGGCCCAAGGTCGCCGCCTACCGCGCCCCCGGCGCGCCGATGGCCGCCTTCGCGGTCGAAAGCGCGATCGACGAGCTTGCGCGCAAGCTGCAGATGGACCCGATCGACCTGCGCATCAAAAACGCGGTGCAGGACGGCGCGAAGACCGTGTACGGCGCGACTGTCCGCTCATGCGCCTTGGTCGACACGCTTGAGGCGATCAAGGCGCATCCGCACTATCAGAGCCCGCTCAAGGACGGTCAGGCGCGCGGCGTGGCGGCGGGCTTCTGGTTCAACATCGGCGGCGAATCCTCCGCCGCGGTCAACGTCGACGAGAGCGGCGGCGCCACCGTGGTGTCCTGCAACCCCGACATCGGCGGCTCGCGGGCGGCCATGGCGATGATGGCGGCCGAGACCTTGGGTCTGCCGATCGAGCGCGTGCGCGCGACGGTCGCCGACACCGCATCGATCGGCTACGCGATGCTGACCGGCGGCAGCCGGGTGACGTTCGCGACCGGCATGGCCGTGGTGCAGGCCGCCGAAAAAGTGGTCGAGGACCTCAAACGCCGCGCCGCGGAGACCTGGGAGTGCGACGTCGCGCACGTCGACTGGATCGACGGCGAAGCGGTCTGCCGCGATCCGTCGATGACGGTCGAGCCATTGTCGATCAAGGCGCTAGCGGCGAAGTCGGGCCAGACCGGCGGACCGATCGCGGCGGAGGTCTCGATCAACGCCCAGGGCGCGGCGGCGGGCTACGGCGTTCACCTCTGCGACCTCGAGATCGACCCCGAGACCGGCCGTACGACCATCGTGCGCTACACCGCCGCGCAGGACGTCGGCCGCGCGATTCACCCGTCCTATGTGGAAGGCCAGCTGCAGGGCGGTGCCGCGCAAGGGATCGGTTGGGCGCTCAACGAGGAGTATGTATACGGAGAAAACGGCGCGCTCGAGAACGCGGGCTTCCTCGACTATCGGATGCCGGTGGCCTCCGATCTGCCGATGATCGACACGATCCTGATCGAGACCAAGCCCAACCCGCGTCATCCCTATGGCGCGAAGGGCGTCGGAGAGGTCCCGATCGTGCCGCCGCTCGCGGCCGTTTCGAACGCAGTCAGCACGCTTGTCGGCAAGCGGATGACGAGCTTGCCGCTCTCGCCCGCGCGCGTGCTCGCTGCGATGGAGGAGGGCTGAGCTCTTGGCGCGCGTCGAGACCGTCTCCGCGGATGTTCGCGACTTCACCGGCGGTCTGGCGGCGTTCGAGGTCGAAGCGCGCACGGTGCGCGCCTTAATCCGGGAGCTTGACGCGCGATTTCCTGGTCTCGGCGCCTTCGTCGATGAAAAGATGGCGCTGTCGATCGACGGAGAGATCTATCAGGACGCGCACGGCGTCGAGATCGGCGAGACCAGCGAGGTGGTGCTGATCCCCAGGATCGGCGGCGGCTGACGGGGCTGCAACGGAGAACCGGTTGCCGCTTTCTGCGAAACCGCTCTAGCGCTGTCGCTCGGCGCCGACGCTGACGACGATGAGCTGAATCCCGGCCTTCTCCAACATTCGCCGATGTGTCGCATCAATGCCGTCATCGGTGATCAGCGTAGAGATCTCGTCCAGGCCGCAGACGACGCTGCCTGACGGTCCGGCGAACTTGGAGCTGTCGACGAGCACGATCAGCTCTTCGGCGCGTTCGATCAGGCGGCGCTCGGCCGCGACCAGCACGATGTCGTCCTGCATGATGCCCTGCGCGCCGATGGAGGCGGCGCCCATGAACAACTTGGGGCCGTGGAAACGCGGCATGGCGTCGTCGCCGGTCGGCGCCAGGATGATGCTCTGTTCCCGGAAAACCGAGCCGGCCGGCACAAGGATGCGCGTGTCGGGCTGTGGCAGCAGGGCGTTGACGATGTGAAGCGAGTTAGTCAGCACCTGCAGGTTCAAGCCCTCGAGATGCGGGCACATCTGCAGCGTCGTCGACCCGCCGTCGATCATGACGCCTTCGCCCGAGGTGCAAAGCGCGGCTGCGGCGCGTCCTATAGCTTCCTTCTCAGCGCGATGCAGCGCGACGTTCTCGTCGAACGGCACCCCGCGCAGATGCATGCCGCCGTTCGGAGCCGCACCCTCCTTGGAGATCAGCTTGGCCCCGCCGCGCACGCGCGAGATGACGCCGTTCTTCGACATGCGCTCGAGGTCGCGCCTGAGCGTGGCGGGCGACGCGTCGATCTCTTTTTCCAGCTGCCGGAACGAGACGAAACCCGTCGCCTGCAGGAGACCGAGAATATACTGCTCGCGTTCGGTCGAATGCATGAGCATTGAGCGAATCATCCAATGGCCAGAACTTTTCCTGGGCCTATCAAAATCGCTCAAACAATACCAGCATTGAGCGAAGCTGGGCGGCGATCCTGCGCCTTCCTGTCGCGCCAGCGGGAGGCGCGATAGGCGCCGATCATGTCGATCGCTCCGCCGGCTTCGGCCCGCGCCGCCGGCGTAGGCGATGTCCGGGTTCCAGGTCGCCGCGACGGCGAGGCCTGAGGGCAGGGACGTCGCGCCGTCGCCCTCGCGCACGCCGCCCGGATTGGTCACGCCGATGCCAGCGTCGTCTCGCGCAGCGGCGGCAAACCAAGGCGCGCATTGCCGGGGAAGTAGCCCGCAGCTGGGATCGCATCGCGCGGTAGCGGATCGGCGTCCGGGCCGAACGGCAGCGCCATAGGCCCGTGCAGCAGCGCAATCTTCTCATCGAGCGTCATCTCGGCGATCACCAGCTCGGCGCGACGATCAGGGTCGAGCGCAGGGTTGAGCCATCGTTGCTCGCCAAACTCCCCCCCATCGGTCGCGCAGGCGACCAGAGCCGAAGACGCCAGAATGACCGCGACGGGACGAGACGCGGCGCGCGGGGCGCGCCAAACACTGCGTTTCAGATCCAGAAACATATTCCTCCCCTCCCACACGTTTCGATGTGGCGCCTCAGCAGGACCGCTGAGCCGCGCGGTCCAAGTCTGATTTATCGGCCCAGGCCAATACGAGCGATCAGTACTATAGCATAAAACGTCATTTTCAATCATTATCGAGCGCGGACGTTTCATGGCGACGATTGAGGCTCGTTCTCGTTGGCCTCGATGTCGGTTGAGCGACCGTCAAATCGGATATCGCGACTGGTCGCGCAACGATCGGCGCACGGGTCAGTGCACGAACTGAAATCTCGGGAAGATGCGAAGGATGAAGCCGCCAGGGTGCACCTTGGCGGTTACATAGAACCCGGCTGCGTGCATGGGGCCGGTCAGTAGGGCGGGATGAGCATCACGGAGACCTACGCTCCGTTTGACCCTGCCTACCTCTCCACCACCGTCGATGTGATCGACGACTTCCTGCAGGAAATGCTGATTTCGCCCGC
>JASFUX010000121.1:0-10005 GCA_050050115.1 Maricaulaceae bacterium | reverse complement strand
GGTCGCCGCGCGGCGCGGTCTTCGGACTCGGCTGGGCCCGACACCCAGAAGTCGACGCGCGCGGCGAGGGCGTCCATCTCGCCTTGGGCCATCAAGTCGAGCGCGACGCGGGCGCGCGCCTGCAAGGCGGCCTCGAAATCATCGCGCGGAACGACCGCCAGCGCGCGCTCGAACGCCGCGCGGGCGGGCTCTGCATAAAGCTCGGGATCGAGCGCCAGGTAGGACACGCCGCATTGTACGGCGATCACCGGATCGTCCGGGGCGAGCGACATGGCCAGTTCGAAGGCCTCTGCGCCTTCGGCGAGATCGGCGCCGAGCGTGCGGCGCGCCCAGCCGCCGCCCCGCCGGACCGCCTCGAAGTGCCAGGCGCCGAGGAGCGAATGCGCCCAGGCCTCACCGGACACGTCGCCGGACGCATCAGAGGGCGCATCGGCGAGCACGCCCTCGATGACCGCCCGGCTGCGCTGCGGGATGCCGCGGAAGTAGGCGTCGAGATCGCCCCGCCGCCGACCGTCGAGCCAGAGCGCGACGGTGAGCTGCAGCCGTGCTTCGACATCGTCCGGATCGGCATTGACCGCCTCGCTCGCCTGGGCCAGCGCCGCGTCGGCCAGCGCGTTGGCGCGATCGAAGTCGTCAGCCAGAACCGCCGCGGCGGCGTAGGACTTCGCGGCGAACGCCTTGGCGTCGGCCGAGGCGCCCTGCGCGGACATCTCCGCGGCCTCGACGTAGGCGCCGGCGCGGTAAAGCGCGCGCGCCGCGGCGTCGGCCGAGACGGCGCTTTGCGCCGCGGCCGGCGCGGCGGAGACGAACCCGGCGATCACACTGAGCACCATGAGGAACCGGCGGATCATGCGCCACTCTAGCGCGAACGGCCGCGCCGCGCAGCGGGCGCGCAGATTCGTGATCAGCCGCCTGCAGTGTGAAGCAGAGGCTACTCCGCCGCGGCCAGCTCGCCGGAGAGAGCCTTGTCGATCAGCGCGATTGTTTCGGGCAACCCATAGATCGCCGCGAACGAGCCGAAGCGCGGGCCTTGCGTCTGACCCAGCAGCACTTCGTAAAGCGCCTTGAACCAATCGCGCAGCGGCTCGAACTCGTGTTCCTTGCCGACCGCATAGACCTCGGCCTGGATCGCCTCGCCGTCGCGCGTCTCAGGATCGAGCGCGGCGAGCCGACCGCGCAGGTCGGCCATCGCCGCGCGCTCCTTCTCGCTCGGCGAGCGGAACTGCTTTTGCGGCAGGACGAAGTCTTCGTAGTAGGCGACCGCGTATCCGGCGAGCTTGTCGATCAGCGGATGGTTTTCCGGCGTCGCGCCTTCGACGTAGCGCGAGATGAAGCCCCAGAGCGCCGTCTTGTCATGCGCGCTCGCGGCCGACGCGAGGTTGAGCATCAGCGCGAAGGAGATCGGAACGTCGTGCTGGGGCGGCTCGCCCGAGTGTATGTGCCAGACGGGGTTTTCCAGCTGCTCGGCCGCGTTCTGCTTCTCATAGGCGGCGAGGTGCTGGAGGTACTCGTCGACCGCCTTGGGGATCACGTCGAAGTAGAGCTTCTTCGCCGTCTTCGGCTTCTGGAAGTTGAACAGCGACAGCGACTCCGGCGTGGCGTACTTGAGCCAGTCCTCCACGGCGATGCCGTTGCCCTTGGACTTGGAGATCTTCTCGCCCTTCTCATCGAGGAACAGCTCGTAGTTGAACCCCTCTGGCGGCTGACCGCCAAGCACGCGGCAGATCTTCGAGGACACCTTGATCGAGTCGATCAGATCCTTGCCCGCCATCTCGTAGTCGACGCCGAGCGCCGTCCAACGCAGCGCCCAGTCAGGCTTCCACTGCACCTTGACGCAGCCGCCTGTGACCGGGACTTCCGTCTTCGAGCCATCCTCGTCCTCAAAGACGATCGTTCCCTTTTTCACGTCGCGCTCGAGCGTGGGAACCTGGAGCACCTTGCCGCTCTTCGGGCTGACCGGCAGGAACGGCGAATAAGTCTCGCGCCGCTCGGGCCCGAGCGTCGGCAGCATGATCTCCATCACCTGATCGAAGCGCTCGAGCATCGTCAGCAGCGTCTCGTCAAAGACGCCGGAGGTGTATTGCTCCGTCGACGACAGGAACTCGTACTCGAACCCGAACGAGTCGAGGAAGGCCATAAGCCGCGCATTGTTGTGCTGCGCGAAGCCTTCGTATTCGCCGAACGGATCGGGCACGGCAGTCAGGGGCTTGCCCAGGTGCTCGGCGAGCATCTCTTGATTGGGCAGATTGGTCGGCACCTTGCGGAAGCCGTCCATGTCGTCGGAGAAGCAGATCAGCCGCGTCGGATAAGCATTCTCGGTCAGCACCTCGAAGGCGTGCTTGACCATCATGGTGCGGACCACCTCGCCGAAGGTGCCGATGTGCGGCAGCCCCGAGGGGCCGTAGCCCGTCTCGAAGATCACGGCGCCGCCGGAGAACCCGTGCTTCTTCACCCGCGCCTCGACCAGCCGCGCTTGCTCGAACGGCCAAGCCTTGGCCGCGGCGGCGAGGACGCTGAGGTCGGTCATGGGCGAACTCCAAAGGCGAGGCGAGATGAAGCGACTAAGCTGACCCCGCGCGAGGGTCAATGTGCGGACGAGGACCGACGCGGATCATTGCGCCGCAGCAAAGCTCTCCGCTTGCGCGCGCGCCCAGTCAGCGGCCAGCGGCGTGGCTACCGGATCCTCGATCAGCGCGCCGGGTGCGAGCAGGTCGTAGACTTCGCTCGCCGGACGCGCCTCGGCTGATGAAATCTGCTTCAAGAGATGGTCCGGCGTCAGCTCCGATGGATGCGCGAGCCCCGCGGCGCCGACGACCTCGGCCAGCGCATGCACGGTGTTGCGATGGAAGCTGGCGACGCGCGCGGCCTTGTCGGCGACGTCGAGACCACGCTGGCGCGAGAGGTCCTGGGTCGCCACGCCGGTTGGACATTTGTTGGTGTGGCACTGCAAGGATTGCACGCAGCCGAGCGCGAACATGAAGCCGCGCGCCGCGTTGCACCAGTCCGCACCGAGCGCCATCGCCGCAGCGAGCTGAAAGCCGGAAATGATCTTGCCGCTCGCGGCCAGCCGCACCTCGTCGGCGAGCCCGGCGCCAACCAACGCGTTCCGTGTGAGGAGCAAGCCCTCGCGCAGCGGCGCGCCGACGTGGTCCTGAAACTCCACCGGCGCGGCGCCGGTCCCGCCCTCGGCGCCGTCGACGACCACGTAGTCGATCCGCCCGCCGGTCGCGAGCATCGCCTTAACGATGGCGAGCAGCTCCCACGCATGGCCGATGCACAGCTTGATCCCCACGGGCTTGCCGCCCGACAGCTCGCGCAGCTGCTCTACGAAGGCCACCAGCTCGATCGGCGTTGAGAACGCAGTGTGGGCCGGCGGCGAAACGCAATCGGCGCCTATCGCGATCCCGCGCGTCGCGGCGATCTCCGGCGTGATCTTCGAGGCTGGCAGGATGCCGCCGTGCCCCGGCTTGGCCCCTTGGCTAAGCTTCACTTCAATCATCTTGATCTGCTCGATCGCGGCGAGATCCTTGAACCGCTCGGAGTCGAACCGACCGTCGGCGGCGCGCGCGCCGAAGTAACCCGAGCCCAGTTCCCAGACGAGATCGCCGCCGCCTGCGCGATGGTAGGGCGAGACAGCCCCCTCCCCGGTATCGTGATAAAAGCCGCCCGCCGCCGCGCCGCGGTTCAACGCCTCGATCGCGCGGCCGCCGAGGCTGCCGAAGCTCATCGCGGAGATGTTGAACACGCTCGCCGCGTAGGGCTTGGCGCAGCGGCCGGCGCCGACTTCGATGCGCAACGGCGGCTCCGCGGGAGGCTTGGCGGCGATCGACTGGGCGATCCACTCGTGTCGTTCACCGTCGACGTCGATGTGGGAGCCGAACGGCTCGACCGAGGAAACGTCCTTGGCGCGGCGGTAGACCAGCGAGCGGTCCTCGCGGTTGAACGGCCGACCGTCGGTGACGCTCTCGATGAAGTATTGCTGGACGAACGGGCGCAACGCCTCGGCCAGCCAGCGGACGCGTCCGGCGACCGGATAGTTGCGCCACAGCGTATGCTCGCGCTGGACGACGTCGATGACGCCGAAGCCGGTCAGCACCGAACCCGGCAGCGCCAGCCACAGCCACCGCGCGTCCAGCGACGCGAGGATGCACAAGACGATGGTGAGCACGACGATGATCGCGAAAGGAAGGTAACGCATTGGGCAACGCTAGTGCGGTTCCGCCGTTCTGGGAACGTCCCGTCTTGGCTTGGTCGAGCGCCATCGCTTTGATTTGACTCCTCCCCCGCGGGCGCCCAGGGTTTCTCCCGCCCGCGTCCGCGGGCTGTTATTTCTGGCTTTTGGGGGGACGGGAGACAGCCACATGAAACGATTGCTTGCCTGCACAGCGCTCGTCGCGGCGTTCGCCGCCGCGTCTTGCACGACCACGGCGGAAGAAGAGATGCCCGACATGCCCGTCGAGACCGGGCCGACGATGAGCTTCTTCGTCACCGGGTCGCCCCCGCCTAACGGCGGCAACCTCGGCGGTCTCGCCGGGGCGGACGCCATGTGCCGCTCGATGGCCGCCGAAGTCGGCGCAGGCGACCGCGACTGGCGCGCCTATCTCAGCACCGAGGCGACGCTGACCGCGCCGGCCATCCATGCGCGCAACCGCATCGGCACGGGCCCCTGGTACAACGCCGACGGCGTTATGGTCGCGTCCAACCTCGCTCAGCTCCACAATCCGAGTGCGAACAACCTCAACAAAGAAACCGTGCTCACCCAGCATGGCGAGCAGCTCAACGGCCGCGGCGACACGCCCAACCGGCACGACGTCATCACCGGCAGCTTCTCGGACGGCACGCTCTACATCCAGAAGGACGTGCTGAGCGCGACCTGCCGGAACTGGACGGACGGCCAGGACTCCACCGGCGTGGTCACGCGGGTCGGGCACCATGATCGGCAAGGCGGCGGCGACGATCCGACGTCCTGGAACTCGGCGCACAACTCGCGCGGCTGCGCGCTCGACACGCTGCGCTCGACCGGCGGAGACGGCCGCTTCTACTGCTTCGCGGCGGACTAAAGCTGCGACAAGGCTTGTTCTAGACCTGCGGGCGGGGCGCTTGAGTCCCGCCCCCACTCGAACAGCGGAACGCCTCTCGCGAACGGTTGGAGCTCCGTGATCAAATCGCCGGGGCTCATGGCGTCAGCGGCGTGCGCGTTGACGACGACAGCCGCGACCGCGAGGCCGCGCGCTTGGATCGCGCCGATCGCCGTCAGTGTATGGCTGACCGCGCCGAGATAGGCGCCCGCGACCAGCAGCACCGGCAAGCCGAGATCAGCCGCGAGATCGAGGCAGAGCGCGCCATCCGCAATCGGCGACATGATCCCGCCGGCTGTCTCGACGAGGTGGATGTCGGCGTCGAGCGCCAGACGCGCGCGGCAAAAATCCCGCACCGGCTCATAGGCCAGCGACCGGCCTTCGGCGCGCGCCGCCGCCGTTGGCGCGAGCGCGGCGGCGAAGCGCCAGGGCGCGACCTCGGCGACGGCCTCGGACGTCGGCGCGACGCCAGCCGCAGAGAGCAGCACACCCGCGTCGCTCACCGCCAAGTCGGCTTCATCTACGCCGGACATCACCGGCTTGGTCACAGCGACCGCGCGGCCAACAGCGCGCGCTGACGCGATGAGCTGCGCGGCGACGTAGGTCTTGCCCACGTCGGTGCCGGTTCCGGCGACGAGGAAGGCCCCGCTCACGCCGGCTCGAGGTTCAGGATCGCGGCGGTCGCCGCGATCAGCCGAGCGACGTCCGCGTCTTCGTGCGCGGCGGAGAAGGTGAACCTGAGACGCGCGCTCCCGTCCGGCACGCTCGGCGGACGGATCGCGGTGACCAGAAAACCTTCCGCTTCGAGCCGCGCTGACGCCTCCAGCGCGGCTGTCTCATCGCCGACGATCAACGGAACGATCGCGGCGGCTGGCGCAGGCAGACCCAGGGCGGACGCGAAACGCCGCGCATATCCGCGCGCCTTGCCCGAGCGCGCCTGCTCGGCGTGCATGATCTCGACCGCGGCGCGCGCGGCGGCGGCGCTCGCCGGCGCAAGGCCGGTCGAATAAATGAAGCTGCGCGCCGTGTTGACCAGAAGAGCCGCCACCTCGGCCGATATGCACGCATAGCCGCCCTGCGCGCCCGCCGCCTTGGACAAAGTGCCGAGCTGCACAGGTGCAGGGTTGTCGATCGCAACGACGCCGAAGCCGTGCGCGTCGTCGGTGATCAGCCAGGCGTCATGCCGCGCGGCGATCTCAAACATCGCGCGCACGAGCGCGAGATCGCCGTCCATCGAATAGACCGTCTCGGCGAGCACCAACTTACGCCGCGCATCGCCCGCCATCGCGAGCTGCTCTTCGAGGTGATCAAGGTCGTTGTGACGGAAACGGAAGATCTGCGCGCCTGAAAGCTTCGCCCCTGCGTGCATGCAGGCGTGGGAAAGCTCATCCAGCACGATCACGTCATCCGGGCCCGCGAGCGCGGGGATGACGCCGATGCTCGCCGCATAGCCCGAGGAAAAAACCACCGCCGCCTCGGTTCCCTTGGCTTCGGCTAGCAACGCTTCGAGCCGGCCGATCTCCGGGCAATCGCCGTCGACCAGCCGCGAGGCGGCCGCACCGGCGCCGTGGCGATCGAGCGCCTCGCGCGCGGCGGCGATCACGCGCGGATCGCGCGCCAAGCCGAGATAGTCGTTCGAGCAGAAGGAGATCAGCGCCCGCCCGTCACGCGTAACCGCGCCGGCCTCCCCCCGCGCAGTCGGCGCGAGCGCGCGGCGTCGGTTCGCATCTGCAAGCCGCGCAAGCTTGGCGCGGGCGAAATCGTTCAGTGAGTCCATGCCGCCGGCTTGTTAAAGACATCGCCGCGCCCGGGCAATCGTTCCCCCGGGCAATCGGCGCAGCGATGATCGGAGCAGCGATGCCGTCCCAGAAATCTTCCTCGCCCTCCCCCGACTGGCTGATGTCAGGTCTCGATCACATCTGGCTGCCCTACACTCAAATGAAAACCGCGCCGACGCCGCTGCCGGTCGCTGCAACGCGCGGCTCACGCATCCTCCTCGCGGACGGCCGCGAGCTAGTCGACGGGATCGGCAGCTGGTGGACGGCGGTGCACGGCTACAACCACCCCGCCCTCCTCGACGCCGCGCGCCGCCAACTCGACGTCATGCCGCACGTGATGCTGGGCGGGCTAGCGAACGAGCCGGCGTATCGGTTGGCCGAGAAGCTCGCCGCCGTCACGCCGGGTGGGCTCAACCATGTGTTTTTCTCCGAGTCCGGATCGGTGTCGGTCGAAGTGGCGATGAAGATCGCGCTTCAGCACCAGGCGCAGACGGGTCATCCCGAACGGACCAAGTTTGTCGCTTTCTACGGCGGCTATCACGGCGACACCCTGGCGACCATGTCCGTATGCGATCCGGAGGAAGGCATGCACGCGCTCTTCGCTGGCGGTCAGCCGCAACAATACATTGCCCGCCTGCCCGACACGCCGGAACGCGCCGCCGAACTCGACCGGCTCGTCGACGAAGCGGGCGACGTCGCCGCGATCATGATCGAGCCGCTGATCCAGGGCGCTGGCGGCATGCGCATGCATGATCCGAGCGCGCTCCAAACTCTGCGCGAGATTTGCGACACCCACGGCGCGCTGTTGATCTACGACGAGATCTTCACCGGGATCGGCCGCACTGGCTCTATGTTCGCCGCCGAGGCGGCGGGGATGACGCCCGACATCATGACGCTGTCGAAGGCGCTCACGGGCGGCGTTGCGCCGCTCGCTGCGACCATCGCCACGCGCGACGTGTTCGCTGCGTTCTGGGACGACAGTCCGGAACATTGCTTGATGCATGGGCCGACCTACACCGGCCATGCGCTCGGCTGCGCGATCGCGCTGGCTTCGCTGGATCTCTTTGAGACCGAGAATCGGCTCGCGCAGGTCAGAGCGATTGAGACGCGCTTGCGCGACGGGCTCGAAGCGCTTCGCGACGCGCCGGGCGTCGTCGACATCCGCGTGCGCGGCGCGGTCGGCGCGGTGGAGCTTGAAGAGCTCGGCGACCTCGAAGCGGCGCGGGCGCGGTTTATCGATCGCGGCGTCTTCATCAGGCCGCTCGGGAACGTCATCTACCTGACGCCGGCATATACGATCTCTACAGATGATTTGGATAAGCTGATCGCCGCGATTGGCGACGAAGTTCGCGAGCGTGCGTAAACTTCCGCCTTGACCTCGCCGCAAACGCGCGTCATAAGCCCGCCTCCGCAAACGCCGGACATGAAAGGAGATCGGCATGCCGAAGTATCGCAACGCAGATGAACGCGTCTCCTTTCGAGTCGCCTTCATGCGAGACGATGTCCAAGCGCAGACGCGGCTTTCCCTCAGAAACACGCGCTAAGCGCGGGCTCCGCACGATCAAGGGCGGTGAGGTCGAACTTCTTGAAAAGCTCGGCCGCAACGATCCCTGTCCGTGCGGCTCGATGAAGAGCTTTCAAGCGGCGCCGCCTTAAGAGCGGCCGCTACGACGGCTCGAACCGCGACGACTACTTTTAGAGAGTGATAGGCTGTGACGTCGCTCGACGTCTCAGCAGGCGGACGTGCGTCCGCAAACGTGAGTGAGAACAATGACTTACGAAGCGATCGAAACCCACTCCGGCGTGATCAAGGCCTGGGTGAAGGGCGTGCCGGTGGAAGACTCCGCCGTCGAGCAGCTGCGCAACATCGCGGGGCTGCCGTTCGTACACGGACACGTCGCGGCGATGCCCGACGTGCACCTTGGACGGGGCGCGACCGTCGGTTCGGTGATCCCGACCAAGGGCGCGATCATTCCGGCGGCGGTCGGCGTGGACATCGGGTGCGGCATGATGGCGGCGCGCACCTCGCTGACGGCGAACGACCTGCCGGACTCGCTCGGTAAGATCCGCGACGCGATCGAACGCGCGGTGCCCGTCGGCAACGGCAATCGCGGCAACCACCGCGAGACGCCGAACTCGGTCTCGAGCGCCTACCGCGACTCCGGTCTCGACGATCGCTACCGGGCGATCATCGACAAGCACCCGAAGGCGTCGGCCAAGTCGCAGCAAAACCAGCTGGCGACCTTGGGCGGCGGCAACCACTTCATCGAGCTTTGTCTGGATGAAGAGGACCGGGTGTGGGTGATGCTGCACTCTGGCAGCCGCGGATCGGGCAACCGCATCGGTCAGTACTTCATCGAGCGTGCTCGTGAAGAGTTGGCCAAGCGCGTGCTCGACTTCCACGTGCCGGATCGCGATCTCGCCTTCTTCCTCGAGGGCGAGGAGCTGTTCGACGACTACGTGAACGCGGTCGGATGGGCGCAGGACTACGCCCGGGAAAACCGCGAGGTGATGATGGACCGCACCTTGAAAGCTCTGCGCGAGCATCTGCCGCGCTTCAAGCTCGATAAGGCGGCGGTCAATTGCCACCACAACTACGTGGTCCGTGAGCGGCACTTCGACGCCGACGTGTGGGTGACCCGCAAGGGCGCGGTGCGCGCCGGCGAAGACGAGCTGGGCATCATCCCGGGCTCGATGGGCGCAAAGTCGTTCATCGTCCGCGGGAAGGGCTCGGCAGAGTCGTTCTGCTCGTGCAGCCACGGCGCGGGCCGGAAGATGTCGCGGACGGCGGCGAAGGCGAGCTTCACCCTTGCCGACCACAAGGCCGCGACCGAGGGCGTCGAGTGCCGGAAGGACAAGGGCGTGATCGATGAAACGCCCGGCGCCTACAAGGACATCGACGCCGTGATGGCGGCCCAGTCCGACCTCGTCGAGGTGGTGCACACCTTGAAGCAGGTGGTGTGTGTAAAAGGGTGAAGGATGGCCCCGGGGCGCGCGAAAGCGTGCTTCGGGACCAATCCCGCCTCCTAGAACGCCCCTGCCACGCGCAGCGAGATGACCTGTCCGTTGCCGGAGAAACCGTGGCGGATCTCATCGATCGTTCCGTTCGCTCGAGAACCGTCAAACAGCGTCCGCACCGATTTGTAGTC
>JASFUX010000120.1:0-10043 GCA_050050115.1 Maricaulaceae bacterium | reverse complement strand
GTCGCTTTCGCGCGCGGTCTGGCTTTGGCGCTCGGCGTGCCGGCGGTCGGGATTTCGTGCCTCGATGCGCTCGCGGCGAGCGTGGGCGCTCACGAACTTCTGATCGTCGTCCACGACGCTAAACGCGGCGAAGTCGTCTGGCGCACCTATCGCGACGGCGCGCCTGCAAATGAACCGACGCTCGCGCCGATCGCCGAAGCTGCAGCCGCCATCGACGCGCTGCGCGGCGGCGAGACGGCGAAGCTTGCGGGAACGGGCGCAGCGATGCTCGCCGGACCGGGTCGCGTTGATGTCGATGTTGCGACGTTCGACATGGCGGCGCTCGCCGATCTTGGCGCGTCGGCCGATGCTGAAGCTGCGCCGGCGCGCGCCTTCTATCACCGACCGCCCGACGCCAAGTTGCCTGGTGGGCGCGATCCCGTCACTGAAACGACCGTGCAATGACGACCGCAGACCGATCCGGGCCGAACGGAAGCCGCGAGATCTTCACCGTCGGCGCCTCGGCGGCCTATCGGCTGGCGCGCCTTCAGGCCGCGGCGTTCGACCAGCCGCGCGATAAGCCTTGGGGGCCGCAGTTCTTCGCCTCGATCATCCATCTGCCCGGCACGATCGCCGTCCTCGCCGTCGAGGACGAGGAGGACGTCGGCTACGCGCTCGCCCGCGCCATCGCCGGGGAGGCGGAGATCATCTCGATCGGCGTGCTCGCCGCCGCCCGGCGCCGCGGGCTCGGACGTGCGCTGCTCGATCGAACGCTCGCAGCCGCCTTCGCAGCGGGCGCGCGTTCGGTGCATTTGGAGGTCTCGGTCGACAATGCTGCGGCGCAGACGCTTTACCTCCGAGCGGGCTTCGCCAAGGCCGGCGTGCGCCGCGGCTACTACGGCGACGGCTCGGACGCACTCGTGCTTGAGCGCGCGCTTGCGCCGAGCGACGACGCGCGCGACGAGAATTCCTTTGATGCAGCGCCGTAAGAGCGGTGGACTTAACCTACTGATTTGGTCAAGAATCATCCTGTGACCGCGCAAGCGGGAAAGAACAGAGAGAAGAACGATGCCGCACCGGCTTGAGCAGCTTTGCGAAGAAAAGCGCCTGCGGATGACCGACCAGCGGCGCGTCATCGCCCGCGTGCTCTCGGAAGCGGAGGATCACCCCGACGCCGAAGAGCTGCACCGTCGCGCATCCGAGATCGACGCGCGCATCTCGCTGGCGACCGTCTACCGGACGATGCGCCTGTTCGAGGACGCGGGGATCATCGAGCGGCACGACTTCCGTGACGGCCGCGCGCGCTACGAGGAAGTCCCCGACGAGCACCACGATCACCTCGTCAACATCAAGACCGGAGAGGTGGTCGAGTTCGTCAACGAAGAGATCGAGCGTCTCCAGGAACGGGTGGCCAAGGAGCTTGGTTTCAAGCTCGTCGACCATCGGCTCGAGCTTTACGGCGTGCCGATCGACAAGAAAGAGGGCTAGCCGCCGTTGCGGCTGTTTCTGCGCCATGTGACCGGCGCGAACACGCCGCGCGAGGCCGGCGGGCTGCTGCTCGCCATCGCCGGCGGCTTCATCGTTTCGACATTGCTGCTCGCCGGCGTCCTCCAGCTGACCGGCGTCGATCTGCGCGCGCCGCCCGAGTGGGCGACGGTCGCTTCACTTATTCTCGTCGCGGGGCTGTTCGTTTCGAGCGTCTGGTTCGTGATCGGCGCTGTCGCGTCGTTCGCCCGGGGCGGCCGCGAGCCGGGCGGTGCGCGCCGCTTCGGACGCGACGAGCTGCTGATCGCGATCGCCATCGCCGGCTCGGCCGCGGTCTGGTCCGGCCGTGCGACCTACATGATCGCCGACGGCGAGCCGGTGTTCGAAGCCTTCGGGCTCACTGCGGCGCGCGGCCTGTGGGCTGTCCGGGTCGATGAGGACACGCTCCGCGTCGCGGGCGACATCACGCCGGGGCTCGCGCGGCGGATCGCACAGGAGCTCGACGAAGATTCCAAGATCGCCGCCCTGGCGATCGACAGTCCCGGCGGCCGGCTCGATGCGGCGCGGCAGATCGCGGCGCTGGTCAAGGCCTACGATCTCGACGTCGAGGTGCGCGCCCTGTGCGCCAGCGCCTGCCTGACCGTGCTGGTCGCGGGCCGCCGCCGGATCGCCAGCCCGCGCGCGGCGATCGGCTGCCACCAGCCGGCGGACATGATCACCGGGGAGTCGGTCGGCGAATTCGGAGCGTTTCCCACGATCTTCCCCGCCCGCGGCGGCGCGGCGACCTATCGGGAGGTGCTTGCGGTCTGCAACCAAACGCCGCCCGAGGATCTCTACTTTATCCCGCTCGAGGATCTTCAGCGCATCGGCGCCGTCACCCATGTCGGCCGACGCGAATAGCGGAGCGCCGCGGCCTTGCCAGGCCGGGCCGATTTCCTCATAAACCTTGGGCCCATAAGGGTCCTTTGAGATTGAGAGGATCGACGCGCTGCGTCCGATCGAGCCACGCCGCATGACACACGCGCCCGCGCGCACCGAGCCCGCCGTCAAGCGCCGCCTCTTCATCCGGACCTACGGCTGCCAAATGAACGTCTACGACTCGGCGCGCATGACCGACGTGCTCGCGCCCCTGGGCTATGAGGCGGTCGAAGCGCCCGAAGGCGCGGACCTCGTCATCCTGAACACCTGCCACATCCGCGAGAAGGCCGCCGAGAAGGTCTACTCCGAGCTTGGACGCTTGAAGCCGTTGAAAGACGCGCGCGCCGAGGCGGGCGGGCAGATGACCGTCGCCGTCGCCGGCTGCGTCGCCCAGGCCGAAGGCGAGGAGATCATGCGCCGCGCGCCGGTGGTCGATCTGGTGCTCGGCCCGCAGAGCTATCACCGCTTGCCGGAGCTCATCTCCAAAGCGCACCGCGCGACCGGCGAGCGCCTCGCCGCCGACTTCGCGCCGGTCGAGAAGTTCGATCGCTTGGGCGCGGCTCGCGCCGCCGACGGTCCGACGGCCTTCGTCACGGTGCAGGAGGGATGCGACAAGTTCTGCACCTTCTGCGTCGTGCCTTACACGCGCGGCGCCGAATGGTCGCGACCTGTCGATCAGATCACCGAAGAAGTGCGCGCGCTGGTCCGCCACGGCGTGCGCGAGGTCACTCTGCTCGGGCAGAATGTCAATGCGTTCAATGGCGCCGGACCGGATGGTCAAGCTTGGGATCTCGCGCAGCTGGTGCGTCATCTGGCGCAGATCGACCGGCTTGATCGGATCCGCTTCACCACGAGCCATCCGCGCGACATGAACGACGGGCTCATCGCCGCTTTCGCCGGTGAGCCCAAGCTGATGCCTTATCTGCATCTGCCGGTGCAGTCGGGTTCGGACCGCATCCTCGCGGCGATGAACCGCCGCCATACGGCGACCGAGTACGAGGCGGTGATCGACAAGGTGCGCGCTGCGCGATCCGACGTCGCCGTCTCGGGCGACTTCATCGTCGGCTTCCCCGGCGAGACCGATGAGGACTTTCAGCAGACGCTCGATCTCGCCGCGCGCGTCGGCTACGCCCAGGCCTATTCGTTCAAGTATTCCCCGCGTCCCGGCACGCCTGCAGCGGCCCTGCCGCGCCAAGTTCCCGAAGACGTGAAGGCCGCCCGCCTCGCCGCGCTGCAGGAGGTGCTCGATCAGAGCCAGCGCGCGTTCAATGCAGCGCAGATCGGCCGGACCTTGCCGGTATTGTTCGAGCGCTCGGGCAAGGATAAAGGCCAGCTGCACGGCCGAAGCCCGTATCTACAGGCGGTCCATGTCGAGGCGCCTGACGAGCTGCTCGGCGAGATCGCGGCGGTCGAGGTGACCGGCGCGACCCGCAATTCCCTGACCGGCCGGCTGGCCGATCTCGCCGCTTCCTCCGCTGAGGGCGCGACAGCTGAGAGCGCCGCGTGAGCCGCGGCGGGCGCTCGGCCGGGGGCGGCAGGAAGGTCGGCGCCGAAACCATCCACATCGACGATCCGGACATGCTGCGCCGGCTCGCGGGGCCCAACGACGCGCACCTCGCGCTGATCGAAGACGCGCTCGAGGTCGACCTCGCCGCGCCGGGTGGCGCGGTGACCGTACACGGAGAGCCTGCGGCACGTGACCAGGCCAAGCGCGTCATAGAGGCGCTGTGCGATCGTCTGTCGAAGGATGAGCTGGTCGGCGAGTCCGAAGTGCGCGCCGCGCTGATGTACGACGCGGTCCCCGGCGGCGCTCCGGCCGGCGCGGACGACGTCATCCACGTCTCTCCGCGCAAGAGCTTCAAAGGCCGCACGCCGATGCAGGGCGAGTACGTGCGCGCGCTCAACGACCCCAAGGCGGAGCTGATCTTCGGCGTCGGACCGGCGGGCACGGGCAAGACCTTCCTCGCCGTCGCACAGGGCGCCGCGGCGCTGGCGCGGCGCATGGTCGAGCGGCTGATCATCGCGCGCCCGGCGGTCGAGGCGGGCGAGCAGCTCGGCTTCCTGCCCGGCGACCTCTACGAAAAGGTCGACCCCTATATGCTGCCGATCTGGGACGCGCTGCGCGAGACGCTCGGCCAGGAGACGGTCGAGAAGCGCCGCGCTGAGGGGCGGATCGAGGTCGCGCCGCTGGCGTTCATGCGCGGACGCACGCTGTCGAACGCCTTCGTCATCGTCGACGAGGCGCAGAACGCCACCGTGAGCCAGATGCTGATGGTGCTGACCCGCCTGGGCGAGGGCAGCCGCATGGTGGTCACCGGCGATCCGAGCCAGGTCGACCTCAAAGCCGGGGAGACCTCGGGACTGGCGCACGCGCTGGGCGTTCTTGACGGAGTCGAGGGCGTGCGGGCGATCCACTTCACGCGCAAGGACGTCGTCCGCCACGCCCTCGTCGGCCGCATCGTCGAGGCTTACGAAAAAGACGCCTCGCCCCAAATGACGCAAAAGAGCCGGTCCGATAAAGACCGGGGGCGAAAGCGATGAGTGCGGCCGACGCCCCCGTTAGGCAGGCGCCCGGCGTCGGCGTCGTCGTGTCCGCGCCCGGCTGGAGCGCGGCCGATTTCGATCCCGAAGGCCTGGCCGATCGCGCGGTCGCTGCGGTGAACGCGGAAATCGGCGCGGATGCGAACCGCCCTGTGGCGGTCGCCTTCGCCGACGACGCCGAGATTCGCGCCCTCAACCGGACCTATCGCAACGCCGACAAGCCGACCAACGTGCTTGCGTTTCCCGCCGTCCATCCACAGATGCAGCCGCAAGCGCCCGCGCCTTTAGGCGACATTATTTTGGCGTATGAAACAGTTTTAAGAGAAGCTGAGGCGGCCGGTCTGACGCTCGAAGCGCGGGCCGCACACATGATTGTTCATGGATGCTTACACTTGCACGGATATGATCATCAATCCGATGATGACGCTCTGACTATGCAAGCGCTTGAAGCACGATCTCTCGCACGGCTCGGCTATCCGGACCCCTACGAGGAGAAGGATGTCTGACACCGGGCCATCGTCGTCTTGGCTCAAGGCGCTAAAGGGCGTGTTCGCGCGCCCCAAGGACCTGCCCGAACTCGCCGAAGACGCGGTCAACGGCGCGGGCGCCGCGCCGGCCGATCCCAATCGCCGCGCCGCCTCGCAGGCGCGCGTCCTCAATGCTGCGCGCTTTGACGCGCTGCGGGTCGACGACGTGATGGTGCCGCGCGCGGACATCGTCGCGGTCGAGGTCGAAACGCCTTTGGGCGAGCTGGTGAAGATTTTCGCCGAGGCGGCGCACTCGCGCATGCCGGTCTATCGCGAGACCTTGGACGAGCCGGTGGGCGTGGTGCACATCAAGGACGTGCTTCGGCAGCTCTCGGACGATATTGATCACGCCGCACGCGAGAACGGTGGCGAGACGCCCGAGGCGCCCAAGCCCGACGCGAAATCCGTTCCGGCCGCTTCCGACATCGCGACGGCGGACCGGCGCGTGCTGTCGACGATCATGCGTCCGGCGCTCTATGCGCCGCCGTCGATGCTGGCTGCGGATCTTTTGCTCCGCATGCAGACGCGGCGCGCGCACATGGCGATCGTCGTCGACGAGTTCGGCGGCACCGACGGGCTCGTCACGCTCGAGGATCTCGTCGAAGAGATCGTCGGCGACATCGAGGACGAGCACGACGAGTCCGAAGCGCCCTCGATCCGCTCGCGCGGCGTCAACGTCTGGGTCGTCGACGCGCGCGCCGAGATCGAGGAGCTTGAAACCCTCGCCGGCCGCACCCTCGATCTGCCCGAAGCGGTCGAGGACGTCGACACCCTGGGCGGCCTCGTCTTCTCGCTCGCCGGGCGCGTGCCTGAGCGGGGCGAGGTGATCGTCCATCCCGCAGGGATCGAGTTCGAGGTGCTCGAGGCCGATCCCCGCCGAGTCAAGCGCCTGGTCGCGCGCGCCAAGGAACCCCCGCCGCCGCCCGCGAACGGGAGCGGGGGCAAGTGAGCCGAGCCGCGGCCGTAGCCCGCACGCCTGGCGCGCCGCTGTTGTCCGGCGTCGCTGCGTTCGTGGCGAGCCTGAACGGGCTCTCGGCCGGCGTGCTCGCCTTCGCCGTGGGCGCACTCGGCGCACTCGGTCATGCGCCGTTTCACATTTGGCCGCTGACGCTGATCGCTTTCACCGTCTTCGTCTGGCAGCTCGACGGTGCGGCGGGGAAGAAAGCCAAGCGGGCGGCGGCCTTCTGGCGCGGCTGGTGCCTGGGCTTTGGTTATTTCCTCTCAGGGGTCTGGTGGGTGGGCAGCGCCTTCCTGGTCGAGCCCGAGCAGTACGCCGCCCTCATCCCGTTCGCGATCACCGCGATGCCGGCGGGTTTAGCGCTGTTCTGGGCGGCGGCGGCCTGGGTTGCGATCGGCTTCTGGCGGCGCGATTGGCGTCGCGTCGCGCTGCTCGCCTCGGTGCTGTTCTTCTTCGAGTACCTACGCGGACATGTGCTGACCGGCTTTCCCTGGAACATGGCCGGCTATGTCTGGCCCGCCGGCGGGCCGGTCTCGCAGAGCGCCGCGGTGATCGGCGCCTACGGGCTGACGCTTTTGACCCTGTTCGCCTTCATGGCCCCGGCCGCGCTCGCAGGCCCCGAGCGCCGGCGTGGGGCGCGGATGACGCCGGCGGTCATTTCGCTCTTCCTGTTCGCCGGGATGTTCGGGCTCGGCTTCGCCCGGCTGACGCTTGCGCCCGAGGGCGAGGACACCGGCGTGCGACTGCGCGTCGTCCAGGCCGGGATCGACCAGCGCGAGAAATGGCGGCCCGAGAACCGCGCCATGGTGCGCGACCGCTATCTGGCCTTGTCGGCGAGTGAGGGGTTGTCCTCGCGCACCCATGTCGTCTGGGCGGAGTCGGCGCTGCCGATGTATCTGCTCGAAGAGCCGCGGGTGCTCGACGCGATTGCGCGCACGATCGGCGACGATCGGGTGCTCTTGAGCGGCGTCGTTCGCCGCGACTTCGCCGATCCGCTTCAGCCGCGATACTATAATTCGTTTGCGGCGATCTCGATCGACCGCGGCATTCCGGTCGTAGCCGGCGTCTACGATAAGGTGAAGCTCGTCCCATTCGGGGAGTTTCCGCCATTCGCCTCGCTTCTCAGGCGAATCGGGCTCGACGCGCTGATCGACTTCTCTGACGGCTACACAAGCGGGGCGAGCCGCGACACGGTCGAAGCGCCAGGCGCGCCGCCGCTGTCGCCGCAAATATGCTATGAGGTGATCTTTCCGCGCTTCGCGCTGCGCGGACCGGATCGGCCGGGCTGGATCGTCAACGTCACCAACGACGCGTGGTACGAGGGCACGCCGGGGCCGCACCAGCTCTACAACCAGGCCAGATACAGATCGATCGAGGATGGCCTGCCGCTTGCACGGGCCGCTAGCGGCGGCGTTTCTGCGATTGTTGACGCATATGGTCGCACCCAAGCGGCGTTAGACGCAACGGAGGAAGGCGTAGTTGACGGCGACCTGCCCGCTGCGCTCGGGCCGACGCCTTATGCCTTCATTGGCGATGCGCCAGTATTCGCATTGCTTGGACTGGGACTGATCATCGGGTTGACGAGTCGCAGAAGAACCGCCGCACGGCGATAATTCGCCTCACAAGCGAATAACTGAGCGGTAACATCAAAAGATAGAACGCTGTTTACTTTTTGGAATTCAACGGCTCAATTGCGGAAATAGAATGTTCTCCATTGAGCTTTGCGGACTCTCGCGGCGCAACGTCGCCTTGGTGTATGGTGAGTAAATGAGCGACGAAGAAAGAACGCCCAATCCTGTTGACATACATGTGGGCTCGCGCGTCCGGCTGCGCCGGCTCCTTCTTGGACTAAGCCAGGAAAAGCTTGGCGACGAGCTCGGAGTGACCTTCCAGCAGGTTCAAAAGTACGAGCGCGGGGCCAACCGGATCGGGGCGAGCCGGCTCTATCGCGTCGCCAAAGTGCTCCAGGTGCCGGTCGGCTTTTTCTTCGAAGGACTTGACTCCGTCGCCGCCGACGGCTTCGCCGAAGACGATCAGACCCCGCTCATCGACGATTTCATCAATTCGCCCGAAGGCGTCGCCCTGGCCTCGGCTTTCGCCAGGATTCGCGAGCCGTCAGTGCGCCGCAAGCTGCTCGAGCTGGCGCGCACCCTGTCGGGTGAAAAAGCCGACTCCTAGCCATCGTCGTTAACCGCGGCGATTTGCATCGTCGCGGTTTTTGTGCAGTCCGGCGTCGCTGCTGCAGCGTGTCGGGAATTGTTCTTGCACGCGCGACGGGGATGGGCTCTTTAGCGCCCATATAAGGACATCGTTATATCGGCGGGGTGCACACGAATGGCGCGCGGTTCCTATATCTTCACCAGCGAAAGCGTGTCCGAGGGACACCCGGACAAGGTGTGCGACCGAATCTCGGACGAGATCGTCGACCTTTATTTTCGCGAGGCGATCAACTCCGGCATGGACCCCCGCGCGGTCCGCGTCGCCTGCGAGACGCTGACCACGACCAACCGCATCGTCCTCGCCGGCGAGGTGCGCGGCCCCAGCTCCATCTCCGACGAAATGATCGAACAGGCGGCGCGCGAAGCGGTGAAGTCGATCGGCTACGAGCAGGCGGGCTTTCACTGGCGCGACGCGAACTTCCACAACTGGCTGCACGAGCAGTCCGCCGACATCGCCATGGGCGTCGACTCTTCGGGCAACAAGGACGAGGGCGCGGGCGACCAGGGCATCATGTTCGGCTACGCCACGGACGAGACGCCGGTGCTGATGCCCGCGCCGATCCAGTACAGCCACGAGATCCTCAAGCGCATGGCCGAGGCGCGTCACTCCGGCGCGCGTCCCGAGTTCGAGCCCGACGCGAAATCCCAAGTCACGCTTCAATACGAGAACGGCAAGCCGGTGCGCGCGACCTCCGTCGTGGTCTCCACTCAGCACAAAGAGGGTTTTACCCCCGCCGACGTCAGGGAGCTGGTCCGCCCGATCGTCGCCGAGGTGCTGCCCGAGGGCTGGATGCCGCCGGAGGACGAGTTCTACGTCAATCCGACCGGCAACTTCGTGATCGGCGGCCCGGACGGCGACGATGGCCTCACCGGACGGAAGATCATCGTCGACACCTATGGTGGCGCGGCCCCGCATGGCGGCGGCGCCTTCTCGGGCAAGGACCCGACCAAGGTCGACCGCTCGGCCGCCTACGCCTGCCGCTACCTCGCCAAGAACGTCGTCGCCGCAGGCCTCGCGTCGCGGGTCTGCATCCAGGTCTCCTACGCGATCGGCGTGTCCAAGCCCTTGAGCGTCTACGTCGACGCCTACGGCACGGCGAAGTGCGACGAGGCGGCGCTCGAGGCGCGCCTGCAAGAGGTGATGAACTTGAGCCCACGCGGCATTCGCGAGCACCTCGGCCTTAACAAGCCGATCTTCGCGCGCACGTCGGCCTATGGACATTTCGGCCGGGAGCCTGACGCGGACGGCGGCTTCTCCTGGGAGAAAACCGATCTCGTCGACCAGCTCAAAGACCTCGCGGGCTAAGGGCGGCGCTGAACAGCCCGACCGCCGCCTCTACGGCCGCGGCGCGGGCCGGCCGCTCTCGGCGCGGCGCCAGAAGCTGGCCGAGGAGCTTCTTCCGAGAATTGATCTGC
>JASFUX010000119.1:0-10099 GCA_050050115.1 Maricaulaceae bacterium | reverse complement strand
ACCGCAACGAGCACGTTCACGATCGCCAACACAGGCGCGGGTCCGCTCAACATCTCTTCGGTCAGCATCACCGGCGCGAACGCGGCCGACTTCTCGGTGACGACGTCGCCGGCGTCTACGGTCGCTGCGAGCGGTTCGACCAGCTTCGTAGTCACGTTCGATCCGTCCGCTACGGGCGTCCGCACCGCCACGGTGACGATCAACAGCGACGACCTCGATGAGGCGGCCTACGACTTCGCGATCCAAGGGACGGGCGGCGAGCCGGAGGTCAACGTCACCGGCCAGGGCCTATCGATCGCCGACGGCGATACGACGCCGCAGGTCGCCGACGGCACCGACTTCGAAACCTTCGGCGTAACGACGTCGGCGGCGAAGCAAGTCTCGTTCGTGATCGAGAACACCGGCGACGCTGCGCTCAATGTTTCATCGATCGACATCTCGGGCGCGCATGCCGGGGACTTCACGGCCGCTTCAGGATACGACACCGTCGTCTCGCCCTCGGGCAGCACGATCTTCCAGCTCATCTTCCAACCCTCGGCCGCAGGGACGCGCAACGCCACGGTCACGGTCAACACCAACGACGCCGATGAGGCCGCCTACGATTTCGCGGTGACGGGCCTCGGCGACACGACGGTTCCAACCGTGCTGTCGGTCACGCGCCTGTCGCCGACCGACGAAGCGACCAACGCCGATGCGCTGACGTTCCAAGTCGCGTTCAGCGAAGACGTCCAGCTGGTCGACGTCGCGGACTTCGAGGCCACGGGCACGACCGCCACCGCTGCGAGCGTCTCGAGCGTTTCGGACTCCGTCTACGACGTGACGATCTCCGGCGGCGATCTGGCCGGTCTTGACGGAACCGTGGGGCTCACGGTGATCGACACCGGCTACGGCATCCGCGACCTTCAGTACAATCCGCTTGAGAACGGAACACCGTCCGGCGCGAACGAAAGCTATAGCGTCGACAACACCGCGCCGACAGCGGCGCTCTCCTCGACGGCATCCGATCCGACGACGGGCGCCTTCACACTCGACGTCGCATTCTCGGAATCGGTTACCGGCCTCGCCGCCGCGGACTTCACCGTGACCAATGGCGCGGCCAGCGCCTTGACCGGCTCTGGCGACGCCTACGCCGTCACCATCACGCCCGCCGGCGACGGAACCGTTACTGTCGAGCTGCCCGCCGACAGCGCCGCGGACGACGCAGGCAACGGCAACAGCGTCTCGAACACCTTCTCCATCGAGAACGATGAAACGGCCCCCACGGTGACGCTGTCGTCCTCCGCTTCCGATCCGACCGCGGGGGCCTTCACGCTCGACATCGTCTTCTCGGAGTCCGTCACCGGCCTCGCCGACGCCGACTTCGCGGTGACGAACGGCGCGGCGAGCGCCCTGACCGGTTCGGGCGACACCTATGCGCTCACGATCACGCCCGCCGCGGACGGAACCGTCACGGTCGAGCTCCCCGCAGACACCGCCGTGGACGGCGCCGGCAACGGCAATGCGATCTCGAACACGTTCACGATCGAGAACGATGAGACTGCGCCGACAGTGACGCTCTCGACGAGCGACGCTGATCCGACTTCAGGCGCCTTCACCCTCGATGTCGTCTTCTCGGAATCCGTCACCGGGCTCGTCGACGGCGACTTCTCGGTGACCAACGGCGCGGCCTCGGGGCTTTCGGGCTCGGGCGACGCCTACACGGTCACGATCACGCCCGCGGCCGACGGAACCGTCTCCGTCGAGCTGCCCGCCGACAGCGCTGAAGACGGCGCGGGCAACGGCAACGCGGTCTCGTCCCTCTTCTCGATCGAAGCCGATCTCACTGCGCCAACGGTCCTCTCGATCGTGCGCCAGGCGCCGGCGGCCTCGCCGACCAATGCGGACTCGCTGACCTTCCGCGTCACCTTCTCCGAGGACGTCGCCAACGTCGACGGCGGCGACTTCGCGCCCGCCGGCACGACGGCGACGGCGTCCGTCGCGACCGTCTCCGCGTCGATCTACGACGTGACGGTCTCGGGCGGCGACCTCGCCGGCCTCGACGGAACCGTCAGCCTCGGCTTCGCCGTCGGCCAGGACGTCGCGGACCTTGTCGGCAACGCACTGGTCGACACCTCGCCGTCCGGCGCGGACGAAAGCTATACGGTCGACAACGCCGCGCCGACAGTCGCGCTCACGACGACCGATCCCGACCCGACGAAGGGCGTCTTCACACTCGCGGTCGATTTCTCCGAAACCGTCAGCGGCCTCGCCGAAGGCGACTTCGTTGTGACCAACGGCTCCGCTGCGGGGCTGTCGGGCTCCGGCGACGCTTATACGGTGATGATCACCCCAGCGAGCAACGGAACCGTCACGGTCGAGCTGCCCGCAGGGGCCGCCACGGACGCCGCCGGAAACGACAACGCGGTTTCAGGCCTGTTCTCGATCGAAGCCGACCTAGAAAAGCCGACAGTGTCGCTGTCGAGCGCGGCTGCAGATCCGACTTCGGGCGCCTTCACCCTGGACGTCGTGTTCTCGGAGGCCGTCACCGGACTTGAAGACTCCGACTTCGTCGTCACCAACGGCAGCGCCGCCGCGCCGACCGGCTCGGGAACAACCTATGCGGTTGACATCACGCCGACCGCCGACGGAACCGTCACGGTCGAGCTGCCCGCCGACTCTGCCTTCGACACTGCGGGCAACGGCGCCAGCGCAGCCGTTCCGTTCACGATCGAAAACGACGAAACTGAGCCGACAATCGTTCTGAGCACGCTCGCTTCCGATCCGGTCACCGGCGAGTTCACGCTTGAGATCAACTTCTCCGAAACCGTCACCGGCCTCGCCGATACGGACTTCACAGTGACTAACGGCACGACCGGCACGTTCACCGGCTCGGGCGACGCCTACGAGCTGAAGATCACGCCCGACGCCGACGGAACCGTCTCCGTCGAGCTGCCCGCGGACAGCGCCGCGGACGACGCGGGCAACGGCAACGCGGTCTCGAACGCCTTCTCGATCGAAGCCGACATCACCGTGCCGACGGTGCTACTCTCGAGCGCGGCTGCAGATCCGACTTCGGGCGTCTTCACCCTGGACGTCGTCTTCTCCGAACCCGTCACCGGACTTGAAGCTGCCGACTTCGTCGTCACCAACGGCAGCGCCGCCGCGCCGACCGGCTCGGGAACAACCTATGAGGTCGACATCACGCCGGCCGCCGACGGAACCGTCACCGTCCGCCTGCCCGCCGGCAGCGCTACGGACGGCGCGAACGGCGCCGCCGAGTCGAACCTCTTCTCGATCGAAAACGACGAGAGCGCGCCGACTGTGGTGCTAAGCTCGACCGACGCCGATCCGACCTCGGGCGTGTTCACGGTCGATGTCGTGTTTTCCGAAGCGGTCACGGGCCTTGCCGCCGGCGACTTCACCGTCACCAACGCTTCGAGCGTCGACCTGACCGGCTCGGGCCAGACCTACGAGCTCGACGTCACGCCCGCGGCCGACGGGACGGTCACCGTCGAGCTGCCCGCAGGCAGCGCCCAAGACACCGCAGGCAACGACAATACCCAGTCCAATCTGTTCTCCATCGAGAACGACGAGACCGCGCCGACGGTGACTCTTTCGAGCACCGCGACCGGCCCCGTCACCGCGGCCTTCAGCCTCGACATCGCCTTCTCCGAGGACGTGACCGGGTTCAGCCTCGCCGACGTCGCGGTCTCGAACGCCACCGCCTCTAGCTTCACCGGCGCGGGCGCGAGCTACGCCGTGACCATCACCCCGGCTGGCGCCGGCGCGATCACCGTCGACGTGCCCAGCGCGAGCGCCGAGGACGCCGCAGGCAACGACAACCTCGCCGCGGCGCAGTTCTCGATCCAGTCCGACGCCGTGGCGCCGGGCGTGGCGAGCATCTCCGGCTCGCCCGATCCGATCACGGACGGCGACGCGGGCGCGGGCGGCTTCACGCTCACCACCGTCTTCTCCGAAGCCATGGACACCTCGGTTCATCCGACGATCGGCTTTCCGAGCGAAGACCCGAGCGCCACCTTGACGGCGAACGCCGGCGCATGGACGAGCGCGACGACTTACGTCCAAGACTACGACGTGACCGACGTTCAGGATGTCATCGCCGGCGTCGACGTGTCGGTCTCGGGCGCGCGCGACGCGGTCGGCAACACCATGGCGGCCAGCACGACGGCCGACGTCTTCTCGATCGACATGCCCGGCGGCGGGATCGTTCTCGAAGTCGCCTCGATTGGCGGCGATGGAACGTTCGACTTCAACTCCGCGCTCGCCGCGCTCGACGGCGCGATCGCCACCTCGGGCGGCGCGGGCTCCGTCTCGACGAGCAACGTGGCGCCGGGAACCTACGACGTCACGCAGCTCGCCCCCTCCGGCTTCGAGCTGACCGACCTCGCCTGCGTCGATCCTGACGGCGGCAGCGTCGTTTCGCTGACGAGCGGCTCGGCCAGCATCGACCTCGACAACCTCGAAACCGTGACCTGCACCTTCACCAACACGGTGCAGGGCCAGGTGAGCGTCGCCGTCACGACGCTCGGCCAGGACGGCGCGTTCGACTTCACCGGCGGCCTCGGCCCCTTCACCGTGACCACCTCGGCCAACGCCGGCGCGACGAGCTTCTCAGAGGTCGACAGCGGCGCCTACGACATCGTCTTTGCGGGGCTCGACGGCTTCGAGCTGACGGACCTCTCCTGCACCGGCGACGCCGACGCCAGCGTCGACCTCGCCTCGGGAACCGCATCGATCGATCTGGACGCGGGCGAGTCCGTCTCGTGCGAATTCGAGGCAACGTCCGACCCGCAGCTGAGCGTGCCGAGCGACGCTTCGGCCGCACTGACGCTGCCCTACAACTTCGCCGACGTCACTTCGATCTCGACGACGATACCGCTGAGCAACATCGGCGGCGCGCCGGCGAGCTTCACCGCGGCGGTCGACGAGCCCTGGTTCTCCGTCACGCCGACGAGCGGCGTGCTCCAGCCCGGCGAGACGATCGACCTGATCATCGCCTTCACCGAAGAGGCCGCGGCGCTCGCGCCGGGCGGCCACGCGGGCATGCTGACGATCATCAACGAAACCGGCGGCTTCAGCACGGCCAGCGCCGGCGCGACGAGCGCGATCCAAGCCGTCGGCGGCGCCATCACCATCCCCGTGGCCGCGACGATTGATCCACGCGAAGGCGTGCTGACGATCGCGGCGCGCACCGGACCGCAGCCGGCCGCAGGCGACGCGTCGTTCACCTACGCCTCGCCGGCGCCTGATCTCAGGATGTCGCTGACGACCACGGACGGTCACGCCGCCTCGAGCGCGCTCGACCTGGTCTACGGCAACTACGTGCTCAGCCAGAGCGCGCCCGAGGGCTGGCGTCTCGACGCCATCGCCTGCGAGGGCGACGCGGACGGCGGCTCGGTGATCGACCTCGCCGCGCAGCAGGTGACCATCGACCTCGACCCCGAGGAAGAGATCGTCTGCACCTTCGCCAACGTCATGGACGAGGCCTATGTCATCGCCCAGACCCAGTCGGTGATCTCCAGCTTCATGGCGCTGCGCGCCGATCAGATCCTCGAAGCGTCGCCCGATCTCGGCGACCGCCTGCGCAGCCGCGGCGCGGGCGCCGCCGGCTTCACCGCCGAAGCGACCGAAGGCCGGCAGACCGCATCAGTGAGCTACTCGCTCGCCGACCTGCGCAACGCCCAGACCGACGAGCGCTGGGCCGCCGCGTCCGGCGTCGAGGCCGGATCGCTCGGCCGCACCGGCGACTGGCGCGACGGGATCGACGTCTGGCTGCAGGCGAACTACGCCAAGATCGAAGACGATCGCGCGGGTCTCGACGAGGACGCCCACTTCGGCGCAGTGTTCGTCGGAGCGGACTATCTGCTTAAGGACAATCTCCTCGCCGGCGCGATCGCCCAGTTCGACTGGGCCGCAACGGAAGGCGGAACGCTCGGCTCTTCGGCGAGCGGCGCGGGCTGGCTGTTCGGGCCCTACCTGGTTGCGAACCTCAATGACGGCCTCTACGCCGACGTACGCGGCGCCTGGGGGCGGTCGAACAACTACGTCAGCCCGTTCGGGACCTACGAGGACCGCTTCGACACCGAGCGCTTCCTGATCGAAGCGAACCTCTCGGGCGATCTCGACTTTGGCGGCTACCGGCTCTCGCCGGACGCGGGCGTCGCCTACTTCGACGAAACGCAGGAGGCCTACACCGACAGCCTCGGCATCCGCATCCCCGAGCAGACGCTGGAGATCCTCCGGCTGCGCACGGGCGGCGAGCTCGCCTACCGCTTCGAGCAAGCCGACGGCGGCTACTACGAGCCTTATCTGTCGCTGCGCGGGATCTACGACTTCGACCCGGCGTCGGTCTCCACCGGCGCAGGCCGGATCGACTTCAACGACGTGCGCGCGGCGGCGGGCGCGGGGATCTCCGCGCGCTTCGCCAACGGCTCGACGTTCGAGGCGGCGGTGAGCTTCGACGGCGTCGGCGCGGGCGACTACGGCGCGGCGACGGGCCGGTTCCAGTTCACCGTGCCCTTCGGCGCCGGAGCCGGCCAAGCTGGCGCAGGCCGCCGCAGCGATACGGCTCTCGCCGGCGGCTGGGGCGGTGTCTTCGGGGACGACGACTATAGCTTCGGCCCCTACGGACTTGAACAACGCGGCGGCCTCGCCGGGTTCCGCTAACGGGGGGACGCCGGAGGCGGGCGAACGGGCGCGTTCCGAAAGGGACGCGCCCGTTTGTTTTCGCAGCGGCGATGCGTGGCCGAGAACTCTCTTCCGTCATCCTCGGGACAAGCCCGAGGACGACGGATAGGTTGAAGCTGTCCGAATCGACTTCGAGAACGCCGACGACATGAGCGCAGCCCACTTCGTCCTCATCGCCGCAGGCCCGATGATCGGCTGGCTGATCGGGCGCTACGCCGCACGCAGAGCCGAGTACGAACCGCCGCGCCTGTTCACGCTCGCCTGCGCGCTCGCCGGGCTGGCCGCACCGGTCTGGGCCGCCTTCGCCGCGCCAACCGGCGCCTTCGGGGGAACCTTCGTCCTCTCGTGTCTTCTCGGCTGGCTGCTGCTCGCCCTCGCCGCGATCGACGCGCTGACACGGATCCTGCCCAATCCTCTTAACTTCGCAGTGCTGGCGCTGGGCGCCCTGATGGTCGCCCTGACCCGGCCCGACGCGTGGCTGCACCACCTCATCGGCGGGCTCGCCGGTTATCTGATCCTGCTCTGCGCGGAGCTGGCCTATCTGCACCTGAGAGGCCGGCGCGGGCTCGGCCGCGGCGACGCCAAGCTTCTGGGCGCGCTCGGGGTCTGGACCGGCTGGATCAGCCTGCCGAGCATCCTGCTGATCGCCTCGCTGACGGGGCTCGCCTACACCGTGATCGCCGAGCGCTTTTCGCGCCGCCCGCTCACCGGCGCCTCATCGATCGCCTTCGGTCCATGGCTGGCGTTCGCGGGATGGATCGTGTGGCTGCACGGGGCGCTTGTGTTGTGAAGGCGGGCGTCTCGGCGCGAGTTGATGGACGGAGAAACCGCGCGTATATGTCCGCCCTCGATTCCGATCGTGATTTGGCTGGGTAGCTCAGCTGGTTAGAGCGCAGGACTCATAATCCTGAGGTCGAGGGTTCGAGTCCCTCCCCCGCCACCACCCTACGCTCTTCGAGCTTCGGGTGGCTGACGCCAGTCAGCCGCCCGAAGTCGCTAGAGCGAGGCGCGCCCTCCGAAGCCTTGGCGTAGGAGGGCCATTGGTTCGCGCCCTCTGCAACGTCGACCAACTTGATCAAGAGCTTGGACGCGTAGAGAGCCCGCCCAGCCCTAATCCCTCGTTAACCATACGCGGCTAGCCTCTACGTATGATCGAACCCACTGATCTGACGCACCTGCAGAAAGAGCTCAACGAGCGCGCCCGCGCCGCCCAGGTCGCTCGCGATCTTCAGCAGTTCCAAGCCGTCATGCGCGAGAAGACGCAGCTGCATCGCCAAGCCCTCGGCCTCGAATAGAAACCGCTGGGCCGGCGGTCGTCAGACGGCGTCCTCACGCCGCCGCCTTGCGCTCCCACTGCGCCCAAAGCTTCGCCTCGGCCTCCGCCGCCTTCTCCATGGCTGCGGCCTTGACGTGCCCGTAGCCGCGGATTTCCTCGGGAACCGACGCGATCTCCACCGCGAGGTCGAGATTGTCGGACGTGAGCTCCGCGATCAGCCGCTTCAGAGTCGCCTCGTAATCCTCGATCAGCTTGCGCTCGGCGCGGCGTTCCTCTGAGCGGCCGAAGACGTCCCAGGCGGTGCCGCGCAGGCCTTTCATCTTCGCGAGCAGCTTGAAGCCCAGCTTCATCCAGCCGCCGAATTCCAGCTTCGACGGCGCGCCGGTGCGCGAGTTCTTCGGCGACAGGATCGGCGGGGCGAGGTTGAAGGCGATGCGCTTCGTGCCTTCGAAGTGCTGCTTCACGTGGCTTTCCCAGTCGGTCGACGTGAAAAGCCGCGCCACCTCGTACTCGTCCTTGTAGGCCATCAGCTTGGCGAGGTTGAACGCCGCCGCACGGGTCAAACGCTCATCCGAACCCAGCCTGGCTTCCGCCGCGCGTACTTCGTCGATCAGCGCGCGGTAGCGCGCCGCATAGTCGGCGTTCTGATAGTTCGTCAGCAACTTCTCGCGGTGTGCGATCAGCTCGTCGAGCGACATCTCCTTCAGCTCGGGCCGATGCGGCTCCAGCATCGCCGCGACGCGTTCGGGATCATACGCGGCGAGGCGGCCGAGGTCGAAAGCGGCGCGGTTCTCGTCGATCTTCACCCGGTTCAATTTGATCGCCCGCTCCATTGCGCGGCTGGAGACCGGGATCAGGCCTTTTTGCCACGCAAAGCCGGTGATGATCATGTTCGTGTAGATCGCATCGCCGAGCACGTCGACGGCGAGGCGCTCAGCTTCGAGCCCGCCAGCGTCTTCGGCGCCCCTTAGAAGTTCGGCGCGGTGAGCCTGCGGGTCGAAGGCGGCGTCGCGGTCGGTGACGAACTGCGAGGTCGGCGCGACGTCGAGATTGTAGACCGCCTTGGTCCGGCCGGTCTGCATCAGCGCCTCGGCCTCGGGCGAGTCCGCGACCACCATGTCCGCGGCGATGATCACGTCGGCTGTCGAAGGCGGCACGCGCGCGGAGTAGATGTGCTCGGGCGCCTTGGCGATGCGGACGTGGGAGAACACCGCCCCGCCCTTTTGCGCCAGGCCAGTCATGTCGAGCGTGGAGCTGGCGCGTCCGTCGATGTGCGCAGCCATCCCGAGGATCGCCGCGACCGTAGTCACGCCCGTGCCGCCGACGCCGGAGAAGACGATCGACCACGCCTCGCCCTCGCCGATCGAAGCCGGCGGCGGGGTCGGCAGGGTCGCGGCGTCGAAGTCGAGCGTCGTCGGTTGAGGGTGAACCGGCTCCGCGCCATAGAGCGTCACGAAGCTCGGACAGAACCCTTCGACGCAGGAATAATCCTGGTTGCACGTCGATTGATTGATCTGGCGCTTGCGGCCAAGCTCGGTTTCGAGCGGTTCGACCGAAAGACAGTTAGAGACCTTCGAGCAGTCGCCGCAGCCCTCGCACACCTCGGGATGGATCCAGACCCGCTTTTCGCCGACCGGCAGCTTGCCGCGCTTGCGTTTGCGCCGCCGTTCGGTCGCGCACATCTGATCGTAGATCAGCACGGTGACGCCGGGCGTTTCCTTGAGCTCGTCTTGGATCTTGTCGAGCTCGCGCCGGTCGTGAACCGTGACGCCTTGCGGCAGCGGCACGCGCGAGTAGCGCGAAAGGTCCTCTGTCACGACGACACAGCGCTTGACGCCCTCGGCGAGGACTTGGGCGGCGATATCCGGCACGGTGACCGCGGACATGTCAGGCGCTTGCCCGCCCGTCATGGCGACGGCGGAGTTGTAGAGGATCTTGTAGGTGGCGTTGACGTTCGCCGCGACCGCCGCGCGGATCGCCAGAGATCCGGAGTGCGAATAGGTGCCGTCGCCGAGATTGACGAAGATGTGCTTTTCGTCCGTAAACGGCGCCTGACCGATCCAGGACGCGCCCTCCCCGCCCATGTGCGAGAAGAAGCCGGTGAACGGGTTCATCCACACGGCCATGTAGTGACAG
>JASFUX010000118.1:0-10223 GCA_050050115.1 Maricaulaceae bacterium | reverse complement strand
GGCGTCCTCGCCCAGCATGACCACGGCGGCGCGGGCGAGGGCGTCCTCGCCGAGCGGCGCGGGCGCCAGCGTTCGCGGATCGAGCCGCGCGACCGAGCCGTCAGCGCGATAGATGATGACGCCGGTCTCGCCCAAGAGGCGCTGCAGCTCGATCTGGACCACCCCGCCCGCGGTGTCGCGGGGCGGGTTCGCCGAGAGCGCGCGCAGCAGGCCGACCACGTCCGCGCTCGGCGCCGGCCCGCCTTGCAGGCGGGCGACCTCGTCCCGCGCGCCCTGGCCTTCGAGGAAGCCCCACGGATTCATCGAGACCAGGCCGCTGCCCACCCAGGTGAAGGCGAGCAGCCCGAAGCCGAGCCCCGCGAGATGATGGACGTAGGAGAAGCCGCGGTAGGGCGAGAACTGCCGCCGGCCGCGGCCGAACATGCGGATCCCGGTGTAGAGCCCCGTGCCGGTCAGGAAGCAGCCCAAGAGCGAGGTCCAGACCACGAACCAGTACCAGGTGTCCGACCGCTTGCGCAGCTCGGTGAAGTAGAGCCAGTGGGTCACGGCGCCGGGCCAGTTCCAGAACCGCTCGCGCGCGCTCGTCGCCGCGGCCACGGCGCCTGATCCCGACGAGACGTAGATCTGCGAGCCCGCGTCGTCGTCGAGGTTCACCTTGAAGAACGGCCCCAGGGCGCGCACGGCGGGCAGCATCGTCCACTGATCGTAAGCGAGCGTCTCGGTGTCCGCGGGCGCGCCCGCGAGCCCCAGTCGTGCGGCGTAGTCCGAAGCGATCGCGCGCGCAGCCGCGGCGTCGACGGGGGGCGCGTCGCCGCCCGTGGCGAGGTTGGTCACATGCGCCGCGCCCGCGCCGTCGCGCCAGTACATGAGCGGCAGGCCGGCGCGCATTTCGATGCGCGCGCTTCGAACCTCCTCGCCGCCGAGCGCCAGCCACGTCGGCGTCGTGCAGCAGGTCGACCAGTCGATCGGCGCTAGGCCGGCGCGGCGGTCCGGCTCGGTCATTTCCGGATAGCCCACATACATCATCACGAAACCCGACAGGCACCAGACCGCCATCAGGATCCCCAGGCCGATGCCCAACCAGCGATGAACGAGGAAGATCAGCCGGACCGGCGAGAGTACGCGCCTCGCGCGCCGCGCGAGCGATTCGGGCGAGCCGGCGGCTTGCGTTGGCGCTGCGGCGTCCGTGGGCGACATCTACGCTCCCTGCGGCTTTGCGCCGACTATGGCGCACAAAACCCCGTCTGCGTTCTAACAATTCAGCCACGCCGCATCACTTGTGGCGCGCGGGACCATAGGCGAGAGCCTCTTCCCGCCTCGCCGCGGACGCGCAAGGTCTATTCTTCGGCGCGCTGCTTGTTGTAGCCTCGGCCGATCGAAGGGGAGAGGCGGATGATCAAGCTGTTCACGGACCTGCGCGGCGCGCGCGGCGGCGCTTTTGCCTGCGCGGCGATGGCGCTCGCGAGCTGCGCGAGCCTCGACGTCGAGACGTTGTCCTCGCGGCCGGACATGGTCAGCGGCGGCGGCGCGCTCGTATCGGTCAGCGGTGAGGCTTTCGACCCGCAAGCTGTGACTGTCACGCTGAACGGCGAGGACGTCACCGACCAGCTTTCCCTTGCAGAGTCCGGCGACGCGCTTGTCGGCGTCGTCTCGGGCTTCGAGGTGGGCGACAATGTACTGCGCGCGCGCGGCGCCGGGCGCGGCGCGCTGCGGGTGACCAACTATCCGATCACCGGCCCCATCCTTTCGGGCCCGCATCTTGACCCCTACGAGTGCCGCACGGTGGAATCCGGCCTCGGCGAGCCCTTGAACGACGACTGCTCGGCGATGCGGCGCGTCGACTATTTCTATCGCACTACGGATGGGGAGTTCGCGCCGCTCGAAGATCCGGCCGACCGGCCGCGCGATCTCGCCGAGACGACGACGATCGACGGCGTGACCGTGCCCTACATCGTCCAGGTCGAGTCCGGCACGATCAATCGCACCATCTACCGCATCGCGACCCTGGCCGAACCCGGCGGCTGGAACGGCCGCCTGGGCGTCACCTTCGGCGGCGGCGCGGGCACGAACTACAATCAGGGTACGAACCAGGTCGAGTCGATCCTGAACGACCTCTACCTCTCCCGCGGCTTCGCCTTCATGAACGCGACCGAGCTGGTCAACGGCCTGCACGCCAATGCGGTGCTGCAGGGCGAGACGCTGATGATGCTCAAGGAGCACTTCATCGAAAACTATGGCGTTCCGAAGTGGACCGTCGGCACGGGCGGCTCGGGCGGAGCGATCCAGCAGCAGCTGATCACCCAGATGATGCCGGGACTGCTCGACGGCCTGCAGCCGTCGCTGGCCTACCCGGACTCCACTCTGCACACCGCCGACTGCGGTCTGCTGCAGAACTACTGGCGCAACGCGGAAGACTTGGACTGGACCGATGAGAAGAAGCAGGCGGTCCAGGGCTACTCGTTCAACACCTGCGAAGCCTGGGAGCGCTCGTTCGTCCCGGTGAACATGGCGATGACGGGCTGCGGGCTCACCGACGAGTCCTTGCAGTACGATCCTGAAACCAATCCCACCGGCGCGCGCTGCACGGTCACCGACATGCGCGCCAACATCTACGGGCGCGATCCCGAGACCGGCTTCGGCCGCCGGCCGCTCGACAACATCGGATTGCAGTACGGCCTCGGCGCCCTGAACGACGGCGTCATCTCCGTCGACGAGTTCCTCGACATGAACGCGCGCATCGGCGGGCTCGACAGCGACGGCAACTACGTCACCGAGCGTCATGAGGCCGATCCGATCGCGCTCGAAGCGGTCTACCGCTCGGGACTGTTGAACTCTTTCGGCGGCGGCATCGCCAACGTGCCGATCATCAACTACCGGGTCTATCTCGACGAACGCGGCGACATTCACTCGCGCGAGCGCGACCTGACGATCCGCGCCCGGATCGAAAACGCCAACGGGCGCTCGGACAACCAGGTGATCTGGGTCGCCGGCGCCGGGGAGGGCGGCTTCGGCGCGCTCGGCCCGGTGGCTGCGCACGCGCTCGACGTGATGACCGAGTGGCTCGACAACATCGCCGCCGACCCCGCGCCGTTGTCGACCGACACTGTGGTCGCCAACAAGCCCGCCGAAGCGGTCGACGCCTATTGGAACGAAGACGGCGAGAAGGTCGCCGAGGTCGCCAGCTGGGACAATTCGACCGGTTACAACCAGACCTACCCGGTTCACCTCGAGCCGCGGCTGGTCGCCGGCGCGCCGCCGGCGAACGACATCCTGAAGTGCCAGTTGAAGCCGATCGACTACGCCGACTACGCGGTCGATTTCTCGGCCGATCAGATGGCGCAACTGGAAGAGATATTCCCCGACGGCGTTTGCGACTTCTCCGTTCCCGGCGTGTCCCAGCAGCCGATCGCGGGGACGTATCAGAGGTACTGAGGCCTAGGGCGCTTCCGCCGTCCTCAACGCCTCTACGCACGCCTCCTCCGCCGCGTCGTCCCGATAGGGCGGGCTGGCGCAGAACCGTTCGGCTGAGAAGCCTGCTTCGCCGCGACCTGAGAGCAAGCCCGCCAGCCTTCGCGCTTCATCCGTCTGCCCGAGCGCGACGCGCGTCTGGACAAGCTCGACGATCCGCGCCGCGCCGCCTGACGGATCGAGCACGTCTGCTTCAAGACACGCCGCCGCCGTCGCCGGCTCGCCCGATAGTCGCAGCGTGCGCGCATAGACCCAGGCGTACCAGGGCGGTGCGGTGTACGGACGAAGCCTGAGCGCCTGCTCGGCCGTCGCGCGCGCCTCGGCCGGATCACCGGCGTAGCTCTGGATGTAGGCGAGGAAGGCGGTCGCGTCCGCGCCGCCGCCGCTCGCCCACACCGCCTGTTCGGCGAGGGAGACGGCGCGGTCGTGCTCACCGGCGAACAGCGCCAAGAGCGCGTCGAGCGTGATCGACCAAGTGAAGTCAGGCGCGCGCGTGCGCGCTTCCTCGGCGTAGGCCGCAGCCTGTGCCAGATCGGCGGCCGGGTCCTCGGACCAGCCGAACATCACCGGCAGGATGTAAGAGAAGCCGAGCCCCGAGTGGGCGCCGACATCGTTCGGATCGAGCGCGAGGGCGTCCTCGAACGCCGCGCGCGCCAGTGCGATGTCGACTTCGGTCGCGGCGTTCAGGTGCGCATAGCCGCGGGTGCCGTGCTCGAGCACGGCGAGCGAGGCGGGCGCATAACCTCGGTAGGCGAGCGCCTGGCGGCCGTCTGTCAACTCCTCCTGCACCCCGCGCGCCGCCGTGATCGCCACGAGTCCGGCGGCTTCCGCGTCGAGAGCCTGGACGCCGTCAAAGCGTTCGATCTGCTGCCAGGTTTGCCGGTCGCTTGCGCCGTCGACGATTCGGAGCGTCACCTGCACGCCTTCGCCGATCGATCGGACCGCGCCGTAGAGCACATGGCTTGCGCCGTTGCGCCCGGTCAGCTCGCTGGGGGTCAGGTCGTAGTCCGCGTGCCCGATCGGCGGGCCGGCGACGATGCTCACGCCCGGCACGAGCGACGTGGTCGCGCGCGCCGCGTCCGTCGCTGCGGCGGCGAAGGCGGCGAGCGCCGGGTCGTCGCCCAAGGCGTCGAACGGCACGAAGACCAGCGCCGGTTCTTCGGCTGACGCGGCGCGGCCGGCGACGGCGCAGAGCGCGGGCTCCGCCTCGGGCTCGGTTTCGACCGCGGCGAGCTGCTCGCCGCTTGCGCCGGGTTCGTCGTCCGGCGGCCGGCGCGCGTCGAGGGCGCGCAGCATATAGACGTAGGTCGCCGCCGCGATGGCGACGACGGCGAGGCCGATGAACAGCCGCCGTCGGCGGACGTAGCGGATCGCCGCCATGAACACCCGCAGCGGGGTAACTTGCGCGGGCGGCGCGACGGGCGGCGGAGGAGGGGCGACTGCGGCGGGTTCCTCGATGCGTTCGTCGGCAGCTTCAATCGCGGGCGTCTCATCCTCAGGCGCGGCGGCCTCGGGCGCGGTCTCGGCGGGCGGCGGCGCGGCTTCACTCTTGACCGTTTCTGCCGCCGCGGCGCGGATGCGCTCGGCGAGGGCGGTCGTCTCCTCGTCCGGCGCGACGTCGAGCTCGCGCGCGAGCGCTTCGCGGCAGACCTCGAACTGCCTCAAGGCAGCGGCGCGCTGGCCGAGCTCGGCGAGGATGGTCATCACCGCGCGATGGCCCGGCTCGTGCGCCGGCTCGATCTCCACTGCGCGGCGCGCATGGGCGAGGGCGGCTTCGCGGTCGTTGGCCTCGAGCGTTTGCTTCGCCAGGCTGTCGAAGATCTCGACCGCGCGGGCGGCGAGGCGGCGGCGCTCGGTCTCCACCCAGGCGTCGAAATCGTCCGAGACGCGCACCAGGCCGGGCGCGAACTCGCCTTCGTAAAGCGCGCCGGCGGCGGCGAGATCGTCCGGGTCGCCGCTGCGCGCCAAGCGCTCGAAGTCGGCGATGTCAACGGCGATCGCCTCGACGTTCAAAGCCACGCCGGCGTCGGTGGAGACGAGCGCCGCGGCGTGCTCTTCGCCGAGACCGCGGCGAATGGCGCTCAGGGCCTGGCGCAGGCTCTGGCGGGCCTGCTCTTCGAAGCGGCCGGGCCACAGCAGCTCGGCCAGAGTCTCGCGCGGGACCTCGCGGCCGGGGCGGACCGCCAGATAGGTGAGCAGGGCGAGCGCCTTCTTGCCCAGACGCGCCTGGGTGCGCCCGTCCTCACGGACGAGGCGCGCGCCGCCCAGCAGCTGCACCCGCGGCTGCGTCATCCTTCCCTCGCATCAACGGTCCCGTCCGCCGCGCATTAGGCCCCTGCGCGGGCGGGCCGGGCAACCTGGATTCACGGTCAATCCTGAAGATTCACGGCCTTTTCACGCGCTTTGACGGCGCGATCACGCCGCTCTCCCGCACCGATCACAGGCCCGCCCCATGTTCGCTCTCGTCGCGACGCCGCCGACGGCGCCGACATCGTTGAAACCTGAAAGGAGACAGTCATGAACAAGTACATCCCCATCGCGGCGGCCGCGTTCACGGTGCTGCTGACCGCCCCGGCCTGCGCGCAGAGCCAGGCCCTCTCCGGCGCGCTTGAAGAGTCCGCCGAGGCCGTCGGCGCCGGGATCGAGGCGAGCGGCAAGACCGCTTCGGCCGTCGCTGCCGTGCCGATCTCGGCCGCCGGCGTCGCCAGCGGCGCGGTCGGCTCGGTCGCCGAAGCCGCGGGCGCCGCGGCCGCACAGGTCGGCCAGGAAACGATGGAAGCCGGCGCGGCGGCGCTCGAATACGCCAACGAACCGCTGACCATCGGCGACGAGGTGATCGTCACCGCCGCCGAAGCCCCGAACGTGCCCTACCGGCCGGAACCCGACGCCGACGCGTCGGACCGCCGCTAGCGCCTGAGCGAAAGGAGTGCATGTGATGTTGCGCAAGGTTCTCGCCGCGCCCGCCCTGGCTGCGGCCGTCGCGATCGCCCCGCTCGGCTTTATCGAGGCCCCGGCGGCGGCGCAAAGCTCGGCTCAAAACGCGGCCGTCCGCCTGACGGCCGACGAGGCGGCCGACTTCTCCAAGCAGGTCGAGCATCGGCTGGCCGAAGACGGCGCGCGGGTCGCGATCGTGTTCCGCACCGGCCGGTCGCGCGACAACCTGCCCGAGGGGGTCGAGTACACGCACGGCGCCTTCTGGGTCTATCGCGACGTCGTCCTCGATGGCGGAGAGAGCACCCGCGGCTACGCGGTGTACAATCTCTATCAGGGCGACGGCGAGACCTTGCCCGTCACGCGAAGCTATCTGCACCAGGATTGGCCGATCGACTTCACCCTGCCCAGCGCGGTGGACGACGTCGGCGTGATCATCCCGTCGCCGGAGATGCAGCGGCGCATCATCGAGATCATCGACAGTCCGCTCTACGAGGCGCTGCACAATCCCGACTATTCGCTGATCGCCAATCCGCACGAGAACACCTACCAGAACTGCAACTCGTTCATGCTGGCGGTGATCGCCTCGGCGGCGTGGGAGACCGATAATCTCGAGCAGATCGCGGCGAACCTGCGGGCCTACTACGAACCCCAGCCGCTCGAGGTCGGCGTGCTCGCCCGCGTCTTCGGGCCGATGTTCGACCGGCGTCTGCGTACGGACGACCAATCCGGCGCCCTGCAGACCGCCACGTTCCGCTCGATGGAGCGCTTCATGGAGACCTACGGGCTGCTGAAGGAGAGCTACGTCCTCGCGCGGTCGGCCGAGAGCTGATCGCCTGGAAGGCCGCCGCCGGCGCGGGTTTCTTCACCCCGCTGGCGGCGGTCGGCGTCACTCCGACAATCCCAACCTCAGAACAACCCAAGACCCGAAAGCGAAAGCCAATGACACGGATCGCCAGTTTCCTGCTGCTGTTGTGCGTCGGACTCGCCGCGCTGACCGCCGGCGCTGCGCAAGCGGGCGAAGATCAGTCCCGCGAAGAACAACATCTGGACTACGCCCGTCTGCTCCTGACCGAAGGCCGCGGCTATCAGAACGTCGGCCGCTTCGAGGACGCCGCCGAAGCGCTCGACGGCGCGATCGAGATCCTTGAGGAGATCTTCGAAGAGGACAACTCGATCCTCGCCGGCGCATTGCACGACCGCGCCCGGCTCTACGCGTCGCACGGCCAACCGGCCGAAGCCGAGCGCCTGTTCCGGCGCGCGCTTGCGATCCGCGAGGCGCGGCTGGGTCCGGACAGCCTCTACACCCAAGACACGCGCGAAGCGCTCGCCGCACTCTACCAGGCGCAAGGCCGCACGGAGGAGGTGGCCGAGGTCGCGCCGTGACCTGACGCTTGGAGTCCGCCTGGGCTCAAAGGATCGGCGGAGGTTCGGGACGCGCGGTCCCCGAAGCGAGCCCTTCGCCGATGCGCCGCCCGCGCAGCCCTTCCCTCGCAGCGCGGGCGGCGTTACTTGAGGGCCATGCGCCTCAATCAAGTCACCGTCCCTGTCACTGACTACGCCGCGAGCGTCGCCTTTTATCGCTCGCTGGGTCTCGTCCAGATCGTCGACTCGCCGCCGCGCTATGCGCGGTTCGAGTGCCCCGACGCGGACGGCGGTGAGCCTGCGACCTTTTCGTTGCACGCCGATCCGTCGGTCCGACCGGGGGAGGGCGCGCTCGTCTATTTCGAAGTCGACGACCTCGACGCGCTGATCGCGCGCCTCAAAGCCGAAGGCGCCGACGTGCTCTCCGAGCCCCGGGACATGGACTACCTCTGGCGCGAGGCGGACGTGCGCGACCCTTCGGGCAACCGCATCCGTCTTTATACGGCTGGTGAGAACAGGCGGTTTCCGCCTTGGCGGATCGGGACGCAAACGTAAAACGCCGCCGCCGAGAGGTCTCGGCGACGGCGCTTGGTCGATCTGCTTTGCTTATCCGGCGTCCGCTTCGGCTTCTTCGTCCGCCTCGGCGATTTCCTTCATCCGGGCGAGGCCGCCTTCGAATTGGGTGCGGCGGCGCGCGACGTCGGCTTCGGGGTCTTCGACCTCCGAGACGTCGTACATCAGCGTATAGACGAGCTTGGAAGTCTCATCCGTCACCTGCTGGGCTTCGAGGAAGCCGTGGTAGAGGTTGTAGTGCTGACCCTCGACCGCGGGCTGGGTGTAGCCGTAGGAGAGGTCGGTCTGGCCGACCAGCACCTCGATCACCCGTCCGCCGACGAGCGAGCGCACCGTGCCGATGCCGCCTTCGCCCGAGGTGATCTCGCAGGGAATGCCGAACCAGTCCCCGATGTCGCAGTAGCCGCCCACCTTCGACCAGACTTCCGCGGCCGGCGCGTCGACGTCGATCTCCATCTCGATGGTGACGTACTCGGGCTCAGCCAGGGCGGGCGTCGCCAACAGTCCCAGCGCGCCTCCCGCTAACAGCAACTTTCTCACGATCCGGCTCCCTCCGGCTGTTTTGACAAACGGCGTTCACGCCATCGGACTTTGGGTATCCCAGATGCACGCCCCCGGCAACGACGCGACGCCGCCGCCAGATTACGAGAACGTAAGGGACCTGGGCGGCGCCGCTCGCCTCGGCTAAGCTTCTCGGGCGGGCGACCGCAGGGACGGGGAGACGCTGAATGTCGCGATCGATGATGATCATCTGCGCCGCTGTCGCCGCGGCGGCTGTCGCGAGCGCCGCCGACGCGCAGGATGCCTCGCCGGCGTTCGGCCATCCCGTCGCCGAGGCCGACTTGGCTTTCTGGGACTCCTCCATCCCACCCGACGGCGCGAACCTGCCGCCCGGCGAGGGCGGAGTGGAGACGGGACGCGAGATCTTCGCGACACGCTGCGCGGCCTGTCACGGTGAGACCGGAGCGGAAACCGACACGCGCCTGACCCCGCTTGTCGGCGGGGCAGGCACGCTCGCGACCTCGAGCCCGCGCAAGACGGTCGGCAGCTTCTGGCCCTATGCGACGACGCTTTTCGACTACGTTCGCCGGGCGATGCCTTACAACGCGCCCAAGTCGCTGACCGACGACGAGGTCTATGCGCTGACCGCCTATATCCTGAACGCCAACGGCATTGTTCCCGACGACGCCGTGATGAACGCCGAGACCCTCCTCGCGGTCGAAATGCCGAACCGGGACGGCTTTGTGAACGCGTGGGCGGAGCAGGAGTGAGCGGCTAGCCGTCCGAAGGTTTCAACCGTCCGCGAACCAAGAAGAAGTTTGTCCAACGATCCGGCTTCTGACCGAGCCGGCGGACGATGTTCCTGATCGTGATCGCGCGCGGATGGATGTCGGCGCGCTCGAGCTCGGGCCAGTCGAGCGGCGCGCCGGACGGAGCGCCTTGGTCGCCGGCGGGGTCTGATCAGAAGATATCTCATGAAGAAGAGGGCCGTGATGGACGGACAAGTAGACGCAGCCCAGCTCATCGACGCGCGCATCGCGGCGCTCGGCGACTGGCGCGGCGAGACGCTCGCCCGGATGCGCGCTCTGATCAAAGAAGCCGACCCCGACGTCGTCGAGGCGGTGAAGTGGCGCAAGCCGTCGAACCCCGCCGGCGTTCCGGTGTGGGAGCATGCCGGCATTGTCTGCACCGGGGAGACGTACAAGGACAAAGTGAAGCTCACCTTCGCTAAGGGCGCTGCGCTCGCCGACCCCAAGCGGGTCTTCAACGCGAGTCTTGAAGGCAATGCCCGCCGCGCGATCGACATCCGCGAGGGCGAGGAGGTCGACGCAAAGGCGTTCAAGGCGGTCGTCCGCGCGGCGGTGCGGTTGAACGAAGGCGGCTGA
>JASFUX010000117.1:0-10242 GCA_050050115.1 Maricaulaceae bacterium | reverse complement strand
GAAATCTGAAGCGTTTTGACGGCCGTCTGGCCGCGAGGGGAGCATCGTCAATGCAAGAGCTGTTCGCGCCCGCGCTGGCGCAATTCGTCCTGACGTTCATCCTGGGCGGCCTGACAGCGGCGACCCGCTTCACCGCCGGCGCGAGCGGCAAGGTGGACGCGAAGACCTTGAAGATCGGCGGCTACGGCTGGCCGCGCCAGGTCCAGCAGATCGGCAACACGTTCAACAACCAGTACGAGTCGCCGATCTACTTTTTCGCCGCCGTGGTCATCGCGATGATCGCCGGCGAGACCGGGCCGCTCGTCGTCGGTCTCGCCTGGGCCTACTTCGGCACGCGGGTCGCGCATGCGCTGATCTACACGACCGTGAACATCGTGGTGCTCCGCTTCTCATGTTTCATCATCGGCTTCGTGGTCCTCGGCGCCTTGTGGCTGGTGCTGGCTATGAGAATTCTCGGCGGGGGCTGATCCGCATTCAGACGAGGCGGCTGCGGAAGCGATTGCACCTTCCTTAATGAGGCGAGGCGTGCTTGATCGCGCGCATGCGTGATTCAGGGAAAACCAGCGCCGCGATCGAAGTGCTCGAGATGATCGAGCGCGCCCATCGGCCGGCCAAGGTGGCGCTCAAGGCCTGGGGCGGCGAGCACCGCTTCGCCGGCGCGAAGGATCGCGCCTGGATCTCCGGGCTGGTGCTTGACGCCTTGCGTCATCGCCGCTCGCTGGCTTGGCGCATGGGCGACGACGCGCCGCGCGCCGCGGTGCTCGGATGTCTGGGGTTCGCGTGGAGCTGGGACCTCGATCAGATCGTCGAAGCGGCGGCGGAGGAACCGCACGGGCCGGGCGCGCTGAGCGCTGAGGAGCGCGCCGCTCTGACGAACCCGCGTGATCTCGACGACGCGCCGTCGGCCGTCCAGGGCGACTATCCCGATTGGCTCGAGCCGCAGATGACCCGCGTGTTCGGCGACGCGCGCCTCCAGGAGGCCCAAGCTCTCGCCGCCCGCGCGCCGGTCGATCTGAGGGTCAACGCGCTCAAGACCGATGTCGACCGTGCGCGAAAGGCGCTGGCCTCGGTCAAGCCGGTTGACGCCGGCTTCCTGACGAACGCGCTGCGCCTGCCAGCGAACGATCCGCGCGAGCGGCAGGGGCACGTCATGTCGATCCCGGCTTATTCGAAGGGTTGGGTCGAGGTGCAGGACCTCGGCTCGCAGGTCGCCGCGGCCGCCGCCGGAGCCATAGCCGGCAAGCAGGTGCTCGACTACTGCGCTGGCGGGGGCGGCAAGACGCTGGCGCTTGCGGCGCTCATGGGGAACACGGGGCAGATCTACGCCTACGACGCCGACGCGCGCCGGCTCTCGCCGTTGATCGCCCGGGCGCAACGCGCCGGCGTGCGCAATCTGCAGCTCCGCACGCCGACCGAGCCCGCGCCGCTTGATGATCTTGTCGGCAAGATGGACGTCGTCTTCGTCGACGCGCCGTGCACGGGCTCGGGAGTCTGGCGGCGACAGCCGGACTCGAAGTGGCGCTTGAAACCGACGCAGCTTGAAAAGCGCACGGCGGAGCAGGACGCGGTGCTGGCCGAGGCGGCGGCCTACGTGAAGCCGGGCGGTCGGCTCGTCTACGTCACTTGCTCTTTGTTCGCCGAGGAGAACGAGGATCGGATCTCGGCGTTCCTCGCTGCGCATGCGGAGTTCGCTCAAAGCTCCGCAGTCGATGCGATCGCGGAGTCGGGCTTGGCGACGGAAGAGGGGCTTGCCGCGCTCCGCGCGCTTGAGAACGCAACGGGCGCACTACGCCTGACGCCGCGGGCGGCGGAGACGGACGGCTTCTTCGTCGCTGCGCTGGCGCGCGTCTAGGCCGCGGTCTGGGTTTGCTTGATCTTGAACTGGGTCGTCGGGATGGTCAGCGTCAGGCCTTCCATCGGATGGGGCGCGATCTCAATGTTCTCGCCGTCAGTCAATTCGCTCATCTCGATCTGAACCGAGGAGCCCGGCGCGAGCGAGATGTCGATCTGGCCGGGCTGGATCATCACGCGCAGAGGGGCGCGGTCGTTGTTGCGGATGATAAAGGGCGGCATCGTCGGTCTCCCAATTGCGCCAGCCAGGGCCCCGCATGGCGCGACGGCGGCAAGTTCTACGATAGCCTGCGGGCGAGGTAAACGCAGCAAGCCCAGCTGCGCGCCGTCTGAAAGATGACGACTCGGTCAAAGCAGGTTAGAGGGCTGCCATGACAGACGCGCCCTCCCAGCATCACGAACACGTTCTCATCGTCGATTTCGGCAGTCAGGTGACCCAGCTGATCGCCCGGCGGCTGCGCGAGAGCGGCGTTTACTGCGAGATTCACCCCTTCAATCAGGTCGACGCGGCCTTCCTGGAGGCGTTCAACCCCAAGGCGATCATCCTCTCGGGCGGTCCGGCCAGCCTGACCAAGGGCGAAAGTCCGCGCGCCGACATGGCCGTGTTCGAGCGCGGCGTTCCGGTTCTCGGCATCTGCTACGGCGAGCAGGCCATCTGCGATCAGCTCGGCGGCGAGGTCGAAAGCTCGGACGAGCGCGAGTTCGGCCGCGCCGAGATCGAGATCGTCGCCGAAAGCCCGCTGTTCTACGGCCTAGGCGGGGAAACCGGTCGCGAGCGCGTATGGATGTCGCATGGCGACCGCGTGATCGGCCTGCCTGAGGGCTTTGAAACGATCGCGCGGTCCAACAACGCGCCGTTCGCCGCCATCGCGAACGAGGCGCGGCGCGTCTACGGCGTGCAGTTCCACCCCGAGGTGGTGCACACGCCTTGCGGCTCGCAGATCCTGAAGAACTTCACTCATGACATCGCCGGCCTTAAAGGCGACTGGACCATGGCCGCTTTCCGCGCCGAGGCGATCGCCGCTGTGCGCGAGCAGGTGGGCGACGGCCGGGTGATCTGCGGGCTTTCGGGCGGGGTCGACAGCTCGGTCGTCGCGGTGCTGCTGCACGAGGCGATCGGCGAGCAGCTGACCTGCGTCTTCGTCGATACCGGCCTTCTGCGTCTGGCTGAGGCCGAGCAAGTGGAGTCCCTCTTCCGCGGTCACTACAACATCCCGCTTGTCGCGGTCGATGCGTCTACGGAGTTCCTGGGCGAACTCGCTGGCGTCGACGATCCCGAGCAAAAGCGCAAGATCATCGGCAAGACCTTTATCGACATTTTCGAGCGCGAAGCGAAGGCGGTGGGCGGGGCGGATTTCCTCGCCCAAGGCACGCTCTATCCCGACGTGATCGAGAGCGTTTCGTTCGACGGCGGACCGTCGGTGACGATCAAGTCGCACCACAATGTCGGCGGCCTGCCCGAGCGGATGAACATGAAGCTCGTCGAGCCGCTGCGCGAGCTGTTCAAGGACGAAGTGCGCGCGCTCGGCCGGGAGCTTGGCCTGCCCGAGCCGTTCGTCGGCCGCCACCCGTTCCCGGGACCCGGCCTGGCGATCCGCTGCCCCGGCGAGATCACCGCCGACAAGCTCGACGTCTTGAGGAAGGCCGACGCGATCTACCTCGAGGAGATCCGCAACGCCGGGCTCTACGATGAGATCTGGCAGGCCTTCGCGGTGATCCTGCCCGTGCGCACGGTCGGCGTGATGGGCGACGAGCGCACCTACGAGCACGTCCTCGCCCTGCGCGCGGTCACGTCCGTGGACGGCATGACGGCCGACTACTTCCCGTTCGATCACGACTTCCTTGGCCGCGTCGCGACGCGGATCATCAACGAAGTCCGCGGCGTGAACCGGGTGGTCTACGACGTGACGTCCAAGCCGCCGGGCACGATCGAGTGGGAGTAGCGAAGCTTCGCTCAATCCCACTTGCTTCTGCGAATAAGTTGCAGTAACCCCTCTCCAGTGCCAAACAGCCGGGGTCGCCGAGCGCCTCGCGCGCGGTCGCGTCAGGGAGAGGCCTCATGAAACGAGAGTTGGTCAGCATGCTTGCGGGCTTGGGGCTCCTGGCCGGATCGGCGGCGGTCGCGCAACCTGAGGACGCCGCTGAGCACGCCCACGAAAGCGGCAGCTTGGGCGTCCTCGTCATGGCGCACGGCGGGACCGAGGACTGGAACGGCGAGGTGCGCGAGATGCTCGCGCCGGTGGCCGAGGACGCGCCGTTGGAGATTGCCTTCGGTATGGCCGACGCCGTCAGCCTGCAGGAGGCTGTCGACGACCTGGAGGTGCAGGGTGTCGATCGCATCGCAGTGGTCCGGCTCTTCGTCAGCGGCGAGAGCTGGTACGAGCGCACGGAGCAGATCCTCGGGATCGCGCCCGGTGCGCCGAACAGAATGGCCGCGGCCTCCGAGCACGGCGCGCATGCTGCTCAAGATGAGGACGATGGCGGCGAGGGCGAAGCGGCGGCGCACGGCGGCCACGCGATCCCCGGCATGCGCATGGAGTTCTGGCGTTTGGATGCTGACGCGTCGTTCGCGATGAGCACGGAAGGCCTGTCCGAGGCGCCGGAGGCCGGCGCTGTGCTGGCCGAGCGCGCGCTGGCGCTCAGCACGGACCCGCAAGTCGAAAGCGTCCTGATCCTCGCCCACGGGCCCGAGGACGACGCCGAAAACGAGCGCTGGATCGAGAACATCGACGCGCGCGCCGAAGCCGTGCGCCAGGCCGCCCCGTTCCGCCAGGTCGCGGTGCAGACGTTGCGCGAGGACTGGCCTGAAAAGCGCGCGGTCTCCGAAGAGCTGATCCGCGCCTTTGTCAGTGAAGCGAGCGCGGAGGATGGCCAGGTCATCGTGATCCCGTACCGGGTGCAGGGCTTCGGCCCCTACGCAGAGGTGCTCGAAGGTCTGTCCTACGTGTCCGACGGCAAAGGCCTGCTTCCCAGCGCCGAGATTGAGCACTGGGTGCGCCGGCAGGTCGAGGAGCTGCGCACCGCGGAGTTCCGTGCGCCGCTGGCGGCGGAGGAAATGCGCCAAGCGCACGAAGCTTCAGCGGAGCATCAGCACGCGCCGCGTATCGATTGACCTGGAATCGCGCTTTGCTCTCTGCTTCGATGGGCGGCCTCGCCGCCGGCGATACCGAGAGGGAGCAACGGCGTGACGACCGGACAGCTCTCGTTTCCTGGCCTAGAGCCGGAACCCGACCGGCCGCGCACCGACCGCCTGTTCTTTGCGATCTTTCCCGACCAGAAGACCGCGGCGAACATCGCCGAGCAGGCTGAGCAGCTGCGGGAGGTCTACGGACTCGAAGGCCGGCCGCTGCGGCCCGAGCGTTTTCACATCACGGTCAATCATCTCGACGACTTCGCCGGCGTGCCCGAGCGCATCGTCAAAGCCGCGCGCGAGGCTGCGTCCGCGGTGAAGGCGCCGCCGTTCGAGGTGTCGTTCGATTATGCGATGAGCTTCAAGGGACGGCGCGGCAACCGGCCGTTCGTGCTGCGCGGCGGCTACGGCCTTGCGGATTTGATCGCCTTTCAAGGCGCGCTCGGGCTCGAGATGGCCAAGGCCGGGCTGGGGCGCTACGTCGAAGGGAGCTTCACTCCGCACGTGACCTTGCTCTACGACGATCTCGTCGTTCAGGAAGTCCCAATCGAGCCGATCCGCTGGACCGTGCGGGAGCTGGTGCTGGTGCACAGCCTGCTCGGGCAAGGCAAGCACGTCGCGCTCGACCGATGGTCCTTGAAGGGCTGACGCGGCGGCGGCCGAACGAAGGGGAGACGCGCAATGGCGGCGCCGAAAGCGGACATCTACGGCATCAAGAATTGCGACACGATGAAGAAGGCGCGCGCCTGGCTCGACGGCGCTGGCGTCGACTATGTCTTCCACGACTACAAGACCGAGGGCGCCGATCCGAAGAAGCTCAAGGCCTGGGCCAAGGTGGTCGGCTGGGAGGTGCTGCTCAATCGCCGCGGCACGACGTTTCGAAAGCTCTCGGATGCGGACAAGGCGGACATCGACGAGGCCAAGGCCATCGCGCTGATGACGCGCGAGACGTCGCTGATCAAGCGGCCGGTTCTGGAGGCCGCCGGCCGGGTCACGGTCGGCTTCAAAGCGGAGACGTATGCTGCGCTTTTTGGCTGAAGCGCAAAGGGCGCTTGCGGAATAAAACCGAGCACGACACGAGCTCCGGGCAGCCCGCGGCCGCGTCTTTTGATTTCTCCCAACAAGCGAACTCAAGCGCTCCGGTTTCGCCTTGGAGGCGAAACGTGCGGCGTAAACGCCACTATGAGCATTTGACTGCTGCTAGGGCGGCCGCGAAGCCCAGAATCTCATTGAGCTGTGGCGCTTTGCGCGCCTACGGGAGCGGCGCGCAAGCGGTGGGCGCACGGGGCTCGGTACAATGGGGCCATAAGGAAAAACACACCGCGACTGGCAGGAGAGACAGGCACATGAGTAAATCCATTTTGCGCGCCGGCGTTGCGGGCGTCGCGATCGCTCTGGTCGCGGGCTTCGCGGCTTCGGCGCAAACCGTCAACAGCGGCTACGTGGGCGCCAACATCGGCTACGCCGAACTTGAAGCGGGCGGCTCGAGCGAAGACGGCACGACCTACGGCATCGACGGCGCCTGGGCGACGCCGCTTGGCGACGGCAACCTCGGGCTTCAGCTCGACGCTTCGTGGGACACGCTCGACTTCGACAACGCCGACATCGACACGCTCGCTGGCGCGGCGCACGTCTTCACGCGCCAAAGCGACTCCCACGCAATCGGCGGCTTCGTCGACTTTCGGAACATCGACCTCGACTCGTCGGGCGATCTCGACGCGACCTCAGTCGGCGCCGAAGGTGCGATCCTGAACGGCGGCTTCGCGTTTGAAGGCGAACTCGCCTGGGTCAACCTCGACGGCGGCGGCGGCGCTGATGCAGACGGCTTCGGCGGCTCGGTCGGCATGACGTTCTACCCGAACGAGACGGTTGGCTACGGCGGCTACATCGGCACGTTGCAGCTGGACGACAGCGGCTCCGACATCGACGTCACGACCCTTGGCGCTGATTTCGAGATGCAGATCCCGAACACCAACTTCACCGGCTACGCGGGCGTGGAGTGGGCTGACACGGATCTGGGCGGTCCCAGCTACGAGAACACTCAGATCATGATCGGCATCCGCTTCAACGGCGGCATCGCTTCGCCGGCGGAGCGTCAGGCCTACGGCGCCTCGTTCAACGGCGCGGACCGGTACCTCAACCTGTTCTAAGGCTGAGGTCGACCTCCTACAGGCGCCCGCCGGGACCCTCCCGGCGGGCGTTTCTTATTGATCACGCGGCGCTTTCGCCGATCGCGCCGCTTTTGTAACGTCGCGTCGCCGCGGACGGTCGCGGCCGGCCGCGAGGAAACGGATGTCGACCCACAAGGAACCTGACGCCAAGCCGCGCGCCACCGTGCCCGGCCTGATGGCGCGCAAAGGCAAGGAGCCGCTGGTCTGTCTGACCGCGTACGATGCGCCGACCGCGGCGCTGCTCGACCCCCACTGCGACCTCCTTCTGGTCGGCGACACCCTCGGCATGGTCGTGCACGGCATGGACACCACCGTTGGCGTGACGCTGGAGATGATGATTTTGCACGGCCAGGCGGTGACGCGCGCCGCGAAGCAGGCGCTGGTCGTCGTCGACATGCCCTTCGGCAGCTACGAGGCGGGCCCCGAGCAGGCCTTCGCATCCGCGGCGCGGATTCTCAAGGAAACGGGCTGTCAGGCGGTCAAGCTCGAGAGCGGCCCCGAAGCAGCGTCGATCATCGCGTTCCTCACAGCGCGCGGCGTGCCGGTGATCGGCCATGTCGGCCTCAGGCCCCAGGCGATCAACATGGTCGGCGGCTTTAAAGCGCGCGGGCGCAGTGCAGCCGAGCGCGCCGCGGTCATCGCCGAGGCCGAGAACGCAGCGGCGGCGGGCGCCTTCGCGATCGTGATCGAGGCGGTCGATGAAGACCTCGCGCGCGAGATCACCGAAGCCGTGCCTTGCCCGACGATCGGCATCGGCGCGTCCTCGGCGTGCGACGGCCAGATCCTGGTCACCAACGACATGCTCGGTCACTTCGACTGGACGCCGAAGTTCGTGCGCCGCTACGCCGATCTCAAGACGCTGATCTCCGACGCGGCCAAAGCCTACGCCGATGACGTGCGCACGCGCCGTTTTCCGGGGGAGGCGGAGACCTACCGCGTCAAGCGCGTCGACTGAGCGCCCCGGGTGGCGCCGGGGCCTCGAGCGGGCTCGCGATGCTTTAATCGCCGCGCAGATTCTGCGAAAAAGCGGTTCCCACCCCTTCGGGCGATGCTCTAGGGTCCGCCGCTGCTCAGCTGGCATCCAGCAGATTTTCACGGAACGACATGGCCGACATCTTTGACGAAGTCGAGGAAGGGCTCCGGCACGACCGCTATCGCCGGCTGTTTCGCCAATACGGCCCTCTCGGCGCGGCGATCGTCGTCGCGGTTGTGCTCGGCGTCGCTGGCTGGGAGCTTCTCTCGGCGATGCGCGAGCGCGCCGGTTCGCGTTCGAGCGAAGCGTATCTCGCAGCCATCGAAATGGCCGCGGCGCAGAATTTTGAAGGCGCAGCGGCCGCTTTCTCCGATCTGGCCGATAGCGGGTCGGGGGCCTATCCGACGCTCGCGCGGATGCAGGAAGCGGCGCTCGCGGTGCAGTCGGGCGAGCTGTCCGAAGCGGCGCGCCTTTACGAGCAAGCCGCTGCGCAAACCTCCGATCCGTTTCTTGAGGACGCTGCGCGGCTCAACGCCGCCTACCTGCTCGCCGAAGAGATATCGCTTGATGATCTCGAAGTGCGCCTCGCGCCGTTAATGGAGCCCAGCGCACCGTTCGAGCCGCTGGCGCGCGAGCTTCTTGGCGCGACGGCGCTGCGCGCGGGGGATTACGAGCGCGCGCGGTCGGCTTACAACACGCTATCGGTAGCCATTGGCGCGCCGCAGGGCGTTCAGCGGCGCGCCGCCCAGGCGCTCGCGGCGATCGATGCGGCCGAAGCGTCGCTTCAAAGTGAGGACGACTAGGTATGCGCGCTCCAACACGCTTTGCGTTCGTTCTTGTCACCGTCGCAGCGCTGCTGGCGACCAGCTGCGCGAGCCGCGTCAACCCGTTCGGCCGCGGCGGCGACGATGAAGACGAGGCCAACGCGCCCGATCGCGAGCGCCGCGAAACCATTCTGGCGTTCGAAGATCAGCTCGAGGTCGATCCCGATCGCGCCGGCGCGGCGATCATGCTGCCGCCCGCGTCGGTGAACGCCGACTGGCCTAACGAAGGCGGCGTCGACAGTCACGCGCCGGGTCACCCGGCTGCTGCGACCTCCCTCGACCGCGCCTGGCGGCGCAACGTGGGCGCCGGATCAAGCCGGCGCGCGCGCGTCGCCTCTCCCCCTGTCATCGGCGACGGCAAAGTCTTCGCGGTCGACGGCCGCGGCGAGGTGCACGCGTATGCAGCTTCGGACGGCGACAGGATCTGGAGCACGCGGTTTCGCTCCGGCGAGCGGCGCGACCGCGAGTTCCGCTCGGGCGGCGTCGCCTACGGCGAGGGCCGGCTCTTCGTCGCGCTCGGCTTCGGCGCGGTCGTCGCGCTTGACGCGGAGACCGGAGACGAGATTTGGCGCGCCGAAACGGTCGGGCCGATGCATGCCTCGCCGACGGTCTCGAACGGGCGCGTCTTCGCGGTGAGCTTCGACGGCGAGCTGTACGCGTTCGATGCCGATGACGGAACCGTGCTTTGGACCTATCAAAGCCTGTCCGAGCCGGCGCGGATCCTGACCTCTTCAAGCCCGGCGGTGGTCAACGACATCGTCTATGCGCCGTTCTCCTCCGGCGAGCTGGCCGCGTTGCGCGCCGACAACGGCACGCTTCTGTGGGCCGACGCGCTGACCCGTTCGGGCCAGCTCAATTCGCTTTCCGAGCTCAACGACATCGCCGGCAGCCCCGTCGTCGCCGACGGGATCGCCTATGCGATGAGCCACTCGGGCATTCTCGCCGCGTTCGACGTGCGCACGGGCCTGCGGATCTGGAACGAACCGGCCGGCGGCATTCACATGCCGTGGGTCGCGGGCGATTATCTCTTCGTGATGACCAACGATGCTCAGCTCGCCTGCATTTCCCGGCTGGACGGCGCGACCTTGTGGCTGAGCGATCTGCCCCAGTACCGCAATCCCAACCGCCGTCGGGGCCGCATCGCCTGGGCCGGTCCGGTGCTGGCGGGCGGCCGGCTGCTGCTTGTCTCGTCGACTGGCGACATGATCTCGGTTTCGCCCGAGAGCGGCGAGATTCTCGATGAGCTGCGCATCGGCCAGGACGTGTTCATTCCCCCGATCGTCGCGAACGAGA
>JASFUX010000116.1:0-10345 GCA_050050115.1 Maricaulaceae bacterium | reverse complement strand
CGGTTGCGTGGCTGGGCCGCGACGTCTCGAAGACCAGCGCCAGCATGCTGCGGAAAGAGCGCAAGGACCTGCAGATCGTTTTCCAGGACCCGCTCGCCTCGCTCGATCCGCGGATGAGCGTCGGAGCCTCGATCGCCGAGCCGCTCTCGACTTTCCGTCCCGACCTCGACTCCAAAGCGCGCGAGCAAGCGGTGCGCGAGGCGATGAAGCGCACCGGCCTCGACCCGGCGCTGATCAACCGCTACCCGCACGAGCTCTCGGGCGGGCAGAACCAGCGCGTCGGCATCGCCCGCGCGATGATCAACAATCCCAAGGTGGTGATCTGCGACGAGGCGGTCTCCGCGCTCGACGTGTCGGTGCAGGCGCAGATCCTCGAGCTGCTGCTGAAGCTGCAATCCGATCTTGGCCTATCGATGCTGTTCATCAGCCATGACCTTTCGGTCGTACGCGAGGTCTCTCACCGGGTGATGGTGCTCTACCTCGGCCGTGTGGTGGAGCTGGCCGATCGCGACGCGATCTACGAGCATCCGCGCCATCCCTATACGCGCGCGCTGATCTCAGCTGTGCCGGTGCCTGACCCGCGGGTGGAGCGCAATCGCGAACGGGTGCGCCTGATCGGCGATCTGCCTTCGCCGCTCGACAGCCGGGCGCAGCTCCGATTCATGAAATCCAAGCTCGTCGACGACCCCGACGTGGAGCAGTATCGTCCGGCGCTCAACGAGGTCGCGCCCAGCCACTGGGTCGCCGAGCACGACGCTGAGACAGCCGAGATCGCCGGCGCTTGAGATCGACGGCGCGTCTTAAAGTGAGAAGGGCGCACAGGAGGGGGAGGGATGCCCGTTCGCTTCGTTCGAGAGCTGAGCCGCCGCCGCGTCCTCAGAGGTGCGGCGACCTACGTGATCATCGCTTGGCTGGCGTTGCAGCTGGTCGCCCTGGCGACCGAGCCGGCCGACCCGCTGCGCCGGTTGGCGCTCTACTGGTCGATCGGCCTGTTTCCCCTGGCGGTCGTCTTCTCCTGGGTGTTCCGCGTGACGCCCGGCGAGCTCTCGGCCGAGCACGCGGACACCGCTCATCCACAGCGCACTTGGCACGGCCGCGCGCTCGATTTCGGCGTGCTCGGCGGATTCGCCGTCATCGTGATCGTTGAGGCGGTCAAGCGCCTTGTCTGACGGGCGCCCACATGCCGCCTTGCTCTGGGCCAAGGCGACGGTCATGGTGATCTGATGCTCAAAATCCGTGTTTTCATTGCTCCGCTGATCGTCGCCGCGTTAGCGGTTTGCTCGGCGGCCCACGGCCAGTCTGCGGCCGCCCCGATCCCCGAATTCGTCTTCGCGCAGGACGTCTCGGACCTGCCGGCCGATCCGGCGGTGCGCTACGGTCGGCTCGAGAACGGCATGCGCTACGCGATCATGCACAACGAGACGCCGACCGACACCGCGGCGGTGCGCCTGCGGTTCGCGGCGGGTTCGCTGATGGAAGACGACGACCAGCTCGGTCTGGCGCACTTTCTCGAGCACATGGCCTTCAACGGCTCGCAGAACGTGCCCGAGGGGGAGATGGTGCGGATCCTCGAGCGTACGGGGCTCGCCTTCGGTCCCGACACCAACGCCTACACTTCGCTTGAAGAGACGGTCTATCAACTCGATCTTCCCAATACGGAAGAAACGACGATAGACACCGCTTTCATGCTGCTGCGCGAGGTCGCCGACAAGCTGACGATCGAACCCGATGCGGTGGATCGCGAGCGCGGCGTGGTGCTCTCGGAGTACCGGGTGAACAACACTTACGTCCGCCGCTATCGCGACGCGGCGCAAGGGTTCCTCTTTCCCGGCCAACGCTTCGTCGATCGCTCGCCGATCGGGACGCCGGAGATTCTTCAAACCGCGCCGGCCGAGCGCATCCGCGACTTCTACGAGGCCTACTATCGTCCCGAGCGTGCGCTCCTCGTCTTCGTCGGCGACGCGCCGGTCGACGAGATCGAGACGCTGATCGGTCAGATGTTCGGCGATTGGGCGCCCGCCGGGCCCGACGGCGGCGAGCCGCCGGCGAGCGAGCCAATCGATGCAGGCCGCGCTCTTGCAGCGGATTTCTTCGCCGACCCCGACATGTCCACGGCGATCACCGCGGCGGTGATGCGCCCGGCCGTCGAAGAGCTCGACACCGTCGCCGCGCGCCGCGAGGACTTCATCGAGGGTCTGGGCTTTTCGCTCCTGACCCGCCGGTTTCAGCGGATCGCGCGGAGTGCGGACGCGCCGTTCATCAGCGCCTCGTCGAACGCGTCGACCTTCTACGACACGGTCGAGGTGGTCTCGATCGACGTCACCGCCCAGCCCGACCGCTGGGCGGACGCCTTGAGAGCCGGCGAGCAGGAGCTGCGCCGGGCGCTCGAGTACGGTTTCCATCAGGCCGAGCTTGACGAGGTGCTCGCCGATCTGCGCGCCTCGATGGAGGCCTCGGTCGCCGGTGCGGGCACGCGTTCGAGCCCCGGGCTCGCCAACTCGCTCACCTCGAACATCGGCGGGGACCGGGTGTTCACTCACCCCGAGACCAGCCTTCAGCGGTTCGAGGACATCGTGGCCGAGATGACGATCGAGGACGTCGAGGCGGCGTTCCGCGACGCCTGGGGCGAGGCCGAGCCGCAGATCTTCATCGGCAGGAACGCCGCGATTGACGGCGGATCGGAAGCCATCCTCGCCGCCTATAGCGCTGCGCGCGCCGAGCCCGTCGAAGCCGGCGACGTGCGCGAAGAGACGGTGTTCGCTTATGACGACTTCGGCGCGCCGGGCGAGGTGGTCGCGCAGGAAGAGCTCGACGATCTCGGCATGACTCTCGCGCGGTTCGGCAACAACGTTCATTTGACGGTGATGCCGACGACCTTCCGTGAAGACCGGATCAACGTCTCCGTGCGGGTCGACGGCGGCCGGTTGATGATGCCCAAAGAACTGCCGGGGCTCGAGCACTTCGCCGATTCCGCCTTCACCGCAGCGGGTCTGGGCGAGCACGACATCGACTCGCTGCAGTCCGCGCTTGCAGGACGCAACGTGGGGCTGAGCTTCTCCACCGGCGGGGACGCGTTCCGCTTCTCGGCCACGACGCGGCCCGAGGACCTTGATCTGCAGATGAAGGTGCTCGCCGCCTTCATCGCTGACCCGGGCTATCGGGAGGAGGCGCTAGAGCGTTACCGTCGCTCGCTCGACACCTGGTACGACAGCCTCGACGCGACCCCGCAGGGCGTCGCCTCCCAGCACGTCTCCCGGCTCTTGCGCAGCGGCGATCCGCGTTACGGCATTCCGCCCAAGGAGCAGTTGTTCGAACGCAACCTTGAAGAGCTCGCGGCGGTGCTCGACGAGGCGTTCGCCAACAGCCGGATCGACATCGCCATCGTCGGCGACGTCGACATCGACGCTGCGATCGCCGCAACCGCGGCGAGTTTCGGCGCCATGCCGCCGCACGGCGAGGAGGCGGGCGCATTCGCCGAGGCGCGTGTCGCCGTCTTTCCCGAGCAGCCCGACCAGCCGCGGGTACTCCACCACCAGGGCGAACGCGACCGGGGGCTGGCGATGATCTACTGGCCGGCGGTCGACGATAGCGATCCGCAACTGTCTCGGGAGATCGCGATGATGCGCGAGGTGATGAGCCTCAAGCTGATCGAGCGCGTGCGCGAGGCCGAGGCGGCGACCTATTCGCCGAGCGTGTCCGCGTCGTTGTCGGGGGTCAGCCCCGGCTACGGCTACATCGCGGTCTCGCTCGACATCGAGCCCGAGAACATCGACCGCTACTTCGACGTCGTCGACGAGATCGCTGCGGAGATGGCGGCCGGAGAGGTGAGTGAGGACGAGCTCGACCGGGCCCGCGCACCGGTCTTGGAGCAGCTCGAAGAGCGGCTCGAGAACAACGGCTACTGGACGTCGCTGGCGGTCCTCGCCCAGCTAGAGCCGCGTTATCTCGACGAGCACCGCACCGACGCGGAAGGCTATGCGGCGGTCACCCGCGAGGACGTGATCGCCGCCGCCGCGCAATTCCTGCGGTCCGATACGGCCTATCGGATCGCGGTCTATCCCGCGCCGTACAACGACTGAAGCCCAAGGATTTGGTTCTAGGGACTGGGTTTTGGAGGTTGGGTTTTTAGGGCTGCCCAAGGCCGCGCTGATCCTGCTCGCCCCCGTAACCCAACCCCCAATCCTCAAAACCCATAGTTAACGGCCGTTTACGGTCCGGCGTTTGCTCCCCCGTCTCATATCGAGATGTGTGCGGAGCGACGCGGGGATGCGGATCGACGTCATTGCGACGAAGGAGCTGGGCGGGCCTGAAGAGCTCGTCTGGCGGCGCTATCAGGCGATCGAGAAGACCATCGCGCTGCCGGCGCTGTCGCCCGGCTGGGCGCGCTGCGTCGGCTTGGCGCGGCCCGACGCCCGCATCGCCGTCATCGGCGACGACGCGGGCCGGCCTGAAGGTTTCCTGCCGATCCAGGCGGGGGGACGGGGCTTCGTCGAGCCGCTGGGCTCGTCCTTGAAACTCGGCAGCGGGCTCATCGGCGACCCGCAGCTCGAGTGGGGCGCGACCCGGTGGCTCGCCGACCTCAGAGCCAAGGCTATGCCGTTCGAGAGCGTGCCTGACCGCCAGGTCGAGTTCGCCCGCGCCGCCCGCGGCGAAGTCACGCGGATGAGCGCGGAGCTTTACGGTGGGGCGGGGGCTTACCTCGAAGCCAAGCGTCGGGACGACTACGACGTGCTCGAGATGCGCGCCCGGCGCGTCGAGAAGATTCGCGCCGCGCTCGGTCGCACGCGGGTCAAGCTGTTTTCGTGCGAAGGACCCGATTTCACTCAGACGCTCTACTGGAGCGCCGGCGCTTACCGCCAGCCCCAGGAAGACTGGGAGATCGCCGCGCTGCGCGCCGCCTTCGAACATGACGGCGCAGACGGTTTCGGCGGCGCGCTGTTCACTATGCATGCCGACGAGACCCTGATCGCCGGCGCTTTCTTCCTCGTCGGCGAGCGGGTCGCGCAACTCGCTTTCTACGGCGAGAGCCCTGAAGCCGAGGCCTTCGAGCCGGCGCGCGTGCTGATCGCCGACGCGATCGCCGCCTTTGCCGCGCGGGGTCTCGACGAGGTCGATTTCGGCGTGATCGAAGGCCGGCTCGCGCGCGAGTTCGCCACCCGCCGCCGCCAGCGGCTCTACGGCATGATCCGGCCCGAAGGGTCGAAGTCGGGGATCACCGCCGCGCTGAACCCCCGCGTTCGCCGCGCCCGCCGCGCCGGCCGCGATCTCGGCACCATGGCCGGGGCATAGGGGACGCTCACCCTTTCGTTGATCGCGTCGGCGAGGGCGCCTAGTCTCCGCCGCACCGAGGGGCCGCGCGGACTGATGCGCGGGCGCGATCAAGGAGAACATCATGAAGAGAGCGTTCGCGGCGCTGGCGCTGGCCGGCGCGATGATGGCGGCGGGCTGCGGCCAAGGCGGATCGGGCGACGTGGTCATTCCCGACGAGCCGCCCGAAGACCCGATCATTCAGCGCTCCCAGGCGCGCACGGCCGAGGACCGGCTTGCCGAGGCCGAAGCCTATCTCGCCGAGAACGCCGACCGCGGCGGCGTGGTGACGACCGACACCGGGCTTCAATACCAAGTGCTCGCCCAGGGCCCAGCCGACGGGCCGCGCCCCGCCGTCGACCAACTCGTCTGCGTGCACTACAAGGGCACGTTCATGGACGGGTTGGAGTTCGACAGCTCGTTCTCGCGCAATTCCGCCGCCGCGTTCCGTCCCAACCAGGTGATCGCCGGCTGGACCGAAGCGCTGCAGCTGATGCGGCCGGGCGACAAGTTCCGGCTCTTCATCCACCCGGACCTCGCCTATGGGGACGTGCTTCGCGGCTCCATCGCGCCCAATTCGATGCTGATCTTCGAGGTGGAGCTGATCAAGTTCCTCGATGAGCAGCCGGGGATCGGCGAGGACTGCTCGGAAGAGTGACGACGATGATTCGACTTGCGATCGGCGTCGTAGCGGGGTTCGTCGCATTTGGCGTGATCATTGTGCTGACGACTTTCATCGTCGGCGCTGCCTGGCCGGAGCTGGCCAATGTCGAGGACCCCCTCGACTACACCAACCCGATGCGGTTTTTCAGACTGGGGATCGGCGCGGCGGCGACGCTGGTCGGCGGCGCGGCCGCCGGCCTCGTCAGCCGGCGTGGCCGGCTGGCGGGCTTGGTGCTGGGCGTTGTGTTCGTGATCGGGTTCGTTCCCGTCCACATCTCTTTATGGACCAGCTTTCCGGTCTGGTATCACGCGACCTTTTTGATCTATCTGATCCCGCTCAGCCTTGCCGGCGCCGCGATGTTTCCTGGTGCGCCGCCCCGCACCGGCGCTGCGGCTTCGCAATAGCGCGCAGCTAGCCCGCCGCGGTGACCGCGTCCGCCACGCCGCCGACGACGGCGTTGACGAGCGCGTCGTCCTCGCCTTCGGCCATGATGCGGATCACCGGCTCAGTGCCGGATTTGCGCACCAGGATGCGCCCGGTTTCACCAAGCTTGGCTTCCGCGTCGGCGATCGCCGCCTTGACGGTGTCGTCCTCCAACGGCGCACCGCCGTTGAAGCGGACGTTCTTGAGCAGCTGCGGCAACGGCTCGAACAAAGACAGCAGCGAGCTCGCCGGACTGTTCTCCTCGACGATCGCGGCGAGCACCTGCAGCGCCGCGATCAGCCCGTCGCCGGTCGGCGCGAAGTCGGACATGACGATGTGACCGGACTGCTCGCCGCCCAAGTTGTAGCCTTGCTCGCGCATCGCCGCGGAGACGTAACGGTCGCCGACCGGGGTGCGCTCGAGCTTGAGCTTCTGGGACTTCAGGTAGCGCTCGAGGCCGAGGTTCGACATCACCGTGGTCACGACGCCGGGCTTCGACAGCCGGTCGGCGTCCTTCCACGACTTGGCGATGAGCGCGATGATCTGGTCGCCGTCGACGATCGCGCCGGTCTCGTCGGCGAGGATGACGCGGTCGGCGTCGCCGTCGAGCGCGAGACCGAGGTCGGCGCGGAACTCCAGCACCTTGCGCGCCATCAGCTCAGGGCAGGTCGAGCCGCATTCGTCGTTGATGTTGAAGCCGTTCGGCTCGACGCCGAGCGAGATCACTTCGGCGCCCAGCTCGTAGAGCGCCTGGGGCGCGACGCGGTAGGCCGCGCCGTTGGCGCAGTCCACGACAATGCGAAGACCCGCCAGGGTGAGGTGGCGCGGGAAGGTGCTTTTGACGATCTCGATGTAGCGCGCCTGGGCGTCGTCGACGCGCTTGACCCGGCCGAGGCGCGACGGCGGCGCGAGGTCGTCCTCAAGGCCCTTTTCCATGAGCGCCTCGATTTCGAGCTCAACGTCGTCCGAGAGCTTGCGGCCGTCCGGGCCGAACAGCTTGATGCCGTTGTCTTCGTACGAGTTGTGCGAGGCGGAGATCATCACACCCATGTCGGCGCGCATCGAGCGGGTCATCATCGCCACGCCCGGCGTGGGCAGCGGGCCGAACAGACGCACGTCCATGCCCACCGACGCGAAGCCCGCGACCAGCGCCGGCTCGATCATGTAGCCCGACAGGCGCGTGTCCTTGCCGATCACCACGAGGTGGCGGCGATCGTCCTCCGAGCGGAAGTATTTCCCGGCCGCCATGCCGACGCGCAGCGCCGTCTCGGCGGTCATGGGAAACTTGTTCGCCAGGCCGCGAACGCCGTCGGTGCCAAAGTATTTGCGGGTCATGCGCGTGCTCGCGGGGGTGGCCGGATCCGTGTGAGGTTAATGCAAACCGCTTGCCGCTTGGTGAAGGCGGATGCGGCTGAGTAGATCGGAGGAGGTTAACGCGCAAGGGGGCGGCGCCGCCGCGCTTGAGCGGCCGGCCAGATCTGGCGTAGTTCCGGCGTTCTCGCTCGTTCCCTACTGCGCAGCGGCCCTCGGCGCGTTCCAGTAGCTCACGCACGGGATCTTCTCTTTGTCGCACCGATCGGCGTAGCGCTTGGCGATCTCGGTCACTTCGGTGAGAAGGCCCGCCTCCAAGGTGATCGGCTCGAGCCCCAAGTGCAGGAAGCGGTCGTTCTGGACGTGCAGGTCGTTCTCGTCCGCCTCGTTGCGCGGGTTGGGCAGATTGGCGATCTCGGCGTTGGTCATGTCGGCGATCATCTTGGCCAGATCGCGCACCCGGTGAGTCTCGGTCATCTGGTTGAGAATGTTCACCCGCTCGCCGGACTGGGGCGGATTCTCCACCGCCAGCTCGATGCAGCGCACCGTGTCCTGGATATGGATGAAGGCGCGGGTCTGTCCGCCGGTGCCGTGCACCGTCAACGGATATTCGACCGCGGCCTGCATCAGGAAGCGGTTCAAGACCGTGCCGTAGTCGCCGTCGTAGTCGAAGCGGTTGATCAGCCGTTCGTCCTTGCGCGTCTCTTCGGTTTGGGTGCCCCAGACGATGCCCTGGTGCAGGTCGGTGATCTTCACCTTGTCGTTCTTGTTGTAGAAGTAGAAGAACAGCTGATCCTGGGTCTTCGTCATGTGATAGATCGAGCCCGGATTGGCCGGGTACAGAATTTCCTGCTCGACCGGTCCGTTGTCCGTCTCGACGTTCACCTTGAGGTAGCCCTCGGGGATCTTCATCCCCGCCGTGCCATAGCCGTAGACGCCCATCGTGCCGAGATGGACGAGGTGGATGTCGAGCCCGGACTCCACGATGGCCGCGAGCACGTCGTTGGTGGCGTTGAGGTTGTTGCCGACGGTGTAGCGCTTGTGCCAGCTCGACTTCATCGAGTAGGGCGCGGCGCGCTGCTCGGCGAAGTGCACGACGGTGTCGGGCTTGAACTCCTGAAACAGCGTCAGCAGGCGATGATAGTGCTGGCCGACGGTGAAGTTATGAAATTCGATCTCGCGCCCGGACACTTCTTTCCAGACCTTGAGCCGCTCATGCATCGGCCGGATCGGCGTCAGCGAGTCCACTTCGAGCTCGATGTCGATTTTCCGCCGCGACAGGTTGTCGACGATGACCACGTCATGCCCGCACGCGGAGAGATGAAGGGCGGTGGGCCAGCCGCAAAAGCCGTCCCCGCCAAGGATCACAATTCTCACGAGCGTTCACTCCCCTGAGATGACGGCTGGCGCGCCCCGCGCAAAAGAACGCGGTCTGCTAGCCGTCAGCGTTCAACCTGTCAAACGGGGCCGCCCTCACTCAGCCCCGCTTTCAGGTCCTATTGAGCCATATGTTTAACGAGCGCGTCCATAAACCCTAGTCCCGCGCGCAGCTGGCTGACCTCAATGAACTCGTTGGGCTGATGGGCCTGGGCGATCGAGCCGGGCCCGCAGACCACGGTTGAAAGCCCTGCGCCCTGGAATTGACCCGCCTCGGTGCCGAAGGAGACCACGCGCGTCTGATTGTCGCCCGTGATCGCTCGGGCCAGCTGTTCGGCCGCGCCGTCGGTCTCCGGCTTCAACGGCGGGGCGTTCGAGCGAGTGATCACCTCGACCTTCGCCTCTGGCGCGTACCGGCGCATATGGGTTTCGACCTCGGCTGCCTTTTCGCGCAGCCGCGCCTCGAGGGCGTTTGAATCGTCCCAGGGCGCGGGACGGATCAGGAACTCGAACCAGGCGCGCCCGGTCAGGATGTTGACCGCCTCTCCGCCGCCCATGCGCCCGACGGTCAGCGTACCGAAGGGCGGATCAAACGGGGAGTCGGGCGGGGCGGCCGCCTCCATCGCGGCGGCCTCCTCGTGCAGGGACATCATCAAGGGGATCGCATAGGTCGACGCGCAGGCGCCCTCGCGCACGAGGCTCGAGTGCGCCTCCTTGCCGGTCAGCTCGACGCGGAAGGAGTGCAGCCCCTTGTGTCCGGTGACCACCTTCATCTCGGTCGGCTCGCCGACGATCACCGCCTCGATCGGCGGCAGCTCGGCGGCCATCGCCTCGATCATCGCCGGCGCGCCGAGGCAGCCGACCTCTTCGTCGTGGCTCAAGGCGAAGTAGACGGGGCGGGGCAGGCCGGCGGCGGCGAACTTGTCCGCCGCGGCGAGGGCGCAGGCGAGAAAACCCTTCATGTCGGTCGATCCGCGCCCGTAAAGCCGGCCGTCGCGCTCGGTAAGCGTGAAGGGATCGGTCGACCAGGCCTGGCCTTCGACCGGCACCACGTCCGTATGCCCCGAAAGCACGACCCCGCCCGGCGCCTCCGGTCCGATCGCGGCGAAGAGGTTGGCCTTGGTCCCGGTCGCGTCGGGAACGCGCCGCGTGCGGGCGCCGGCGGCCTTAAGACGCGCTTCAGCGTAATCGATCAGTTCAAGGTTCGAGTCCGAAGAAATGGTCGGAAATCCGACGAGCTCGGAAAGGATCGATTTAGCTTGT
>JASFUX010000115.1:0-10349 GCA_050050115.1 Maricaulaceae bacterium | reverse complement strand
GATCTTGATCCCGGCATGCTCGAGCACCCCAGCCGAAGCGAAAAGCAGCATCAGCCAAACCAGCCAGCGCCCCTGCTCGGCCGCCGCCGCGAGGATCAGTGACTTGGTCACGAAGGCCGAGAACAGCGGCAGCGCCGAGATCGACGCCGCGCCGATCATGCAGAAGATCGCCGTATACGGCATGGTGCGGAACAGACCGCCCAGCTCTGACGCCTTGGTCGTGCCGGTGCGCAGCAAGACCGCGCCCATGCTCATGAAGAGGAGCCCTTTAAAGATCACGTCGGCGAAGGCGTGGGCGGCGACGCCGTTCAAGGCCAGCTCCGCGCCCGCCGCGCCCGTGCCGGCGAGGCCGACGCCGCAGACCATGAAGCCGAGCTGGTTGTTGATCGAGAATGAGAGCACGCGCCGTAGATCGTTCTCGATGACCGCGAAGAACACCGGAAAGCAGGTCATTACCGCGCCGACGTAGATCAGCGGCTCGAAGCCCGCAAAGCCGCGCGCTAGCGCATAGACCGCCATCTTGGTCGTGAACGCCGAAAGCACCACCGCGCCGACGACGGTCGACTTGGGATAGGCGTCCTGCAGCCAATTGTGCAGGAACGGAAAGGCGCACTTGATCCCGAAGGCGAGCAGGATCATCGCCCCGCCTGGGCTCCTCGGATCGAGGGCGTTGAAGGTGAGGACCTTGAGCCCCGCTTCGTTGATCACGCCCGCTCCGGCGACATGCAGCGTCACTGCGCCGGCGAGCAGCAGCACGCCCGAGGCGATGTGGATCGCCAGGTAGCGCAGGCCGGCGTTGGTCGCCGCGGTCGTCTCGCGCGCCCAGATCAGGAACACCGACGTCAGCGCCGCCAACTCCCAGAAGATGAATAAGGTGACTAGGTCGCCCGCGTAGACCGCCCCCACCCCGGCGCCAGCGTAGAGCAGCGCGCTCGCGTCCTGCAGCCGCGAGCGCTCGTGCAGCGCATAAAGACCGTTCAGGAAGCTGGCGATGATGAAGACGAGGCCGAAGACGCGCGCCAGCCCGTCGTTGCGGAAGGTCTCGAGCGCGAGGCCGAAGCCCGACAGCGCCACGACACCCGCCCTGCCTTCATCGGCGAGATACCAGATCGCGAGCGCGCCCGCAGGCGCGAGCAACATCAGCGCCTTGCGCGCAGCGTTCGCCGGAACAAGAGCGGCGAGGACGCCGGCCAGCAGCAGCGGGACTGCGGGCGAAAGCTGCAACAGCCAGGGCGCGTCGAGATTGAGCGGGACGACCTCAATCATCGCCGTCCTCCTCCGCGCCGTAGTAGTCCTCGGGGCGCGAGAGCAGCGCGCGCAGCGGCCAGCCCATCACCACGACGAAGCTGAAGGCGACGAAGCCGAACCAGGCGTGAAAGCCCGGGAACCCCTCCCAGGAGAACAGCTCGTGGCGGTGATGGACGAGATCGACGCCCGCCAGCGCCAGGAACACCGCGCCGAACAGATACATCAGCACGCGGCCAAAGCCCGGCGCGAAGATGAACTTCACGCGGCGGGCGAGCGGATGGATCTCGTCGGACTCGGGCGCGGCGCTCATGGTCGCCCTCCAGCTTCAAAGATCGGCGCAAGGAAGCTCGCCACGCTCGGCGCGACGAAGAACAGAACGAAGCAACCGGCCGCGGTCAGGCACGGCGCGAGCACGGCGAGGAACGGCGAGCCGCGCGGCGGCGGGGCGTCCTCGGGCGGCGGCGCGAAGAAGGCGCGCACGACCATCGGCAACAAGTAGCCCACGTTCAGCACGGACGAGACCGCCAGCGCGGCGATCAGCCAGGGCCGGCCGCCCTCCGCGGCGCCGATCATCAGGTAGAACTTCGACCAAGCGCCGGCGAGCGGCGGCAGGCCAATAATCGACAGCGCGCCGATAAGGAACGCCCCGAAGGTCCACGGCATGGCGCGGCCGAGCCCGGCCATTGTCGAGATCTCGGTCTTTTTGGCGCCCGTGTAGATCGAGCCCGCGCCCATGAAGAGGGTGATCTTGCCGAAAGCGTGCATGAGGATCTGCAGCGCGGCGCCGAGGAGCGCGGCGGGCGTGGCGAGCATCGCGCCCAGGGTGACGTAGGCGAGTTGACTGATCGTCGAGTAAGCCAAGCGGGCCTTCAAGTTGTCCTTGGTCCAGGCGACAAGCGAGGCGATGACGATCGAGGCGCCGGCGACCCAGGCGAGGACCTTCGCGGCGGGCAGCGCCTGCATCAGGTCCGGGCCGAACACATAGATCGAAACCTTCAGCATGATGAAGACGCCCGCCTTGACGACGGCGACGGCGTGCAGGAGCGCGGAGACGGGCGTCGGCGCGACCATGGCGTTGGGCAGCCAGGAGTGCACCGGCATCAGCGCCGCCTTGCCGATGCCGAAGGCGAACAGCACCAGGATAAGTCCAGCTGTGGCGTAGGAGACGCCTGCGGGGAACATCCCGCCCGCGGCGAACGCCAGCTCGCCGGTCACCGCGAACGTCGCCGCGATCGCCGGCAGCAAAAGGCCGAGCGAAGTGCCGAGAAGGATCATCAGATAGATCCGCGCTCCGCGCCGCGCCTTGTCGTCGCCCTTGTGCGAGACCAGCGGATAGGTCGACAGCGTCAGCACCTCGTAGAAGACAAACATCGTCACGAGATCGGCCGCCGACGCGATCGCGATCGCCGAAGCGATCGCGACGGGGAACAGCATGAAGAACCGGGTCTGATCATGCTCGGCGTTGCCGCGCATGTAGCCGATCGAGAACAGCGAGTTGACGATCCACAGCCCGCTGGCGATCGCTGCGAAAAGCGCGCCCAGGGGCTCGAGCTCAAATGCGAGCGCAAGGCCGGGTCCGATCTCGAGAAGCGTGAACGCCGGGCGCTCGCCCGCCGCGACGAGGCCGACCAGCTCCCACACGATCGCGAACTCGAGCACGCCGGTGATCAGGGTCGCCGCTTCGCGCAAGTTGGGCGCACGACCCAAGAGGCCGATCGCCGCTGCGCCGATGAACGGCAGGAACAGCGCAAAGGCGAGCAGCTGGCCGGGCTCGAACGTCATCGTCCCGCCCCCATGCTCTCGCAGGCGTCGCCGGCTGCGAAGACCGCATCGGCCGCCCGGCAAGCCAGCTCGGTGGTGAACTCCGCGTTGACGCCGAAGTAGAGGTTCGCCAGCACCAGCGCCCAGAACGGGATCAGCATGCTCAACGGCGGTGCAAGCGCGCGCAGCCGCTGGCCGTCATGCTCCGGCGGCGGACGAAGATAGGCCGCTTCGAGGATCCGACCGACGTAGATGAAGGCGAGGATCGACGAGACCGCCAGCGCCGCGACCGCCCACCACCAGCCCGCGGCGAGCGCGGCCTGGAACAGGTACCACTTGGAGACGAAGCCGACCGTCAGCGGCACGCCGATCAGCGACAGCCCGGCGATGGTGACGCCCGCCATCGTGAACGGCATGACGCGGCCCAGGCCCGCGAACTGGTCGACCCGGGTGATCCCAAGCCGCAGCGACATCGCGCCAAGCCCCATGAACAGAGCGGCCTTCATCATCGCGTGGTTGAAAACGTGCAGAAGGCCCGCCGCCAGCCCGCTCGCCGCGCCAGCGGCCGAGACGAATGCAAGCCCCATGATCATGTAACCGACCTGCGCCACCGACGAGTAGGCAAAGACGCGGCGCACGTCGGTCTGCAGGACGGCCTGGAAGCTAGCGATCACCATGCCGGCGACGCCCAGCGGCGCGAGCAGGAAGACGAGGCTCATGCCCTCGAACGACACGTCCGGGCTGAACACCGAGAAGAGGAAGCGCGCAAGCGCGTAAAACGCCGCCTTGGTGGCGGTCGAGGCGAGGAACGCGGTCACGAACGAGGGCGCGAACGCGTAGGCGTTGGGCAGCCAGGTGTGCAGCGGGAACATCGCCAGCTTGAGCCCGAGGCCGACGACGATGAAGGCGAAGCCCGCGCGCACGACCGTGCTGTCCGATAGCGGCGCAAGCCGCTCGGCCATGTCGGCGAAGTTGAGCGTGCCGGTCGCCATGTAGAGGAAGCCGACGCCGATCACGTAGAAGGTCGCGCCGATCGTGCCGAGGATCAGGTAGTTGTAGGACGCCGTCAGCGCGCGACGGTCGCGGTGCGAGCCGAGCGCGACGAGCACATAGGTCGACAGCGACGAGATCTCGAGAAAGACGAAGAGGTTGAACGCGTCGCCCGTGACCACGACGCCCAGGAGCCCTGCAAAGCACACCAGGAAGGCGCTGTAGAACAGTGTCTGCTTGCGCGCCGGGATCTCTGCAGCGACGCTCGAGGGCGCATAGAGCGTGCAGGCGAGTCCCATCACTGCGATCAGCAGCAGGATCGCGCCGTTGAGCGCGTCGACCCGGTACTCGATCCCCAGCGGCGGGGCCCAGCCGCCGAGCTCGTAGCTGACCGCCCCCGACGTCCACGCCAGAGAGAGCAGCACCGCAGCGAACACGGTGCAGGCCGCGGTTGTCGCAAGCGCAATGATCCAGGCGCCGCGCGCGCTCGGGATCACCGCGATCAGCGCCGCCGCGAGCAGCGGCAACACCGCGATCAGCACGGCGCTATGGGTGACGACCCACGCGGGGGCCGCGTTCAGGACGTCCGCAGCGCTCACGCGTCGCTCCCCGCCGTTTCCGCGTCGTATTCGGCCCGCGTGATCTCATCGTCCTCGATCGTGCCGTAGGCCTCGCGGATGAGCACGACCAGCGCCAGGCCGACGGCCAGCGTGGCGACGCCGACGACGATCGCGGTGAGGATCAGCACGTGAGGCAACGGATTGGAGTAGACCGTATCAAGCGCGCTGGCGGAGAACTCGTTGAGCTCGAGCGCGTTGTCGGGAACGATCGCGGCGTGCCCGTCCGCCGCGTGCGCCGCCTCGGCCCCTTGCTCTGCCGCGTGCTCACCCGCCGCGGCCTCTTCGTGCCCGCCGCCGTGCTCGGTCTCGGGCAGGATCGGCGGAATGCCGCCGCTCACCTTGCCCATCGAGATATAAAAGAGGAATACGGACGTTTGAAAGACGCCGAGGCCGGCGAGGCGCTTGACCTTGTTGGGCGAAGCGAACACCGCGTAGAGGCCGACCATCATCAGGAGGACGACGATCCAATAGTTGTAGTGCGACACGACGTATTCGACCACCTCACCACTCCTCGTCAGGAATGTCGGGGGTCCGTCCGGCGAACGCGTAGAAGATCGCCGTCATCACCGAAGCGACCGTAATCAGCACGCCAAGCTCGACCAGCATGATCCCGAGGTGCTGGCCGCCGAAGTGCTCCGACTCGGCGCGCAGCAGGTCGTAGTCGAGATACTCTCCGCCCATCAGCAGCGTTGCGACGCCGACGCCGCCGTAGATCAGGACGCCCAGGGCGCAGCCGGTGCGCACCAGCCACGTCGGCACGGCGCGGCGAGCGGCTTCGACCCCGAAGATCAGCGCGTAAAGGATGATCGCGGCGGCCAGGATCACGCCGGCCTGGAAGCCGCCGCCCGGTCCGAAGTCGCCGTGGAACTGAACGTAGAACGCAAAGAGCGCGATCACCGGGATCAGCGTCTTGGCAACGACGCGCAGGATGACGTGGTGGCCGGGATTCACGCCGCGCCTCCCCGATCCTCGGACCGATCGCCGGACCGGTCGTCCGGCTTCGGCCGTCCGTTGCGGCGCGCGCCGTTCTCGCCCGACGGCGCGCCGGGGTTGGGCGCGCGCAGGCCCAAGAGCAGCATCACGCCGAGGCCCGCGGTGAAGATCACCACCGTCTCGCCGAGCGTGTCATAGCCGCGGTAGCTGGCGAGAACGGCCGTCACCACGTTGGGCGGTCCGACCTCGAGCGGCGTGCGCACCAGATAGCTGCGGCCGACATAAGCGTTAGCGGGCGACTCCGGATCGCCGAGCGCCGGCATGTCGCCCGTCGCGTACATCAGCACCGCGCCCACGATAAGCACCACGATCAACGGCACGATCCGGCGGCCGGCCGACACGGGCTTGGCGTCTCGCGCGGTCAGCAGCATCGCGCCGAGCATCAGCACGGTTGAAATCCCCGCGCCGACCGCCGCTTCGGTGAAGGCCACGTCGACCGCGTCCATCGACACGAAGAAGGCCGCCGAGAGCAGGCTGTAGACGCCCGAATACATCGCAACGGCGAACAGGCTGCGCTGCAGGACGATCGCCACGCCGATGACCAGCATGAGGCCCAACAGCGCCACGTCGATCAGCACGATGCCGTCGAGCGGCGTCCTATACGCCTCCTCCGCCGCCGCAGCGGCCGCCGCGAAAATTACCGCCGCCGTCATGACGGCTCTCCGGTCGACGCTTCGGGCGCGTCTCCGAGCGGACCCTTGGCGTTCCGCCGTCCGAGCAGCGGCTTGACGCCGGCGGTATGCGCCGCGTTCGCGATCGCATGCGTCGAGGTCGGACTGGTGAGGAACAAGAAGAACGCGATCAGCGCCAGCTTGAGCAATGTCGTCACAGAGTCGGCGCGAAGCATGAGACCGATCAAGACCAGCTCGGCCCCGAGCGTGTCGGTCACGCCGGCGGCGTGCAGGCGCGAGTAGAAATCGGGAAACCGCACGACGCCGACTGCGCCGACGACCACGAAGAACAGTCCCGCGGCGACCACGGCGTAGCTCGCGCCGTAACGGGCGAAATCGAAGATATCCATCGGCGTCACGATCGCGCGCCTCCGCGCGACTTCGGCGCTTGAGATGCTTCGGCGGCGGCGTCAGGCTGACCGACGGCCGCCTCCTCGCCCATCCGCGCGAGCGAAAGCTCGAACGAGCGGAAGCGGAAGAACTTCAGTATGGCGATCGTCGCGATGAAATTGACGCCCGCATAGAGGATCGCGATGTCGATGGCGTCCGGCCGGCCGATGATGAAAGCGAACACCGCCAGGAACAGCACCGTCTTGGTGCCGAACGCGTTCACCGCAAGGATGCGGTCATAGAGCGTCGGCCCGGCGAGCAGGCGGGCGAGCATCAGCCCCATCGAGACCAGAAGACCCAGTCCGAACGCGACCATCATGACGCGCCGCCTTCCGTCGCATGCGTCGCGCGCGCGCCCATGTCCTGAAAGCCGCTCGGCTCGGCCATCGATTCAAGCAGCGCATGAACCACGAGCTCGTCGCCGTCGACGTCGACCGTGACGGTGCCCGGCGTCAGCGTGATGGAGTTGGCGAAGATGGTCTTGCCCATGTCGGTGCGCTGGGGGGCGTAGACGCGGAAGAGCTGCGGCGAGATGTCGAGGTCGACCTTCAGAACGGCGCGGGCGACGGCGATGTTCGCCTTAACGATCTCGCCGCCCAGCCAGGCCCAATAAGCAGCAAGCCGCGGAATTCGAAAGAAAGACGCGGTCTCGAGGTCGAGCAGCCGCATGCGGTGGACCAGGAAGATCACCAGAACGATCGACACGCCGCCGAGCGTCAGGGTCAGCTGGTCGTGGATGCGTCCCGACAGCGTCACCCAGAGCACGGCCAGCGCCGCGCCGAGCATCAAGGCGATGAGCCCGCGTGCCAAGCAGCCCTCCCAAGCGTCTCAATCCGTTTCGCGTGCGAGGTTCTAGCCGCAGCATCCGCGAAAGGCCAGATCAGCCGGGCGCGCCTTTCGGCGATTTTAGCGTTGGGTGATGCCCGCGCCCCAAACCAGCCGCGAGGCGCGCTCGGCGGCGGTCACGGAAATCGCGCTGTCGTGCTCGGCGTCCCTATCGGCGCCAGCGAGCGAGGGCGACATCGCCGAGGTCAGCGACCAGTTCCAATAGCGCAGCACCGTCTGCGCGCGATTGGTCGCCAAGCAGTCGTAGACGTCGACGACGTGCTCCCAGCCCGCGTCCGCGTTCGCGGCCGGCCGCGTGGCTCTCCACAACTTTTCGAGCGCGCCGCGCTTCAAGCCAGTGCCCTTGCACATCACCGAGATCGGCTCGCCGCCGGAATCGGCGAGAATCCGCGCGCCGGTCGCAGGCTTGAGCCCCGCGAGGTAGGAGATCTCTTCAACGTGAGCTTGATCGAGATGACCGGCCGCCAGGGAATCGATCGCGGCTTCGAGACTTTCGTGCGGACTGCGCTTGACCGCTTGCCGGTTGCGCTGGCGGGGCTCGATGAACTGCAGCGCCTTGCGCGTGACCGGATCGGACCAGCCTTCCGCCGCCGCCATGGCGAACACGTCCGCCGCGCCCTCCTGCAGCAGGCTGCGCTCGACGCCGAAGCGCAAAAGCAGCTGCTTGCGCGTCTCAGGACTGGCCCACCAAAACAGGGTCAGCCCCTGCGCCGGCCGCAGCTCGCGCCGTTTTGACGCAGGCGGCGTCAGCCCGCGATGATCGCGCGAGACGCGCACGACAAGATCCATCGCCGCGTCCGAAAACTCTGCATCCCGGTTTTCAAGCAGCGCCAGGATGACGTCGGCCTCCTCCGGCTCGACCAGAACCTCGGTCACGATCGAAGAAACGCCGCGCCGACGCGCCAGCTGAAGACGGTGCTCGCGCCGTCCGAAACGGGCGATGGCGGCAACATCGGCGTCGAGCAGCGCGTCCGAAGTCTCGTTGATCGGCTCGGAGATCGCCGGATCGTCGACGCCCAGCCAGCGCAGCACCGAGGCCGGCGCCTCGGGCAAGCCGGCGATCCGCTGGGCGCAGCGCATCCGCAGCGGCGGCTCTGACTCCTTGAGCACGTCGATCAGGAGGTCGGCCGCGATGTGCCGCTCTTGAGGCGAGATCCGGCTGGTGGGCAAGCACACGATATCGGCGAGGCGCTTGGCCAGCGTCTCTCTCGTCTTCGTGGACGGCCCCTCCGCAGCCGGGGCGATCTCGTCCTGCGCTTCAAGCATGCCGAGCCCATAAACCTTCACCAAGCCTGCTGAGCCTAGGGGACGCCTCGTTAACCATTCGTTGGCGCTGAGCGGCGGTTTCGACGGGTCGCAGCGACGGCGAATTCGTCATATCGTCGCTCCGGGGCGGCTGTAAGGGGAGGCCATGCACGCTCAAACGGCGGGGCGCCGCGGTGCGTTCGGCGCCTACCTGTGCACGCAAGCGAGCTGGTTTTTCGCCTTTGGCTTGCAGACCGCGTTGTTTCCGTTCGTCGCGCGCGTCGTTTTGCAGGCCGACGAAGCCGGCGTCGGCCTCGCCCAGACCTCGCTGACCGCGCCGTCGATCGTGCTCGTGCTGCTCGCCGGGGTGGTCGCCGAGCGGTTCGACAAGCGCGCGCTGCTGATCGCGCTGCATCTCACCGCCATCCTCCCGCCGCTGACGCTGGGGCTGTCGGTCGGCCGCGGCGCCTTGGCGTTCTCCAACCTGATCCTCTACGGGCTGTCGATGGGCGCGATCGCCGCCTTGATGCTGCCTACGCGCGATTCCGCGCTCAACGCCGTCGCCCGGCTCTCGCCCGGCCTCACGATCCAGCGCGCGGTGGTGCTGGCCAGCCTCGTCCAGTTCGTCGGCCAGATCGCCGGCATGGTCGTCGCCAGCCTCGCCGCGTTCTCGGGGCCCGCCCCGCTCATGGCCGTCCAGGCGGTCGTGCTCGGGACCGGCGCGATCGCGGCGGCGCTGATGCCGGCGCTGACGCCGCACGCGGCGCGCGACAAGAACGCCACCGTCGCCTTCGAGCTGCTTGAAGGACTCCGGATCGTCTGGGCGAACCCGGTCATCCGCGCGATGGTGCTGCTGATGGGCTCGGTCGGGGTCTTCGTCATCGGCGGCAGCTTCCTCGTGCTCCTGCCCCTTCTGGTGCTCGACGAGTACGGCGGGATCGGCGAGCTCGGCGTCGTGCTGATGACCTTCTGGACCGGCGCCGCCGGCGCGACCGTGCTGCTCGCCCGCCTCGGCCACGTCCACCACCCCGGCCGCCCGCTCGCGCTGGCGCTCGCCGTCGGGGCCGCCTCGCTGCTCGTCATGATGATCGATCCGGTGTTTCCAGTGCTGCTGTTGATGGTCGCGATCTGGGGCGCGTCGGGCGGGCTCGGCATCGCCTTGAGCCGCGCCATCGTCCAAGAAGCCGCGCCGCCGCAGGCCCTGAGCCGCGTGCTGTCGGCCTATCAGCTCGGATTTCTCGGCGGCGCGCCGATCGGCGCCCTGGCGATCGGCCTCGCGGCGCAGGCCTGGGGGCTGAAATTCGCCGCGCTCATTCCTATGATTGGAGTGCTCGCCACCGCCGCTTGGCTGCGCTACGCAACGCCCGTCGGGCGGCTGCGCGTCGCCGCAAGCGCACTTCCCGGCGGCGAGATTGGCGAATAGCCTCAGTGTCCGCGTCACGGGAGCCCCGCATGGCCAACGAGCCGAAAATCAGCAAGTCGCGCGAGGACCTCAAAGAGGAACTCACCCAGGAGCAGTTCGACATCGCCTTCAACGAAGGAACCGAGCGGCCGTTCACCGGTCCCTGGCTCGATGAGAAGCGCC
>JASFUX010000114.1:0-10349 GCA_050050115.1 Maricaulaceae bacterium | reverse complement strand
CCAGATCGAAGTCTCCGAGACCGGCAAGGCGCAGCGCGACTGGTTCGCACCGATCGTCGCGGACGCCGAAGCCGGCTTCGGCGGCACGCTCAATTGCTTTGAGATCATGCGCGCCTACATCGAAGCGGGCGCCGCGGGCGTGCACTTCGAAGACCAGGTCGCGGCCGAGAAGAAATGCGGCCACTTGGGCGGCAAGGTGCTGATCTCCACCCGGGCGCATGAGCGCAACCTCAACGCCGCGCGCCTCGCCGCGGACGTCGCCGGCGTGCCGACCCTGGTCGTCGCGCGCACCGACGCGGAAAGCGCCACGCTGATCAACTCCGACATCGACGAACGCGATCACGAGTTCATCGACTTCGACGCGGGCCGCACCTCGGAAGGCTTCTATCGCCTCAAGGAAGGCATGGGCGTCGATCACTGCATCAAGCGCGGCCTCGCCTATGCGAAGTACGCGGACCTTCTGTGGTGGGAGACCTCCAAGCCGAACCTCGACGACGCGCGCCGCTTCGCCGAAGCGGTCAAGAAGGAGTTTCCGAACAAGCTCCTCGCCTACAACTGCTCGCCGTCGTTCAACTGGGAAGCCAACCTCGACAAGGCGACGATCGAGACCTTCCAGAAAGAAATCGGCGCGATGGGCTACAAGTACCAGTTCGTCACGCTCGCCGGCTTCCACCAGCTCAACTACGGCATGTTCTCCCTCGCCTCGGGCTATCGCGACCGCGGCATGGGCGCCTACTCCGAGCTGCAACAGGCCGAGTTCGCGGCCGAGAAGGACGGCTACACCGCCACGCGCCACCAGCGCGAGGTGGGCACCGGCTACTTCGACCTCGTCAACGAGACCCTCTCGGGCGGGGAATCTTCGACGACGGCTATGGGCGCCTCGACCGAGGCCGCTCAGTTCACGGCCGCCGAGTAAAGCGGACGAGACTGGGGCGGCCGAGCGATCGGCCGCCCCTTCCGCCGCGCGCGAAGCGTCTCTCCGCGAGCGCCGATGCGCGCGGCGGGCTTGCTGGATTGAAACAGGCTAGCCTTCGCGCAGCGACCTCACCACGTCATCCCGGCCGGAGCGGCAGTAGCCGCGCAGAGCCGGGACCTGGCGAAGGTTCCGGACCGAACTCCGTCGCCAGCGAAGACAATTGCTTCTGCAACGTTGGCCAGGTCCCGGCTCTCCGGCGCTATCGCGCCTCCGGCCGGGATGACGTGAATTTTGTCCACATATAGAGTAACCTCAGCCAAGCTTGGCTGGCTCCAATAGTCGAGATCACCCCATGATCGAGCCCGTTCCAGTCTGCGACGTCTGCGACGCGTTGGGCGAGCGCGCGCGCGTGCTCGATCCGGTGTTCCGCGACTTCGGCGGACGGATGCGCTTCGCCGGTCCGGTTTCGACGGTGAAATGCTTCGAGGACAACTCGAAGGTCAAAGAAGCAGTCAATGAACAAGGCGAAGGCCGCGTGCTCGTCGTCGACGGCGGCGGCGCGGTGCGCCGTTCGCTGGTCGGCGGCGACCTTGCGTCGACCGCGGCGGGCAACGGCTGGGCCGGGCTCGTCGTCTACGGCGCGGTGCGCGACGCCGACGAGCTTTGCGAGGCCTTCCTTGGGATCAAGGCGCTCGGGCTCATTCCGGTGAAGACCGAAAAACGCGGCCTCGGCGATCGAGACGTGGCGGTCACGTTTGCGGGGCAGACGATCCGGCCGGGTGACGTTCTTTATGCGGATGCGGACGGGATTGTGGTGCTCGAAGAAGCCTACGCACCGTAACGCAAACCGCCACCGCGCACCTGCTCCACCGTCATCCTCGGGCTTGTCCCGAGGATGACGAGATCGGCGCGCGGAGAGCAAGCTTGCTGCCGCGCGCCTATTCCCCGGCGATCGCTTCCCCAAGCGGAACGACGTTCGGTTCCTCGCCCGACTCCGCAATCAACTGATCCACCAACCGAATGTGCATGCGCAGCCGATAAGCGTCGTCGTTGTACGAGAGCGGCACGTCTAGCGCGATCACCTCGTCAAGGACGCCTGCAAGGCGGGCGCGCACCGCCGCCTTGCTCGCCGCATCAGGGGCGGCGCGGCCTTCCCGCTCGAGCTCGCGAAGATCCTTGTACCAACGAATGATCCGGCGCTGGACCTGCCAGCGGTAGATCGGCGGGGCGGACTTAATCAGCGGATAGAGCAGCGTCGCCGCCGGGATCGCCAGGACCCACAGCCGATCGACCAGGTTCGCCGCCCAGAACGGCAAGAAGCGCCGCAGGAAGCTTGGGCCCCCGCGCTCATAGTAGCGCTCGGCCTCGGCGGAGAGCGGAAAGCTCACGAGATTCGGCGTCGGAAACATGGACGGGGGCGCGACGACGTCGCCTGAACGGAACGCTTCGCCGGCGGCCTGGATCAACAGCGACTGGATCGCCGGATGCAGATCCTCGCGCGCCACCAGAGCGGCGGCCGGCGCGATCAGCCGCACCTCCTCGCCCGGCGCGTCCTGAGCCAGATCGATCACGCCGCGCGGCAGAGTGACCGCGGAGAGATAACGATGGCGCCGCGCATAGGCGTCGGCCCGCTCGAAGCTGACGATGCGCACGCGCGGATCAAGGAACAGCTCGCGCACATAGGCGCGGTCGGGCGACGTGACGAACACCGCCGCGTCGATCGTCCCGGCGCGCAGCGCTTCGGCGGCGGCGGCGCCTGAGAGGTCGCTGGCTGCGACCGCATCGCCCTCGAGGCCGTTCTCGTCAAAGAGCATCTGCGCGAGCGCGCGCACGCCCGAGCCCGGCGGGCCGATCGCGACGGTGCGCCCTCTGAGGTCGCGCAGGTCCTCAACGCCCGCAGCGCTGCGGACGAACAGGAACATCGGCTCGTAGAAAATCGCCCCCAGGGACGCGAGCTCCACCTGGTCGAAATCGGCGCGCTCGACGCCGACCCCGCCTTGGATCACCGCGACGTCGACACCGCCTTCGCCGCGCACAAGCAGGTCGAGGTTGGCGATCGAGCCGGTGGTCGGGACAAGCTCCAGCGTCACCCCGTCCTCGGCAAGACGCTCGGCCAACATCGCGCCGGTCGCCGCATAGGCGCCGCCGTCGACGCCGGTCGCCATGCGCACCACCCGCGGCGGCGCGGGATCGATCGTCCGAGCGATCAGGAAGATGACGACCGCCAGCGCCAGCGAGCCCAGCGTGATCGCGCCGAAGAAGACGCGCTTGTCGGCCACCTCGCGGATGAGCCTTCCGGCCCACGCCGACCCGCCGGCGGGCGCGTCGGGATCGGTTTGACGGTCCGGGCTGCTCACTGTCCCCGCATCTCTTTTCCCTTCGACCCTTTTTGGTCCCCTCGACCCGTTTTGGGGCCTTCGTCTCGCCGCACGCACGTTGCGGATTTCGCCGGCCCGCGCCAGCGCAGCGGGCGCAATCCCCGTGGAGAACCTCTAGCCCCGCTTGGCCCCGCTCGGCGACTCATTGATTCTGCGATTTTCGCCGCGCGCCGGAACCTCTGGCGCGACCGCGGCGCCGATCACGAGCCTGAGCATGACCGCCATCGTTGAAGATCTGCGCCGCAGCGCCCGCACCGCCTTCGACCGCACCGAGCATGAGCGGCTCAACACCGCCTGCCAGGAGCTGTTGAGCGTCGATCCGCACGACAGCGAGGCGCGCCGGCTGCTGGGGCTGGCCGCGATGCGCGATCATCGGCCCGACCTCGCCGAGCCCTGGCTGCGCGAGACCGCCGCCCGCAAGCCCGACGACGCCTCCTCCTGGCGCGCCCTCGCCGGCGCGCTGGCCGCGATGCGGCGTGAAAGCGAGGCCGAGGCGCTTTTGTCGGCGGCCGCCGCGCGCGGGGTGCAGACGGCCGGGCTCCTGGTCATGCTGGCGAACCTGAGGTTGCGGCTCGGCCTCGACGCCGGCGCCTGCGAGGCGTTTGAAGCCGCGATCGCCGCCGACCCGGTCCGGGGTGAAGCCTACTGGGGCCTCGCCGTCGCCGGCGGCCTGACGCGCGAAGACCCTATCTACGCCGAGGCCGAGAAGCTGATCGAGAAAAAGCGCCTTGAAGGCGCGGCGCTAGCGCCGGTGCTGTTCGCCCTCGCCGAGGCCGAACGCCGGGCCGGCGAAGCGGACGCGTTCATGGCCCGCATCGTCGACGCCAACCAGGCCCAGCGCGCCCGCTTGGCCCGCAGCCCCGAAAAGCCCGCCGCGCTCTGGCGCAACCTGCAAAAGCGCGCCGGCGACCTGCGCCGTCCGTCGAAGGACGCGGGGCCTGGTTCTGCGCCCATGCCCGTGTTCCTAATCGGCGAGCCTTGCTGTGGGGCCGAGCTGGCCGAGGCGATGCTCGCCGGCGAGCCGGGCGCTTTCGCGGCCGGAGAGATCAACCTGATCCGCGGTCCGGTGCTCGGCGAGATCGCCAGGCTGACGCGGCGGCGCAATCTCGACGAGGCGCTGCGTCTCAAACCCGCTCAGCGCGACAAGGTGCGCGCCGCCTACTTCGAGCGCGCTCGTCGGATCGCGCCCAAAGCGAGGTGGTTCATCGACCGCTCCCCGGGTCTCGCGGCGCACGCGGCGAGCCTGCGCGCGCTCTTTCCCGAGGCGGCGATCGTCCGTCTTGAGCGGCCGGGCGTGCAGCAAGGCCTCGACATCTATCGCCGCTACTGGACGAGCCCGCGGCGAGAGACGTGCGACCTCGCGGCGATCGGCGACAACCTGAAGCGCGCGCACCGCGCCTTCCACGGACTTGCGCGCAACCGCAACCTCGACGTCGCGATCCTCGACGCCGAGGCGCTGATCGACAGCCCCCTTGACGCCGAACCGGCGCTGCGCGAGGCGGCCAAGCTGCCGCCTTCGCTGTCGAGCTTCAGCTCCAAAGGCGTGCGCCGCGCGCGCAGTCATCTGGCGCGGTTCGGGGACGACTTCGTCGAGGCGCACGCGCGCACGTTCAAGCCGCTGGTCCGCGCACTGGGCTGAGGGCTCATCGCAGCTAGACACTGCGCAGCACGCCCGATAAGCCGCGCGGGCATGACCGCGAACATTGATCAGCCCCCCGCGTCCGCCGCGCCGAGCGAGGAGCCCGAGGAAAAGCCCCTCGATGAACCTTGGGGCGCCTTCGCGCCGAACGCGCTCGAGCGATGGGTGATCGCGGCGACCCGCGCCGCCGGCCCGCGCGGGCTCAAGCGCAATCTCGCTTCGGCGATGCGCGCCGTGATCACCGCGACGCACAGGGGCCCGTTCGACGACGAGATCTACGGTTTCAAGGCGCGGCTGCGGCCCAAGCAGAACCTCGCCGACAAGCGCGCGCTGTTCTACAGCCGACACTGGGACGCCGCCGAGCGGGCGTTCCTCGAGTCCGTCGTCACGCCGGGCTTCCGCTTCATCGACATCGGCGCGAACACCGGGCTCTATTCGCTGTTCGTCGCCGCGCGCGCCGGCGATCAGGCGCTGATCCTCGCGGTCGAGCCCCAACCCGAGGTGCGGCGCTGGCTCGCGTTCAACATCGCGGCGAACGGCTTCTCCGCCGTCCGCGTGATCGACAAGGCGATCGCCGGCGGCCCGGGAACCGCGCGCCTCGGCCTGCCGTCCGGCAACAAGGGCACCGCGTCGATCGCTTCAGAAGGCGAGGATTTCATCGAAGTCGAAACCTGCTCGATCCTCGATCTCATGGACGCGCACGGAATCGACGCAGCGGACGCGATGAAGATCGACATCGAAGGCGCCGAGGATCAAGCGCTGCCACCCTTCTTCGAGACCTGCCCGAAAGAGCGCCTGCCCAAGCACATCCTGATGGAGACGCTGTCGCCGAATTGGTCCGTCGACTGTGTGGACCTCGCGCGCCAGGCCGGCTACGTCGAGACCGCGCGATCGCACATGAACGTCATCCTCTCGCTCTAGACCTGTCGCCGCGCCGCCGTTGTTGAGTTGCCCCGGAGACCGACCGCATGACCACCCGCATCTTCGAAGCGCATGACGCCTCTTACGGCGCCTACTTCGAGGCGACCGAAGTGCTCGAGACCGTCCGCTCGGACTTCCAGGAGATCCAGGTGATCGACACCGCGGTCCACGGCCGGGTCATGCTGATCGACGGACTGACCATGCTCACCGACGACACTCACTTCGTCTACCACGAGCACATGGCGCACATCCCGGCGATGTGCGTCGACCAGGTGCGCGACGTGCTGGTCATCGGCGGGGGCGACGGCGGAGTTGTCACCGAGCTGGTCAAGTACCAGGACATCGAGACGATCACTCTCGCCGAGCTCGACGGCGCCGTGATCGACGTCTCGCGGCGCTGGTTTCCCGCGGTCTGCGCCGGGCTCGACGATCCGCGCGTACGCGTCGAGATCGGCGACGGCGCGGCCTATCTCGCCGGTCAGGGCGCGGCCGCGTTCGACCTCGTCATCATCGACTCGACCGACATCTGCGAGGAGGTCACCCATACGACCGACACGGCCTTTCCGCTCGCCACCGACGCCTTCTTCGAGTCGCTGAAGACCGGGTTGAGGCCCGGCGGCGCGGCCGTTCAGGTGCTCGGTCATCCGGTGTTCTACAAGACCGGCATGGCCAAGCTGCTGCCGCGGCTGGCGGGAATCTGGCCGAACATGGGGCTGATCTCCATGGCGACGCCATTCTACATCACCGGCTCCTGGGTCGCGGGGCTTTACGCCGTCGACGGACGGCTCGACCCGCGCCACGCCGAGCGCCTGCCAAAGGACCTTTCCTACATCAACGCCGACACCGCGCGCGCCGCGCTGGCGCAGCCGAATTTCTTGACCAAGCTGATGAAGGGCTGAGCGCTCGCGTCCCTAGCGCCGGGACGTGCGCACCTCGACCGCGCCGATGATCGAGCCGGGCGCATAGGTTTCGGTCTCGAGAAGGCCGGTCGCGCTCGCCGCCGCGTCGTCGTAGACGCCGGCGTAGCCCGGGCCGCGCGGCGGAATCGGCCGGAAGCTGATCGTTCCTGGCGGTCCGTCGTCGAAGTCGACGTATTCGACCGCGTCGGCGCCGGCGGCCGCGGCGCGGCTCAGCACCGCAGCGCCATAGACCTCCTCGGCGTGCTCGAGCGAAACGCCGGGGCCGACGCCGGCGGCGGTGCGCAGCCGCGGATGACGGGTCACCGCCGCGCTGATCACCGCGTCGGGGCTCGGCTGCGCGGTGCGGGCGATGAGGGCGCAGTATAGCTCGTCGCCGCGCGCGTCCGCGACGCAGACCGCCGACTCCGTCGCCGCATAGTCCTCGACGAAACGGACCGGTGCGTCGCCGAGGAGCACCTGGAGGTGGGCGAGCGAGTCTCCGGGCCGCACCGGACCGATCCGCGCGCCGTCGATGCGCTCCTCGCGCGGCACTTCGACGGCTTCGAAGGTGACCGCGGCGGCGGGCGCGGCGGGCGCAGCCTCGCCTGCGCCGCCGGCGCTTTCGGCCTCCCGGACGGCCGCGGCGCCTGCGGCGCGCGCGTCGGCGATCGCGGCGAGCGTGTCTTCGCTGACCTGCTGAACCTCGGACGCATCTCCCTCGCCCCCGCCCGGCGAACAGGCGCCGAGCACGAAGACGCTCGTTAGAGCGCAGCGCAAGAGATGGGCGTTCCTCATCATCGTTCGCGATCTCTCCGAGCGACGCCTAGTCTTATGCCAACTCGCGCCCAATACGAAATCCGCCTTGAGGCGGGGCACGACCGAAACGTGGGCCCGCGCTACGCGTTATCATAGGTGCGAGCACGATTCCGACCCGGCGCGCGTGCTATCGAGAACACACGCGCCCACATTTCAACCCGACATACAAGGGAGGCTGCATGCAGCTCGAAGGTTCCTGCCACTGCGGCGCGGTCCGCTTCCGGGTCGCGTCGACTCACCCCTACCCGTTCAATCTCTGCTACTGCTCGATCTGCCGGAAGACCCAGGGCGGGGGCGGCTACGCGATCAACCTCGCCGGGGACGCGGACAGCCTGGAGGTTGAGGGCGAGGAGCACGCAGCGACCTATCACGCGCGCCTGGACGCCGGCGAGACCAGCACGGCCGAGCGCCGCTTCTGTCGCTTGTGCGGCAGCGGGCTGTGGCTGTTCTCTCCCGAGTGGCCCGAGCTGGTTCATCCTTTCGCGTCCGCCATCGACACCGAGCTGCCGGTCCCGCCTGAGCGCACGCATCTGATGCTCGGCTCTAAAGCGAGCTGGGTCCCGGTCTGCGCTGGTCCTAAGGACCAGACGTTCGAAGAATACCCCGCCGAGTCGATCGCCGAATGGCACCAGCGGCTCGGACTCGAGCGCTGAGCGAACCGAGATCGCGCCTCGCGCCGTCGCGGGCCGCGTATGTGCTAACCTCGGCGGCTTGTCGCGCAGGCGCCATTGGGGGAGCTCGCCGCATGCCGGTCCGACCGCTGCTCGACGCGTTTCGCGATCCGCTCCGCCAAGCTCTCGCGGTCGGCCTCGGCGTGATCCTCGTCCTGATCGCCCGCCGGCCCGACCAGCTGCGCCGGCCCGAGGTCTGGATCGAGGAAGGCACGGTCTACTTCCCCGACTATCTCGAGCACGGCGCGGCGACGCTGGCCGAGCCGGTGTCGGGCTATCTGATTACGCCGAGCAAGCTCATCCACCTGATCGGCGTGCAGGTCAGCTTCGAGCACTATCCGGAGGTCTCCTACGCCCTGGCGATGGCCGTCTCGGTGCTGGTGGCGCTGGCGATCCTGCGGGCGCCGACCCTGTTGCCGTTCAAGGCCGCCGCGGCGCTGGCGCCGTTCCTGATCCCGGCTCGCCCCGAAGTGTTCGCCACCGCACCCTACATCTACTGGCACGTCGGCCTGCTCGCGCCGCTGGCGCTCCTCTGGCGGATCGACGGCTCGCACGCGGGCTGGCGCGCCGGGCTCGCCGCGGCCGGCGGCCTCTCCTCGCCGTTCGCCGTCGCGCTGCTGCCGCTGTTCGCCATACGCGCCCTCTGGCGACGGACAGGCGCCGACATCGCCACGCTGCTCGCCCTAGGCGCCGCGGCTGCAATCCAGATCAGCTTGGTCGCCGGCCACAACTACCCGTTTCCCGACCTCGCCGAGAACCTCAGGCCTCTGATGATCATCGAGAAGTACGTCGGCGACTTCTTCATCAACATCCAGGGCGAGGAATTGCTTTCGGCCGGCCTCGGCGCGCTGGCTCTCGGCGCGGGACTGTTCGCCGCCGTTCAAGCGCTGCGGCGCGGCGAGATGCTGATCCCGGCGCTCATCGCCTGTCTCGCAGCCGCGATCGGGGTCAGCGTCCTGCGCGCGCCGACCGAGCTGGTCGACGCCCACGGCAATGCGCCGCGCTACTTCTACTATCCGTTCGTCTTCATCGCCTGGATCACGCTGGCGCTGTTCGCCCGCTACGCCCGGCGGCGCCGCTTGATCGGCGCCGTGCTGGGGCTCGCGTTCTTGAACGGCCTGGTGGAGTTCTCACAGGTCCACCCTGACGTGGACTGGACCGGAACCGCCCGCGCCTGCCGGCTGGCCGAGACGGGCGAGTTCACCTTCGACATCCACTACGACGGCCGGATGAACCGCCTGTGGTCGCTGACGATGACGGCCGAGGACTGCCGCAGGCTGTCGCGCGGGGCGCTGTTTGATTGAGATGTCGGGGCTTGAGGTTGGTTGCGGGGGCAGGATTTGAACCTGCGACCTTCAGGTTATGAGCCTGACGAGCTACCGGGCTGCTCCACCCCGCGCCAATCCTATGTCCGGGCCCGAGCCCGGTCTTTGCGTTTGCTCGTCCTCAGGCCTTCGGCCCTGCGGGCGAGCGGGACGCCAAACAAAAATGACGCCGAAACCGGCGCCGCGAAGAGACAACGGCGTCTGTCCGCCGCAATACGTAATGGAAGGAGGGCTGTGCATTCAACCGGGCAGACCGGGCGGCGACCTACTCTCCCGTGGCTTGAGCCAAAGTACCATCGGCGCTGGAAGGCTTAACGACCGTGTTCGGAATGGGAACGGGTGGGGACCTTCCGCCAAAACCACCCGGTCGGCGCGATTGAATGCTGCGAGTCGAACAAATTCAAAGACATTGCATGTGTCTCAAACCCGTTGAGACACTTTGCTTCAAGGCGGCGAAGCGATCGCCACGCATGAGCGCAAGAAGATCAAGCCGATCGAGGAATTAGTACTGGTCAGCTTCACGCGTCACCGCGCGTCCACATCCAGCCTATCAACGTGGTGGTCTTCCACGCCTCTCGAGCGAGACCTCGTTTCAAGGTGGGTTTCCCGCTTAGATGCCTTCAGCGGTTATCCCTTCCGCACTTAGCTACCCTGCTATGCCGCTGGCGCGACAACAGGTCCACCAGAGGTGCGTCCATCCCGGTCCTCTCGTACTAGGGACAGATCCTCTCAAGTCTCGAACACCCACGGCAGATAGGGACCGAACTGTCTCACGACGTTCTAA
>JASFUX010000113.1:0-10365 GCA_050050115.1 Maricaulaceae bacterium | reverse complement strand
AACGACGTCGAGGCGACCGGCGATCCGGCGGATCTCACCTACTACGAGCCCGCTCTGGCGGCGCTTCAGGACGACCTCAATACGCCCAAGGCGTTCGCCGAGATCTCGGCCGTCGTCGCCCGGGCGAACAAGGCGACCGAGCGGACCGAGCGCGTCGCCTGCAAGACGTCGCTGCTCGAGCTGGGCGGGCTGCTCGGCGTGCTGCAATCTGATCCGGAAACTTGGTTTCAAGGCGAGGCGGGCGACGGTCCGTCAGCCGAGGAAATCGAAGCCGCGCTCGCCGCGCGCCAAGCCGCGCGCAAAGCGAAGGACTTCGCCGAGGCCGATCGCATTCGCGACGACCTCGCCGCGCAGGGCGTGGTGATCGAAGACAGCGCCGGCGGGAGCACCTGGCGGCGGGAGTAGGGCCGCTCCTCTCCACAAGGGGAGGGGAGTTAACGATGGTACTCTTCAATTTTACGAAGTTTGCGCCGATCGTCGAAATTGCGCCTCAACACATTGTCGGTACATCGCGATTGTCCGTCTTCTGATTGCAACCGACGCAGAACACATGTCTCTTGGTCTCGACCGCATCCGGCTCGTCGTTCGCGATGAACGCGCCGATACGCGCCGCCGCACGGCCGCGGCGCTCGACGACGCCGGGTTCAAACGCATCTGGGTTATCGCGAGCGACGATGAGCTCTTCCAGCTCGCCGGCGAGGTCCAGCCGCACGCCCTCGTCCTCGTCGATCACACGCGTCGCGGCGCGGCGTTCGATGCGGTGTGCGAGATCCGCGCCGGCCGCGCCGGCGCGCCGCGCGAGCTGCCGGTGGTGATGGTCGAGGATCGACCCACGGACGCTTTTCTCGCCGCCGCCGAGCGTTGCGGCGTCACCGAGGTGGTGCCGAGCCCGCCGACGGCCGAAGCGCTCCTCGCCGCCGTCAACGCCGCGTTGAGCGCTGGCGCGAGCGCCGGCCGCATCGCGTCGTAGTCGTCTCCGCGCAGGCGGCTCGCACGGCGCGCCGGCCGGCGTGCTTTACGCTACATCCTTGAGCGCCCGCGCCTTCATCCCCTCGCCATCCGCCCATCGGATCAGCGCGTCGGCGCGGCCGTAGGTGATCCACAGCTCCTCGGGCGCGATTTCTTTGGCGGTCGCGGTCAGCTCGTCCCAGTCGGCGTGATCGGAGATGACTAGCGCGAGATCCGCTCCACCGCGTGACAGCTTGCGCACCCGATTCCAACCCGAGCAAGTGACCGTCACCGGACGCGCGAGCCCGGCGACCGCGTCCGGATCGAGCGCTGATGCCGGCGCCAGCGCGATCGCGCCGGCGAGGTCGCTCGCATCCGCCGTCTCGACAGATGCGATCGGGCCGAGCGCGACGCCGAACTCTTCGTACACCTCGCAGAGCTTCATCGCCGGCTTGTTGACGTAGATGGTCTCGGTCACGCCCGCGGCGCGCAGCAGCGCGATCATCCGCTGCGCCTTTCCGAGCGAATAGGCCGAAACAAGATGCAGCCGCTTGGGGTGAAGCGCGCGCGAGCGGATCAGCTTGGCGATCTCGTCTTCGACCGGCGGATGGCGGAAAACCGGAACGCCGAAGGTCGCCTCGGTGACGTAGACGTCGCAGGCGCGCGCCTCGAACGGCGGGCAAGTCGGATCGGCCCGGCGCTTGTAGTCGCCCGAGGCTATGATCCGCAGCCCGTCTTTCTCCACCACAGCTTGCGCCGAGCCGAGCACGTGGCCCGCGGGGATCAAGGTGACCGTGACGCCGTTGATCGAGACGCTCTCGCCGCAAGGCGTAGGCCGTCGCTGTTGCGTGAAGTTCTTGCCGTAGCGCGCAGCCATGATCGCCAGTGTCTCGGGCGTCGCGAAAACCTCGCCGTGACCCGACCGCGCATGGTCGGCGTGGCCATGGGTGATCACCGCGCGCGCGGCCTTCTTCATCGGATCGATGAAGAAATCCCCCGGCGGACAATAAAGTCCCGAGGGCGTCGGGCGGAGCAGATCGGCCGGCCTCATCGCGCAAGACTACGCCCGGACGCGCGGCCGCGATCAAGCCGCGGCGGCAGGTTTGTCTCGCCAAGGCGTGGTCGGCCGCGTTAGCCTAGGCGCAACAGCTTGATAAAGCTGAGGGGAGGAGAACGATGTCGCCAGTTCACACGCGCGGGCCGGTGGTCTGCGCTATCGCCGCCGCGGCCGCGCTGTCGGGCGCGGCAATCGCGCAAGACGATCCGATCGCCGCCGGCGCCGAAATCTACACGACCCAATGCGCGCTCTGCCACGGCGGCGGGGACGAGACGGCGCCGCCGCTCGACACGCTGCATTCGCTCGATCCCGACCGCATCGCGACGGCGTTGACGCCCGATGGCCTGATGTCGCTGCAGGCGGGACTGCTGAGTGCAGATGAGCGGGACCACGTCATCGCCTTTCTCACCGCCTCGTCTGAAGACCGCGCCGGTCTCGATGTCGGAGCGGGCGCTTTGGCTGAGAACCTTCCGGACTTTCCCTACCCCGTGCGCCGCATCCGCGAGGAGCCGGGCCCTGCGCCGTTCGCCCGTCCGCCGGCGTGGCCGCGCATGGAGCTGGGCGAGGGGCCGTTCGAGTTCCAATCCTGGGAGCAGCGGAACTACCGCGTCGTGGTCGCCGCGCGCGGTCTGACGCGCGCCCGATCGCTCGACTTCCTGCCCAACGGCGACGCCCTGATCACCGAGGTGGGCGGAACGCTGCGCCGGTTCAGCGACGGCGAGCTTCTACCCGATCCGGTTCCCGGCGTGCCCGAAAGCGTTTTCTTCAGCACGGCGACCGGCCTCATGGATGTCGCGCTGCATCCCGACTTTGAAAACAACCAGCTGATCTACATCGCCTACCACAAGCCGGTGTACGGATCGCTCGGCTCGAACGCGATCTTCCGCGGCCGCTGGACGGGCGACGAGATCGTCGACGGCGAGGACATCTTCCTCTCCGACGACGTCGACGCCCTTTACACGCGCCTCGCATTCGGACCGGACGGCAAGCTCTATGCGACCATCGGCGCACCCGGCGTGGGCACGATGGAGTCCAGAATTCGGTCGCAGCATCCCGACGACTACGCCGGCAAGGTTCTACGTCTGAACGACGACGGCTCCGTGCCTGAAGACAATCCGTTCGTGGGTGTCGAGGGCTACAACCCCGAAATCTTCAGCCTCGGCCATCGCGTGCAGCTCGGCACGGCGTTCAATCCGTGGACGGGCGAGATGTGGGCGTCCGAGAACGGCCCGCAGGGCGGGGACGAGGTCAACATCGTACGCGCGACGCAGAACTACGGCTGGCCGCTCGTCAGCGACGGGCGTCAGTACAGCGGCGAACGCGTCTCCGAGGAGGACAACCTCGAAGGCATGGTCCGTCCGCACATCTCGTTCGTGCCTTCGATCGCGGCGTCGGGGATCATGTTCTACACCGGCGACAAGTTCCCCGGTTGGGAGCGCAACCTCTTCGTCGGCGGCATGCGCATGGGCCGCACGCCGAACACCGGGCATCTGGTGCGCTTCGCCTTCAATGAGAACTGGGAGGAGATCCGCCGCGAGATGCTGCTTGTCGAGCTGCATCAACGCATCCGCGACGTGGCGCAGGATCCCGAGGGCTACATCTGGGTGATCACCGACGAGGGCGACGACAGCGCGCTGATGCGGCTTGAGCCGATGGAGGAGCCCGAAGGGGAGTCCGACGGGCCCGCGGGGGACTAGGTCGCCGCGACCACCGCGGCGCCAGAGGCGATGACCGCCGCCATGGCGGCTTCGTTCGCGGCGATGATCGCCAGCGCGCCTTGAACCGCGGACACCGCGCTGTCGCCGGGAGCGGCTGTCGGGGACAGAAGAAACCGCGCCAGTCCGGCGGCCAGAAACGGGCGCGCTACGCTTGAAACGCGCGGGCGCAGGCTATGAACCGCGTCATAGGCGTCGTCGAGCGCGCGTGCGGCCGCGTCTGCGTCCGCGCCGACCGCTGCGGCCGGCCCGATCAGCGAGGCCGGCTTCAGCCCTCGCCACTGATGCGCGCCGCGCAGCGCCCTGAGCTTGCTCCAGGTCAGCGCCGCGGAGACCGGCTCGGCGCCGGTGAGCGCCAGCTCCCGTCCGCCGTCGCGCGCCAGGCCTGTGCTTGCGCCGGCGCTGTCGAGCGCGCGCCGCGCCGCTTCAACCCGCGCTTCGATCACGTCGAGGCGATCTCCGTCCAGAGCCAGCGCCGCGGCGAAGAAGCCGTTGCGCGCCGCCGCCGCGCACCACCACGGCGCGCGCACCAGCGGCGCAATCCCCTCGATGCGGGCGCGCATTGCATCGTCGATCTGCGAGCGTCCCGCCGCGGCGTAGATGAGCGCAGCCGACGGCAGGCCCTTGCGCAACCCGCCGCGCAGAACCGGCGAGAGGGCCTCGCGCGTCCGCAAGTAGTCGTCGACGCTCCGTCCGGCGATGACGAGCGAGGCGGCGAACACCGGCCGCGCCGCGCTCGCGATCCCGGGCGCGCCGACCAAGTCTTCGGCGATGTTGGACGTGCGCTGGGCGAGGCTGCGCGGCTCGTCCTGCACGCCGAGCAGCGCCAGCGCCGCGAAACGGCGCGCATACTCGGGTCGGCAAGCGCGAGCCGTCTCGCGCAATGCGGCGTCAAGCGCGTTGAAGCGAGCGAACGTTTGGGCGTGATCGGTCGAGCGCATCATATATCCAGCCTCGCGCGGTGCGCGCGTCGGTGGAAGCGGGAACCGGCGGGGCCGAGTCCCGCCCGCTGCACCACGTTCAAGAGGGCGCGGATTATCGTCTTCTGCGGATGCTTGTCTGCGGTGACGCCGCGCTTGGACGCAAACGGAATATTGGAGAGCTGATGAACCGTAAGCGGATGGTTGCGAACTTTGTTGATCACCGGTAGAGATATACCTTAAGCTGTATTTCTTGTTCGCTTAAACGTTGAGTAGATTAGGGGGGATTCATGAGAATGTACTTGCTGGCGGCGGTCGCCGTCATGGCTTCGGGCTGCGCGACGGTCACCCGCGGCACGAACGACACCTGGGTCGCCGAAACCACGCCGCCGGGCGCGACGGTCACCACCTCGAACGGCTTCACCTGCACGACGCCGTGCTCGCTGACGATGCCGCGGCGGTCCGAGTTCGTCGCGACGATCGAGCGGGACGGGTGCGAAACGGTTGAGGCGACGATCTCGCATGAAGTCGCGGGCGGCGGCGGGGTTGCGATGGCGGGCAACGTGCTCGTCGGCGGCCTGATCGGCGCTGGCGTGGATGCGAGCTCCGGCGCGATGCTGGATTTGACGCCCAATCCGCTTCAGCTCGCCCTGGTGTGCCCGGCGGCGCCCGCGGCCGCTCCGGTTATCGACGCCGTCGCCGCGCCGGCAGAAGCGCCCTCGAGCTAGCGTCTCGGTTCGAGGATCGTCCGGAGGGCGGAGTTGGCGGTCGGGTGAACCTCGGCCTTGTTTGTGACGGTGGGCTGGCGACGCGCGTTCGCGCCCGCGCTAAGCTGTCCCCATGCGCGACGAGGACGCTCTTTCGCCTTTGCCGAGCCCGTTCGCGGACTGGTTCGCCGCCCGCGGCTGGGCGCCGCGGCCGCATCAGCTCGCCCTCGTCGAGAAGGCGCGGAAAGGCGAGAGCGCGCTGCTGATCGCGCCGACGGGCGGGGGCAAGACCCTCGCCGGCTTTTTGCCGAGCCTCATTGATCTGCACGCGATGGGGCCGGCGAAGAAGCGCCCGCATGCTCTGCATACGCTCTATGTGTCGCCCCTGAAGGCGCTCGCGACGGACGTTCATCGTAACCTGACCGAGCCGGCCAAGGAGATGGACCTCGACGTGCGGATCGAGGCGCGCACGGGCGACACCTCGCCGGCTAAGCGCCAGCGCCAGCGCGCCCATCCGCCCGACATCATGCTGACCACGCCAGAGCAGTTGGGGCTGTTCCTCGCCCAAGGCGCCTGCGAGGCGTTCTTCGGCGACCTGAAGGCCGTGATCGTCGACGAGGCGCATGCGCTCGCGCCGTCCAAGCGCGGCGATCTGCTGGCGCTCGGGTTGGCGGCGCTTGAGCGCTACGCGCCGGGTTATCGCCGGGTCGGGCTCTCCGCGACGGTCGCGGACCCTAACGGCTTGGCGCGCTGGCTGGCCCCGCAGGAGGTCGAGGCGGCGGAACGGGAGGTCTCCATCGTCTTCGGCGCGGGCGGGGCGGACGCGCGCGTCGACGTGCTCGGCTCGGATCAGGACATCCCCTGGGCGGGGCACAGCGGCCGGCATGCGCTTGGCGACGTGTACGAACAGATCAAGTCGGCCAAGACCGCGCTTGTGTTCGTCAACACCCGCAGCCAGGCGGAGATGACCTTCTCCGGGCTCTGGGCGATCAACGACGACAATCTTCCCATAGCGCTCCACCACGGCTCGCTCGCGGTCGAGCAGCGGCGCAAGGTCGAGGCGGCGATGACACGCGGCGCCCTGCGCGCGGTGGTCTGCACCTCGACGCTCGATCTCGGCATCGACTGGGGCGACGTCGACCTCGTCATCCAGATGGGCGCGCCGAAAGGCTCCTCGCGGCTGATCCAGCGCATCGGCCGGTCGAACCACCGCCTCGACGAGCCGAGCCACGCTTTGCTCACCCCGTCCAACCGCTTCGAGGTGCTCGAATGCATCGCGGCGAAACAGGCGGTGGAGGCGGGCGACCTCGACGGCGATCCGCTCACGCCCGGCGGGCTCGACGTGCTCGCCCAGCACGTGATGGGCCGGGCCTGCGGCGATCCGTTCGACGCGCTTGAGCTCTACGACGAGGTCCGCGCCGCGACGCCCTACCGCGATCTCGACTGGGAGACGTTCGAGCGGGTGATCGATCTGGTCTCGACCGGCGGCTACGCCTTGAAGACCTACGACCGCTTCCGCCGGATCGTTCAGGGGCCGGACAAGCTCTGGCGTGCGCGCGATCCGGCGACCGCGCATCGCCACCGGATGAACATCGGCGCCATCGTCGAGGCGAGCTATCTCGACGTGCGCCTGGTCGCGAACCGCGGCCATGCAGTCAAGCTGAAGGTCGAGGCGGAGACCGGCAAGACCGCGCAGAAGATCAAAGACGGTCGGCCGGGCAAGATCTCGGTGGCGAAGTCCAAGCGCGGCCTGCGCCCCGGCGCGCCGATTCCCGATCCCGGCAAGGCGGCGCCGCTGCGCCCGGGGCGCATGCTCGGCAAGATGGAGGAGTGGTTCATCGAGCACCTCGCGCCCGGCGACACCTTCCTGTTCGCCGGCGAAGTGCTGCGGCTCGAAGCGGTGATCGAGACCACGGCGCTGGTCTCCCGCGCGGCCGACGACCGGCCCAAGGTGCCGAGCTGGGGCGGGGCGAAGTTCCCGCTGTCGACTTTCCTGGCGAAGGGAGTCCGGGCGATGATCTCGGACCCGAGCCGGTGGAGCGACCTGCCCGAACAGGTGCGCGACTGGCTCGAGCATCAGCGCCGCCGCTCGCTCATCCCCGCGCCCGACCAGCTGCTGATCGAGACCTATCCGCGCGCCAACCGCAACTACCTCGCCGCCTATCCGTTCGAGGGCCGGCTGGCGCATCAGACCCTTGGCATGCTGCTGACCCGGCGGCTGGAGCGGAGCGGCTTCAAGCCCCTGGGCTTCGTTGCCAACGACTATGCGCTGCTCGTCTGGGCGATCGAAGACCTCGGGCGCGCCGACATGGCCGATCTCTTCGACGAGGACATGCTCGGCGACGACCTCGACGCCTGGATCGCCGAGAGCGCGCTGATGAAGCGCACCTTCCGCGACTGCGCGATGATCTCTGGACTGATCGAACGCCGCTTGCCCGGCCACGAGAAGACCGGCCGGCAGGTCACCTTTTCGACCGACCTCATCTACGACGTCCTGCGCAGCCACCAGCCCGACCACATCTTGCTGGAGGCCGCCTGGCGCGACGCCGGCAAGGGCCTTTTAGACATCGCCCGCCTCGGCGAGCGCCTGAAGGCCGTCAAAGGCAAGCTGCTGCATTCCAAGCTCGACCGCATCTCGCCGTTGGCGGTGCCGCTGATGCTGGAAATCGGCAAGGTCCCGATCCAAGGCGCGGCGAACGAAGCGATCCTGGCGGAGGCGGCGAGCGAGAGCGATCTGGTGGCTGAGGCGATGGGGGAGTGAGGGGCATGTTCGATCTGATGTGGACGTTCGCGGGTCAGCCTACGAACGTCGGCAAATCGCCGATGGCGGTCGCTCGACGGCGGCCTAGGTAGCCGCCGCTGCGCGCTTGGCTTGAGCGATCGCATCCTCCAAATTGGAGTAGCGATAGGTCTTGAAGTGGTACTGATACGCCATGGTGCGCGTGACGCCGTATTTGGCCATGAGCGCTTCGGTCTCTTCTTGTTGCTTGTCTGATGACATGTCGAATTCTCCTTATTGTCTGGGGCTGATCGGATTTTCCGGCCTCTAATGCTCTCACGTCATCCGGCGCCCGTCGCCTAGCCGGCGCGCCAAGCGATCGACCGCTTGCAGTGCTGGCAAATCCTCTCGCCCGACCATGTGCTTTCGAACGTCGATCGACATCGCAGGCACGCGCGCTCCTTGGGCACGTCCCAGCTCGTGTCTTCACTCAGGTTTTCGCGTTTGGTCAGGCCAGCCATGACGTTCGCGCGCTCTAGCGGCGCGTTGCGCAACGGTCGCCGATCCGCCGGTAGGGGCGATCGCACTCCCAGTCGTTGCCTGAATAGTTGAGGTGGGTGTTCTCGGGCATCTCCACCGGCAGGCAAGCCTCGCCTTCGGCGCGATAGCCGCGCTCGCACTCCCATGCGCGCCCGTAGGACTGGTTGCTCAGATAGCCGTTCGCCGGCACGATGATCTCCGCGCAAGCGTCGGCGTCGATCTGGAAGCCGCGGTCGCATCGCCAGCCGCGTCCATCATCTTGATTGGTCAGATAGCCGTTGACCGGCACGGCGATCTGGATGCAGGCCTCGTCCGTCTGTTGAAAGCCTCGGTCGCATCGCCAGCGATCGCCGCTGGGCAGCAGGTGCGCGTTCTCCGGCACGGCGACAGCCGCGCAGGCGCCGTCGGTTTCGACAAATCCTCTCGCGCACGCCCAGCCGGCTCCATATGACGAGTCGGTGTGATAGGCGTTGGCGGGCAGGACGATCTCGGCGCAGATCTCTTCGCTCTGACGATATCCCAGATCGCATTCCCAGCCGCGTCCCCATTCGCGCGCATGCGCGTTCGCCGGGATAATTTCGCCGTCTGCAGATTGACCGAGCGCAGGAGCGGCAGGCCAGCAAAGCGCGATAGCCAACAGGCCCGTTGACCAGGCGCTGAACGCTTTGCGAGCTCGAATTTGAGACATATCTTTATACGTCCTTTCAATGTCAGGCGATCGGCGGATCAATTAGATGAAGCCGCGCCGCCTATGCGTTCAATTGACTGGCTGGGCCGGCCGTGGGCTTTGAGAAACTCATGACGCGCGAGCGGACCGGCGGGGTATTGGGTGAGACGCGACCCGATCGCGAGCGGGCCCAGGTCGACTCCAAAGAAGCCGAGCCAGTCGACCGCGCCGCCGAACCGCTCTTTCGCATCCTTGTTATCGCCGGAATAAAACAAGACGCGCCGCGCGCCCTCGCCCCGGTAGGGATTGGCTATGAGGTGCGGCTCGAGGTGATTGAACGCTTTGATCACGCTTGCGCCGGGAACGAGGTCGGCGAAGACCTCGCTTGAGGAGCGCCCGCCGAGGTGTTCTGTTTTGAACAAAGGCGGCTCGATCGGATTGTTCGCGTCGACGACGATCCGGCCGCCCCAGTCCGGCAGGTCCGAAACCGCCGCGGCCAGATTGGACCAGTTGACGGCTACGACGACCATCTCTGATGCGGCGGCCTCCTCACGGGTTCCGCCGCGAACGGTCGGGCCGATCCGCCGCGCCAGGTGCTTGAGCGTGTCAGGTCCGCGGCTGTTCGAGATGATCACCTGCATGCCCGCGCGCGCAAAGGCGCGCGCGATGGCGGTTCCGTTGGTTCCCGCTCCGATGACGCCGACGCCCATGTTGTCGTTCCTCTCAGCACAGGCGGCTCGCGCCGGCTCGCGTGCATGCGCGGGGCTCATGGTCGTGCGAAAGCCGGAGCCAGCCCGCTCGAACCGCTGCGCCGCCGACGCTTGCGAGCGCGCGCCGGTTTTGACCCACTGGGGTTCGATCTACCGGCCTTGCCGCGCCCGGCGCCTTGAGACTTATTGGCGCCCGCCGCGGGCTGTCGCGCTCGCGGTGGCGCAGAGACGGCGGGCAGCTCGCTGGGAATCTCATCGATCGCGATCTTCTGCCGCGTCAGGCGTTCGATCGCGCGGAGATAGCTCCGCTCGTCCTCGGAAACAAAGGACACCGCCAGCCCGGAGGCGCCGGCGCGCGCCGTCCGTCCGATGCGGTGGACGT
>JASFUX010000112.1:0-10381 GCA_050050115.1 Maricaulaceae bacterium | reverse complement strand
CATGCCGGCGACCTTCACCACGAGCTTCGCGGCGCGACTCGACAGGTCTTGCGCGCCCGAGGTCGCCGAGGCGACCGACGGCGCGCCGCTCGAGGTCGGCAAGGTCTATCTTGCGCCGGGCGGAGAGCGTCACCTCGAGGTGATCGGCGCGACGCGGAAGACGTGCCGTCTCTGCGAAGGCGCGCCTGTCAGCGGTCACAGGCCATCCGTTGACGTATTGTTTTCGTCGGTGGCGAAGGTCGCCGGATCGGAGGCGGTCGGCGTGATCCTGACCGGCATGGGCCGTGACGGTGCGGCGGGCCTCTTGGAGATGAAAGAGGGGGGCGCGCGAACATTCGGACAGGATGAGGCGAGCTGCGTGGTCTATGGGATGCCCAAGGCGGCGCACGAGCTTGGGGCCGTGGGGAAGCAGCTTTCGCTCGAGGAGATCGCGCCGCAGGTTCTGCGCGCCTGCTCGGCGACGGACAAGGAGGCGATCTGATGCCCGCAGCATCCGCAGTTCGCGTGCTCGTTGTCGACGATCAGCTCACCATGCGGACTTTGATCCGCACGCACCTGAAAGAGCTGTCGATCACGCAGATCGAAGAGGCGGTGGACGGCGAGGACGGGCTTGCGAAGACGCTCGAGTTCAAGCCGCACCTCGTTCTGACCGACTTCAACATGCCCAAGCTCGACGGCCTCGGGCTCTTGCGCGCGATCCGCTCGCACGAGGCGACGCGCCAGATCGCCGTCTTTCTGCTGACCGGACGCGCGGACAAGGACCTCGTTCAGCGGGCGGTGCAATTCGGCGTTAACAACTACATGGTCAAACCGTTCTCCGCGGCGACCCTTAAAGAGAAAATCGAAGAAGTCTTCGGCGACCTGACATGACCGAACCCGCACGACGTTTCGATCATATCGAAGGCCGCCGCGGCGGCGATCGCGTCGTGCACGTCATCCAGGGCGAGTTTGCGACGAGCGCCGATCCGGATGTGGTCTTCTCGACTCTCCTGGGGTCCTGCGTCGCCGCCTGTCTGCACGATCCAATCGCCAGGGTCGGCGGGATGAACCACTTCCTTCTGCCTGAGGGCTCTCAGGCAAAGAGCGGAGCGGTCAGCTACGGCGTCAACGCCATGGAGCTGTTGATCAACGATATGCTCGCGCGCGGCGCCCGGCGCGACCGCCTCATCGCCAAGCTGTTCGGCGGCGCGTCCATGCTGACCGGTGTGACCGACATTGGCGCCCGCAACATCGCTTTCATCGAGAAGTTTCTCGACACCGAGAAGATCGACTGCCCGGCGCGCAGTCTCGGGGGGCTGGCGGCGCGGCGGGTTCAGTTCTGGCCGGCGAGCGGGCGGGCGCGCCAGCTTCTTCTGCCTGATCAAGGTCGGCAAGTGTTCGCTGAGGAGACCAAGGCGGCGAAGAAGCCGGCCGCCGCGCCGGTCGACGACGGCGCCGTCGAGCTGTTCTAGCGTTTCGGGGGCCTGTTGATGAGCGCGCAGCCAAAGCAGCCGGGCAATGCGGCGGGAGCGGACGTCGCCCTCGCCGACGTGCTGCGCGCGGTGGCTGACGAAATCTCCGACATGGAGCAGACCGGCCGTACCCTCGAGAGTCTCGTGGCGCGGCTCGCTTCTCCGGTGCTGACCGAGGAGGGCGTGATCGAGGGGCTCCAAGCGATGGACCAGCTCAATCAGCGCATTGGGGCAATGTGCTCCGTGCTCGCAACGCTTGCCGCGACCGGAGCGCCGCTTGATGAAGGGATTCTTAACGAGGCCTTGGACGGCATAAATCTCGAAGGCGTTAAAGAGAAATTGAGACAGAGAATCTACGGTGCGAGTACGGACGGAGCCGCAGATGGCTCCGATGAGATCGAGTATTTCTAACGACGGCCATGACCCGAGGCGCCGACACGAGTCGCAAGCTCAATTTCGAGCACGTCAACGTTCTCGTGCTCGACGAGAACTCCAGCGGACTCGACATCATCATTCAGATTCTCTCCGGCTTCGGCGTGCGCAACGTTCATGCGTACTCTGACGTCGAGGAAGCGCGCGGCTGCGTCGAGTCGATCCAGATCGATCTCTTCATCATCGAGCAGGAAATCGCTGACGACGGCGGCATCGAGTTCATCCGCTGGCTGCGCCGGCTCGACCATCCGACGAACTCCGCCTCGCCGGTCATCGTCGCCATGGGCCATACGACCCGTACCGACGTGATGCGGATGCGCGACTGCGGCGCGAATTACATCGTCAGGAAGCCGCTTTCGCCGTCGTCCCTGATGCAGCGCATCATCCGGTCGATCGACGATCCGCGCCCGTTCGTGACTTGCGACGTCTACGCGGGGCCTGATCGGCGGTTCAAGTATGAGGGGCCGCCGCCGGGATCCGATGGTCGGCGCTCGGATGATCAGCACGGCGACGTCAGCGAACAGGCTGGCGAAAACCTCGCTCAGGACGACATCGACGCGATGCTCAAGCCCCGGAAGGTCCAGATATGAGCAACTTGAAGATCTACCCGCCGCAAAAGCGTTTGAAGAAGTACGTCGACGCGCCGGGCGGCAAGTCGATCGACGAGCTCGTCAAGATGGCTGACGACAAGCTTGAGGACCACCGGCCCCAGGCGATCGCTCAGATCGCGCAGAAGATCGACGAGCTTGAAGGCAAGCTCAGCGCGCTCGACCCCACGGCGGGCGAGGCGGCCGCCAAGGAGCTGCACCGCTACGCGAACGAAATCTATTCCGAAGCCGGCACGTTCGATCTGCCCGATCTTTCACGGGTCGCCTACAATCTCTGTGAGCTGACCGCGAACAACGCCGAAACCATCGCGGAGCATTTGCGCGCGTTGTTGGCGCATGTTCTGGCGATGCGTCTCTTCGTGCAGCACGAAGGTCGGGCGCCCGATCAGGTACGCGAGGAAATCTTCACCAAGCTCGAAATCCCTGAAGAGTCCGCGGCTTAACCTTCGCTATTCCCCGCCGGACGTGTCCGCTCCGGTTTCGTCGAGCAACTCCGCGATCAGCGCCATCGTGCTCGGCTTGGGCTCGGGGGCGTGGGTGGCGAGGAAGACGCCTTCGGCCCAGGTCATCGGCGTACGGCCGACATTGTCCGCGAGCGTCAGGCTCGCGCCCTTCGACGCCAGGAAGCGCACGATCTCGTCCGAGCCGCGGTTCGCCGCGCCGTGGATGGCGACGACGCCCATGTGGTTGACCTGATTGACGTCGTTGCCGAGTTCCCAGCACAGCTCGACGGCTTCGAGCAGCGCCTCGGGGCCCTCGTCGTAGGTCTGATTGAACACCCAGTTCACGCCCGCGGCGGCCATTAGCGGCGACGTGCCGGTAAAGGTGTCGATGTTCGGATCGGCTCCGTGGTCGAGCAGCAGCCGCATCACCGTAACGTCGCCGGCGAGCGCGGCGCGCAGGAACGGCGTCTGGCCGGTGAAGTCCACCCACGACAGCGAGCCCAGCCCGACGATCCAGCGGCGTTCCGGCGGATACTCCTGGACGCGCGCGTTCACCTCGGCGCCCTCGTCGAGCAAAATGCGGATCACCTCAAGAACGGCCTCGCGATCGACCTCGTTGTCGCGCGTGGGGCCGGGCACGTCGCGGTTGCGCACGTCGACGGCGGCCCAGAGCGGCGTCTGGCCGTACCAGTCGACGGCGTTGATGTCGGCGCCCGCTTCGATGAGCACGAGCGCGGCGTCCATCTGGTCGTTGACCAGCGCAGAGATCAGCGGCGTTGTTCCGTTCGCGTCCGCGCGTTCGATCTCCGCGCCCGCGTCGAGCAGCATCTGGGCGATCTCCGCCGAACCTTCGCGCACGGCGTAGAGCAGGGGCGTCTTCGCGCCAGGGATGGCAGCGCGCATGCCGTGCTCGGGCCAGCCGCCGCGGACGATGCCTTCGCCCTTCGAGCCGCCGTTCTCAGCCGGCAGTCGTGCGCGCGGCTCGAGGCCGGCGGGGGTTTGAACGTTCACGTCCGCGCCCGCATCGATCAGCAGACGGGCGAGTTCGACCTGACCTTCGCGCGCGGCGACCATAAGCGCGGTCTGATCGTAGGCCGGATCGCGCGCGTCGACCTCAGCGCCCGCGTCGAGCAGGGCTTGAGCGACCTCGACCGAGCCGTTGCGGACGGCGGTGAACAGCATCGGTTCGCGCGCCGCGTCGAGCGTCGTCGGATCCGCGCCGGCTTCGAGCAGCTGCTCGACGTTGGCGAGGTCGTCGTTCTCCACCGCCAAGAAGAGCGGCAGCAGGTCGTACCGATTGGCGAGGTTGGGATCGGCGCCGGCGGAGAGCAGCATGCGGACGGCCTCGGCGTCTTGAACGCGGAGCATCCAGAGCAGCGCCGGCGTGCCGTCCGAACCGAAGGCGTTGACGTCGCCGCCCTCAGCGAGCAGCGCGCGGACCGTGTCGAAGTCGCGGTCGCGCGCGGCATCGGCGAGCGCAGTGTCGATATCTTGCGCCGATGCGGCGAGGGCGAAGATGCTCGCGCATCCCGCCGCAAGAGTGGCGCGCAAAGGGCGGATCGAGAGTCGGGTGTGCATGCGAGGGCTCGTCTCTAGATCGTCATCATTCCGGTGCTGTCGCCGAAGCTCTCCTGGTGAATGTCGAGCTTGTCGAGCATGGCGAGGAGCAGGTTGGACAAGGTGTCCTTCGGCTGGTCGGCGCGCAGGTGCCGGCCGCCTTGGAGTCGTCCAGAAGCGCCGCCGGCGAGGATGATCGGCAGCGGGTCGTGATCGTGCTGGTTCGAGTTGCTCATGCCCGAGCCGTAGAGCACCAGCGAATGGTCGAGTAGGTTGCCGTCGCCGTCCGGCGTCGAGGCGAGCTTGTCGAGCAGATAGGCGAAGGTCGACATGTGATAGGTGTTGAGCTGCGTCAGCTTCTCGAGGTTCTCCGGCACGTTCGAATGGTGCGAGAGGTTATGAAACGGGTCGGTGATCCCGCTCTCGGGGAAGACCGCGTTCGACAGCTCCTTGGCCATCATCATCGTCGTCACCCGGGTGATGTCGGCCTGCCAGGCGATCACCTGAAGATCGAACATCAGCTTCACATGCGTGTCGAAGTCGTCCGGAATCCCGGTGGGCGCGGGCGGCAGTTCGAGATCCTCGGGCAGCATCTCGCCGGCGAGGGTGATACGTCGCTCGATCTCGCGGACGTCTTCCAGATAGCGATCCATGCGCTCACGGTCCGAGGCCGGAAGATTGCGCTTCAAGGTCGCGACCTCGCCGGTCAGCGCGTCGAGCATGCTACGCGCCTGGGCGCGACGGGCGTCGCGCTCTTCCTCGGTCGCGCCGTCGCCAAAGAGGCGTTCGAAGACGACTTGCGGATTGTTCTCCATGGGCAGCGGCGATTCCGGGCCTTGCCATGAGATCGTGTTCGCGTAGGCGCAGGAGAGCCCCGTACCGCAGGAGAGGCCGCCGCCTTCGATGCACAGCTCGAGCGAGGGCAGCGGCGTGTCCTGGCCGATGTGCTGCGCGGCGACCTGGTCGACCGTCACGCCCAATCGCGCGCGCGAGCCGGTGGCGGGCTCCGCGCCGGCGAGATAGACCGCCGAGGACCTCGTGTGGTTCGCGCCGGCCGACGCGTCGGTGCCGTAGGCGAGCGGCAGGGCGAAGTCGGAAAGCACGTTCACCCGGTCGCGGAACGGCTCGAGCGGCCGAAGGATGCGCGGAAACTCAAAGCCGGTCCCGTCCGTCGCCGGCGTCCAGTTCGCCATCACCGCGCCATGCGGGATGTAGATGCCACAGAGGCGCGTCTTCGGCGCCGCCGCGGTTTGGCCCCAGGCCGTGGCGGCGGGGATCATCGACTCCAGCAGCGGCAGAGCGAGCGCCGTTCCAGCGCCGCGCAACAGCGTGCGGCGGGAGAGATGGAGCTTGCGAATGTACGCCATGGCCTGAACCTTCCGTTTGGGACCTTTCGTCTGTCTTCTGGCCGTTCCTTATGACGTTGGAACGAGCGCGATGCCGAATCCGTGCGGATCGCGGCAGCGCAAAACGCTTGGGTCGTGCGGGTCGTCGGGCGCGATCGTCGCGCCGATGATCCGCAGCTCCGCCGACAGCGCCTCGCGGTCGAACGGGGCGATCTTGACGCCGAACTGATCGACGCGCGGCGGCGCGTTCGAAGGTCGCGCCTGCAGACCGAGACGCGTGTTCTCGATGACGATCCAGGCCCGATCGGGTTCGGTTTCGCGGATCACTTCGCCGTCGAAGAACATCGAATAGAAGGCGAGCGACTCTTCAAGGTCGTTCACGAACAACAGCATATGATCGAGGCCCATCGGCGTGACCAAGGCGTCGCCATTGACGACACGCGAAGCCGGCTCGGTCGAGCCGGCGAGGCCGCCCGGTACGCCCAGGAGCTGCAGCCCGATGCCGTTGGGGTCGGGGAGAATGCCGACGCGCCCGGGCGGCACGCCTTCTTGCTCCAGCCGCGCCGACATTGCGCCTGCGTTGTAGTCTTCGACGAGGGCGCAGAAGTGATCCATGTAAGGCGGCGGCGGCTCGTCCCGGCCGCCGATGGCGACGTAGCCCGGATCGAGCGTCACGTAGTAGCGCAAGTTCCCGCGCGCTTCTTTGTGCAGGCCGTCGGGATTGAACAGCTTGGAGTAGAACCGACCCGCCAGCGCGACGTCGGGGACCAGCATCGCGAAATGCTCGAGCCCCGTCGTCTTGAGCGGCAGAGCCGCGGCGATTTCCTCTTCGGTGGGCGGCGGGCGGTTGCCGCGGCCTGGTCCCGGCGGAACCTGTCCGAACGCCGGCGCGGCGAGGCCGGGCAGCGCCGCTGCGCCGAGGCCCGCAAGCACCGCGCGCCGATCCATCTTTATCTGCTTCATCAGTCCCCGCTCCCCGTGCTCAACGTATTTACCGGCGCGGCCTCGGCCGCCATCGATTCTCCGGCACCGGCTTTGGCGCGCATCTGGAACGGCGTGCTGGTCACGACGCCGTAGATCAGGTCGGAGAACCGGTAGTCGTCCTCAGCCGCGTCGCGGACCACGCCGCGAACGGCCGGCATGTCGTAGTACTCGACCCCGCGTCCGAGCGCGTAGGTCATCAGCTTTTCGGTCGCCGTGGTGACGAACGACTCCGAACGCTCGAGGATCGCCTCGCGCAACTCGATCGGGCCGGCGACGGGCGTGCCGTCCACGAGCACGCCGGTGGCGTCGATCGGCTCGCCGACGTCCATGGTCCGCCAGCCGCCGATTAGGTCGAAGTTCTCCAGCGATAGCCCGATCGGGTCCATGATCGAGTGGCACGAAGCGCAGACCGAGTCGGCGCGGTGCAGCTCAAGCCGTTCGCGCAAGCTGGACGCCGCGGCCGCTTCGGCGTCGTCGAGGTTCGACTCGACGCCGGGCGGCGGCTGGGGCGGGGGCGCGCCCATGATGTTCTCGAGGATCCAAGCGCCGCGCACCACCGGAGAAGTGCGATTGGGCGCCGAAGTGACGGTGAGCACGCTGCCCTGGCCGAGCACGCCGCGACGCGGGCTGTCTTCGTCGAGCGCGACGCGGCGGAAGTAGCTGCCTTGCACGCCGTCGACGCCGTAGTGCCGCGCGAGGCGTTCATCGAGGTAGGTGTAGTCGGCGTCGATCAGATCAACGATGGAGCGGTCCTCCTCGATGATCGAGGCGAACAGCATTTCGGTCTCTCGCCGGAAGGACGCGCGCAGGTTGCCGTCCCACTGCGGGGACTCCGGCTCGACGTCGTCGAGCTTGCGCAGATAGAGCCATTGGCCGGCGAAGTTCTCGACCAGCGCTTGCGACCGCGGATCGTCGAGCATGCGCTCGACCTGCGCGCGCAAGACTTCCGGATCGGACAGCCGATCGTCGGCGGCGAGCTCCAGCAGCTCCTCGTCGGGGATCGAGCTCCAGAGGAAGAACGACAGCCGCGAGGCGAGATCGAATTCGGAGATGGCGTAGACCGCGCCGGGCGGCAGGTCCGCGGGCTCTTCCTCGGCGCGGAACAGGAACCGCGGATTGACCAGCATCATCGCCAACGCCCGTTGGACGCCCGCTTCGAAGCCGCCTTCAGCGTGTCCAGCGTCGAAGAACTCCATGAGGAAGTCGATCTCGGCGTCTTCTTCCGCCAACGGATAGCGATAGGCCGAGGTGGCGAGGCGGGCGAGGATTTCGCGCGCGCACGGCGCCTCTTCGGCTGGCGTCGAGGGATAGCAGGAGAAGATCCGGCGACGGCTCGGCGTGTCGCCGGGGCCGGTCGCGTCGAACGGGCCTTCGATCATGATCTGGCTGACGCCGCCGCCGCGTCCGGACGCGGCATAGTAGTCGGTCACGCCGCCGCCGCGCGAGCGCTCGATGGCGGCTGCGCCGATCTCGACGGGACCGGCGGGCATGCGCATGCGGAACCGCCGCGGATTGCGCGTCTCGACTGGCTCGCCGTCGAAGTTGAGCGCCAGCGTCGGCGCGGGCGGACCGGCGGACTCGCCTCCACCGCGCGGGCCGGGGCCTCCGCGGCCGCCGCCGGCTGCGCCGACAGTGAACTCGTACTCGGCGTCGAGCGGGAAGTTGTGGGTGACGAGGATGCCGCCGCGGGTGCCGAGCGGCAGGCCTTCGACGTGATCGTCCTGAGAGAAGCCCGACGGCGGACGGTAGACGACGCGATGCGGCAGCATCGTCATGTCGCCGACGGCGCGCCGGCTGATCTTCATCGCCGCAGACACGTAGCCCTCGACCAGCGAGGGCGAGACGGTGAGCACGTCGGCCATGTTGTCGAAGCCTTCCGCGGCGTCGTCCGCCGGCAGCAGGGTTTCGACGTCCACCTCGAGCGCCAGGAGATCGCGGATCGCGTTGGCGTACTCGGTGCGGTTCAGGCGATGGATCGCCGGCGCGCCGGGATTGGGCGCTTGAGCGGCGGCAGCGTCGAGGTCGGCCTCGAGATCGGCGGCGAAGGTGTCGAGCGCGATGCGGGACGGGCGCGGCTCTCCGGCCGGCGGCATCATCCCCGTCCGGACTTTGCGGATCACCGCTTCCCAGGTTTCGGGCTCCTCGTCCGGCGCGGAGACGTCCAGATGATCGAGCGTCAGGCCGGCGGTTTGTTCGATGTCGTCATGGCAGGACGTGCAGTATTGGCCCACGAGGCCCGCGTGCGGCGATCCGCCGGCGGAGGCGATGCGCGACCCGCCTTCGCTAAGCGGCATACGGAGCGATAGTGCGATCAAAAACGTCGCGACGACAGCGACGATAGCGAACCGAGCAGACATGCATCCTCCGCCGAAGACCGTCTCCCCGCGGTCAAGCCGGCGCTGCGTCGCGGCGGATGTGCGGCCCTAGCCGCCCCTCCGCTGTTGCTGATTTCGTCAGCTCCTCTCAATGCGCCAAAAGGCGACGATGAGCGCGCAGCAGCGTTTCTTCTTGTGTTCAATTTGGATTGTAAGACTAACACGGGCAATCTAGCGTCGTAAGGGACAATGCGCGGACATTAGCGCGCTGTAATAAAGAACGAGGGGAGCGTCGGCCGAGCAATGACGGAGTTCATCTACTACCTGGGCCGCTTTCATGTGCTCGTCGTCCACCTGCCGATCGGCATCCTGCTGCTCGCCGCTTTCATGGAGACCGCGCGCCGGCATCCGCGGTTCGCCGGGCTCGAACCGGCCCTGCCGATCGTCTGGCTGGCGGGGGCCGGGACTGCGCTGCTCGCGGTCGTGGTCGGCTACATGCACGCCACCGAGGGCGGCTTCGATTCACGGACGATTTCGCTGCACCGCTGGAGCGCGAGCGGCCTGGCGTTCTTCGCCTTCCTCGTCTGGGCGGCGCGGGTCGACCGGCCGAAGCTCTTCGACAAGGCCTGGGCCGTTGCGGTCGCGGGCACGGTCGCCTTGCTCGCTGCTACCGGGCACTACGGCGGCAATCTCACGCACGGACCGACCTATCTGGCCGAGTATGCGCCGGGGCCGTTGCGCGCGATGGCGGGCCTGCCGGCCGAGCGGCGTCCTCGTGTGACGGACGTCGCCGAGGCGGACGTCTTCCTCGACGTGGTCGCTCCGGCGCTGCGCGACCGCTGCGGGTCCTGCCACAACGAAGCGCGCCGCCGCGGCGAGCTGGTGCTGACCGACCACGCATCGATCCTTACGGGCGGAGAGAGCGGGGCGGCGGTGGCGCCGGGCGATCCGGAGGCAAGCGATCTGTTCCGTCGGGTCACGCTGCCGCCGGACGATGTCGACTACATGCCCAAGAACGACAAGCCGCCGCTCACCGAAGCGGAGATCGCCGCGGTCGAATGGTGGATCGCCCTCGGTGCGCCGGACAGCGGGATGGTTGGAGAGTTGGCGCCGGACGAGCAGGTCCGCGCAGCGATCGCCGAAGCGGTGGGGCTTGCGCCGGCGCCGTCCGTCGTGTCGGCGCGTGGGGAGGAAACAGCGTCTTAATAAGCGCGGGAGCGGTCTAAGCCCCTCGCACGATCGTTT
>JASFUX010000111.1:0-10597 GCA_050050115.1 Maricaulaceae bacterium | reverse complement strand
GAAGACCCAGAGCCCAAGACGGCGGAAGCATTGACGCCCAACCAGTACGCCAGCTGGGACTACGTCACCTATTCGAGCATGGGCAGCTGGGCGGAAGTTGCGGAATGGGCGGTCGACGTTTTCGACATCGACACCGCTCTACCGAGCGAAACCGAAGACGCGATCGAGCGTATACAGATCGAGAGCGACGACCTTGAGAGTCAGATCACCCAAGTGGCGCGATATGTTCAGGACAACATCCGCTATGTGGGTGACGAAGTTGGCCTCGGCTCGCACGTTCCCCGAACGCCGCGCGAAGTCGTGCGCCGCGGGTTCGGCGACTGCAAAGACGTGGCCGTGCTGCTCGCAGCCATGCTTGAGCGGATCGGGGCGTCGTCCCACGTCGTTCTCACTCACACCTCGCGCGGCTGGCGGCTGCCTCAGATCGCGCCGTCGCCCTATTCGTTCAATCATGCGATCGTGGCGGTCGACTTCCGCGGCGAGCGCTATTGGATCGACCCAACGTATTCGCATCAGGGCGGAACATTCCCGAACATCGCCGAACTTGACTACGGTTTCGGGCTGATCGTGCAGCCCGGCGAAACGGCGCTGTCAGCAATCGAGGCTGCACCGCCAAACTCTGTCGGACTTCAGGTCGAGGAGACGTTCGAGCTGCCAGGACGCGAGGAAGGCGACGTACTCTTGAACGTGCGGACCACCATGCGGGGGCGCGACGCCGATGATTTCCGCTGGCGCCTCGCCGGCCAATCAGTCGCCAGCATCTCGAATGACTATCTGACCTACTACCAAAGCCTCTATCCCGGCATTGAGGCCGTGAGCGCGCTGGTTGTCGAGGATGACCGGGACGCCAACCTCATCGTGACAAACGAGCACTATCGACTCTCATACGAAGACTTCACCAAGGATGACCTCATCAACTGGTTTCCGATGAGGTTCGATGCAGTGCTCGGACTTTTCAACGAGCTAACCGATGTCGAGAACCGGACCTCTCCAATCGGCCTCGGCGCACCGATCTGGCGTCGCCACATCGTCCGCCTGACAAACACCGGTATGGCGATGCTCGCCAACGAGGATGTCCTCGTCGAAAGCCCCTACTATCGGTTTTCGGTCAAAGAGAACGCCGCGTCGAACGCGCTCACGGTCACGGCGGATCTTGAGACGTTCGCGCATCAGATGCCGGCTGCGGCCGCCGCCGACTATGCAGCTTTCTACAACACCGTTGAAAACTCGTCCTATCTCGACATCAATCTCGAAACGAGCGCGGTCCTCGCGGCGCTGGGCGCGTTCACAGCGCTCGACGAAGACGTTCAAGAGCAGATCTTCGGCGTCGGTTTCCTGGTGATCTTTTACTCAGTCATGGCGCTCGGTGCGGTCATCAGCCTCCGCGCCGACATGCAGTTCGCCGGTCAATCCGTGCTTCATCCGGTTCGTTTATCAAAATTCATTATACTGTCTATATTGACGCTCGGCTTGTATCATATTCTTTGGTTCTGGAAGAACTGGCGCTGGTCGAAAGAAAACGACCCTCGATCGATTTCGCCTTTCGGCAGATCGCTGTTCAGCATTCTCTACTACCTGCCGTTCTACACGCTCATTCGCGAGCATTCTCCGGGCCGCACTATTCCGGCGTTCGTGGGCGGCCTGTTGGCTCTGATCTATTTCATTTGGGCGATCGTCGGCCGCGTCGGGGATCGGTTCAGCACTTGGTCCGGATTCGCAATAATCGACCTGTTCTTGTTCATCTGGGCGATACCACTCGTCCTCGCCGTCAACCGGCTCAACGCCGAGCACGAAGACGCGATCCGCTACAATTCGCGCTGGACTTTCTGGACGTTCTGCGCCGCCGCGTTCGGTCTTCTCGCCCTCGGACTCGTGATCGTTGGCCTAATCGCGCAAATGAACCCGGATTATTTCGCCTGAGGCCTCTTCTCCCAGAGCTCGCGCCTACACCGCAGCTGCATACGGCGGCGCGGGGTAGTACTCCATCGCCTTCTGCGTGCGCCGGGCATGGGTCTCGCCGTGCATCTGACCGAGCAGCCACAACGCCATGTCGATCCCGGCCGAGACGCCCGATGACGTGACGACGTTCCCGTCGCGCACGTAGCGGATGTTCTCGAGCACCTCGGCGACGTCTCCGCGCTCGCGCAGCGCTTCGATGAAGGTCCAATGCGTGGTCACGCGCTTGTCCTTCGCCGGACCGGCCGCCCCGAGCAGCAGCGAACCCGTGCAGACACTCGTCACCCAGGTGCAACCCGGCGCCTGCGTTGCGAGAAAGTCGAGCATCTTCGGGTTGTCGACCTCGGTCCGCGTGCCCCAACCACCGGGAACCAGAACCACGTCCAGCTGAGGGCAGTCCGCAAACGCATGATCCGTCTCGACGCGCATGCCCTTCGCGCACTTGGTTGTTCCCCCGGTCTCGGAGACGAGGAACACCTGATCGCGCGCGCGGTCCGGCTCGGCCTTCGCGAAGACTTCGTTCGACATCGTGAAGACCTCCCACGGCCCGACGAAGTCGAGTTCTTCAGCGTCGTTGAACACGACGATCCCGATCGTGTTGCTCATGTTTCTCTCCTTCAGGCGGGCGCCGGCGTCGATGTGGTTTCAAGGCGACGGGCGGCGAACCGGGCGCGGTAGTCAGCGGGACTGACGCCGAGACGGCGATGGAAGGCGCGGCGCATTCGCTCGGGCGCGCCGAAGCCGCACTCGAACGCGATCGCGTCGACGCCCTTGTCGGTCAGCTCAAGCGCTCGGCGGGCCGCATCGATCCGTGCGGTCTCGACGAAGCGCGCCGGGGTCTGCCCGGTCGCGGCGGTGAAGCGGCGCGCGAAGGTGCGCTCGGACATGTTCGCGCGAGCCGCCAAGTCGGGGCCATTCAATGGCGCAGCGACGTTTTCGCAGATCCAGGCGCCGAGCTCGGCCATCGCGTCGTCCGAAGCCGATTGCGCCGCGAGCGCGGCGGAATATTGCGACTGCCCGCCCGGGCGGATCATGAACATCACCTTGGCGCGCGCCACGGCGAGCGCGACCTCGCGGCCAAGGTCTTCTTCGACGAGGGCGAGTGCGAGGTCCATGCCGGCGGTCACGCCCGCCGACGACCAGAACTTGCCGTCGCGCACGAAGATTGCGTCGGCGTCGACCTCGACCTTGGGAAACATCTCGGCGAGCCGCGCGCACGACCGCCAATGGGTTGCCGCGCGCCGACCGTCGAGCAGACCCGCCTGCGCCAGGATGAAGGCGCCCGAGCAGACCGATGCGACGCGGCGCGCGTGCTTGGCGACGTCCTTCACAAAGCGGATCAGCTCGCGGTCGGCCATCGCCGTGGGCGTGCCGTTGCCGCCGGCGACAATCAGCGTGTCGTAGCCGCGGCGCTCGGCCGGCGTGACGTCGGCGAAGGCCCGGTGCGCGACGAGCGGCAGGCCGCCCGAGGTGGGCAGCGGTCCCGCTTTGGCGGCGATCAGCTCGATCTCGTAGGCCGACGCGTCGGTGAAAGCGGCGGTTCCGGCGAGCACTTCCCACGGTCCGGCGATGTCGAGAACCTGCGCGTTGGCGAAGGCGACGACGGCGACCTTGCGCGGCGCGCGCCGGCGGCGGTCGAGCGAGGCGAAGCGGGTTCTGGTGGTCATGGGTTCGAAACTACTTGCTCACCGCGTTGGCGAAAATGACATATACTCCTCGTTTTACGCCAAATGCACGACGCGACCGCACCGCCACCCCCTGGCGTACGCCCGCCCTTCAGCTAATCTGCGTGGGATGATCCGTACGGTCCTGATCTACGCCGTCGTCCTGGCGCTCGCGGCCTTCGCGCTCGAATGGCTCGACTTCAAGCGCGTCACGCGCGAGTTCGCGGCCGAGATCTACATCGTGCTGATCGCCACCGGCTTCGCGGCGCTCGGCGTCTGGGTCGGCGCGCAGCTGATGCCGCGGCGCCCGGCCGAGCCGTTCGAGCAAAACACCGCGGCGCTCAAGTCGCTCGGTCTGACGCCGCGCGAGATCTCGGTGCTCGAGTTGATCGCCGCCGGCCAATCGAACAAGGAGATCGCGCGCACGCTCGGGGTCTCGCCCAACACGGTGAAGACCCACGCCGCGAACCTTTACGAAAAGCTCGGCGTGACGCGCCGCACCGGCGCGGTCGACGCGGCGCGCCGGCTTGCGCTGCTGCCGTAGCCCCGCGCGGAGAATGCCTCATAAAATGGAGTGAATTGGCGCAATTCACCCGTTTGGGCGATGGCTCAACAGCGAGAGTTTCCGCTTGGTGAGAGGGTCGAAACCAAGGAGGCGACCGCTCATGCTCAGAACAATTCTCGTCTACGGCGCGATTTCCGGCGCCGTCATCATCATCGCAATGATCCTCGGGATGGTCTTTGCGGGCGACCACGGCGCGGGCTCTCAGGTCTTCGGCTACCTGATGATGATCATCGGGCTGTCGGTGATCTTCATCGCCGTCAAACGGCACCGCGACAACGTTCTTGGCGGGGTGATCAAGTTCTTGCCGGCGTTCGGGATCGGCCTCGCCATCGCCGTGGTCGCCGGGATCGCCTTTGTGGCGGTCTGGGAGGTTTATCTTGCGATGACCGATTACGCCTTCATGGATCAATACGTCGACGCCGCGTTCGAGCGGCTGCAGGCCGAGAACCTGCCTAGCGAAGAACTCGACGCCCGCGCCGCGGAGCTGGACGCCATGCGGGAGGCCTACGCCAACCCGCTCTACCGCCTGCCGCTGACGTTCACCGAGATCTTCCCGATCGGCTTGCTGATCTCGCTCGTCTCGGCCGCTCTGCTGCGCAACCCGAACTTCGCGCCGAAGAGGTAGACCCGTCTGCACGGCCGCCGGAGCTATTCGGCGGTCTGGCAGGTCGTCGGCGTCGCCGCCAGGCGCCCGCCCGGCGTCCAGTCGTCGGTTCCGAAATCGCGCGAATAGTCGACCCGGGTCCAGCCGCCGTCGTCGTCGACCGTGAAGACGGCGCGCCAGTCGGTGTCGCGCAGCGGGTGCTCCCGCCACATGACCAGGCCCTCCTCCCGCTGTTCGGCGCGAAGCACCTGGCCCGGCCCTTCGGTATGAGCCCAGACCATCACCCACTGGCCGGTGTCGGTTTCATAGACCCGCAAGTTGGCGCCGCGGCCGAGGTCGGGCGCCTGACCGGGGATCTGAACGTCGAACCACTCGTCGTAGATCGCCCAGCCGTCGAGCGCCCACCGCCCGTTCCAGCGCGCCGGCGCGGAGGGGCCGAAGTCGCCCGTTTCCGCGCTCCAACGGCTTGCAGCAATGTCGTAGCAGCCGACGAGGAAAGCGAACTGCTCGAGCTCTTCCGGCGCGTCAGCGGCGCGCTCGCCCGGCTCCCAAGCGGAGCCAGGCGAAGCGGCCAACAAAAGCGCGGCGAAAGCCGTCGCAATGCGCATTGCAGCTACCAGATCCGCACGCGCTCTTCGGGCGGCAGATAGAGGGCGTGATCCGGGCCGACACCGAACGCCTCGTACCACGCGTCCATGTTCCGCACCACGCCGTTCGATCTGTACTCGGACGGGCTGTGCGGGTCGGTCGAGATGCGGTTGATCAGCTCCTCGTCGCGGTACTTGCGCCGCCAGACCTGGGCCCAGGCGAGGAAGAAGCGCTGCTCGCCCGTATAGCCGTCGATCACCGGCGGCGCATCGCCGTCCAGCGAGATGCGATAGGCCTCGAGCGCCACGTTGAGCCCGCCGAGGTCGCCGATGTTCTCGCCCATCGTCAGCTCGGGGTTGAGCGTATAGCCCTCGATCGGCTCATAGGTCGCGTACTGCGCGCCGAGCATCGCCGCGCGTTCTTCGAACCGCTCGGCGTCGCCTTCGGTCCACCAGTCCCGCAGCATGCCCGTGCCGTCGGACTTGCGGCCCTGGTCGTCGAAGCCGTGACCCATCTCGTGGCCGATCACCGCGCCGATGCCGCCGTAGTTCACCGCATCGTCCGCATTGAGATCAAAGAACGGCGGCTGCAGGATCGCAGCCGGGAAGACGATCTCGTTGCGATTGGGCGAATAGTAGGCGTTCACTGTCTGCGGGGTCATGCCCCACTCGTGCGGATCGATCGGCTGGCCGAGATCGGAGATCATGTCGTTCCAGCCCCATTCATTGGCGCGGCGGATGTTCCCCAGAAGATCGTTCGACGCGATCTCCAGGCCCTCGTAGGTCTCCCACTCGTCCGGATAGCCGATCTTCGGCGTGAAGGCGGCGAGCTTGTCGAGCGCTTCGACCTGGGTCTCTTCGCTCATCCATTCGCTCGCCTGGATGCGCTCGGCGAACGCCGCGCGCAGGTTGGCGACGAGCTGCTCCATCGCGTCCTTGGCTTCGGGTGAGAAGTGCTCCTCGACGTAGATCTTGCCGACCGCGAAGCCGACCGTGCCGTTGACCAGCTGCACGCCGCGCAGCCAGCGTTCGCGCTGCTCGGGCTGGCCCGAGAGCGTCTGGCCGTAGAAGGCGAAGTCCTCGTCGGCGAAGGCCGCCGGCAGGAACTGGGCGTGCGCGGAGAGCACGTGGAACGTCAGATAGTCGCGCCAGACGTCGACCGGCGTGTCGGCGAAGATTTGTGCAAGCGCCGGGAAGGCGTCCTTTTCGCGCACGACCGCGCTGTCGACGCCTTCGATGCCGGACTCTTCGAGCGCCAAGCGCCAGTCGATGCCGGGCGCATACTCTTCAAGCTCGTCGAGCGTCATCAGGTTGTAGGTCTGGTCGCGATCGCGGCGGCGCGCCCGCTCCCAGTGCGCTCCGGCGATCTCGGTCTCAAGCGCGACGATGCCCGCCGCCTTGGCTTCGGCGCCGTCGACTCCGGCAAGGCCGAGCATGGCCGCGATGTGCTCTTCGTACGCGGTCCGCAGCGCGGCGAAGCGCTCAGCGTCGGAGAGATAGTAGTCGCGGTCCGGCAGCCCGAGGCCGCCGTGGGTCAGATAGAGCGCATGCTGATCAGGCTGGCGCGAATCGACGTCGACAAACACGCCGACCGGCCCGTTCGAGGCGAGGTCGGGCCGCGCCATGACCCGCAGGATGTCTTCGTGCGTCTCGGCGGCGGCGATGGCGTCGAGCCCGTCGCGCAGCGGGTCGAGCCCGGCCGCTTCGATTGCGTCTTCATCCATGAACGAGGCGAAAAGGTCGCCGATCAGCTGCTCAGGCTCGCCCGGCGCGGCGTCGGTTTCGGCCGCCGCCTCGATGATGTCGCGCACTTGCTCGTCGGCTTCGTCGGCGAGCACGGTGAAGGAGCCGTAGTTGGTCTTGTCGGCGGGGATCTCGAAGGTGTCGAGCCACTGCCCGTTCAGATAACGGTAGAAGTCGTCGCCGGGGGCGACCGAGGCGTCCCGTTCGGCCAAGTCGATGCCGAACGTCCCCAGCTCGGGCTCGCCGCGCTGACCGCCAAAGCCGGTCGCGCAGGCCGCCAACAGCGCCGCTGCCGCAGGCGCGCCCCATCTCAATGCACGTTTCGTCATGTACTGCTCCAACGAAGTTCCGCCGCGCGTGAGCCGCGCGCTCTTGACTACGAGTGTAACCGTCCAGTCCGCCGGGGCAACGACAAACCCTCTAGCGGCGACAGGCCAGCGGGCAAGCCGCGGCGGCGAACACTAAGTGCTTGAAGACGCTCGCAACAAACGGTCGAAGTCATTAGGATCGAACGATGATCAAGACGCGCATCACCGCTGAGAGCTTCGATCCCGGCGCGGAGCTGACCGCCCTAACCGGCGCGGCGGACGCGGGCGCGGTGGCGAGCTTCGTCGGCCAAGTGCGCGGCGATCACGGCGTAACGACGCTGGAGCTTGAGCACTATCCCGGCCGCACCGACGCCGCGCTCGACGCCATCGCGCGGGCCGCCGCGGCGCGCTGGGACTTGACCCAGGCGCGCATCGTTCACCGCGTGGGGCGCATGGGCCTGGGCGAGCCGATCGTCTTCGTCGGCGCCGCCGCACCGCACCGCCGCGCCGCGCTCGAAGCGGCGGCCTACCTCATCGACGTGCTCAAGACCCAAGCGCCGTTCTGGAAGAAGGAAATCGGCGCGGACTTCGAACGCTGGGTCGAGCCGACGACGGACGATGCGGCAGCCGCCGACCAATGGCTCGCAGCCGAGCCTGCGCTCGTTGAAGAACTGGGCGCGCATGGCTGACGGCCCCCTCACCCACCAGGACGCCGAAGGCCGGGTCCGCATGGTCGACGTCTCGGCCAAGGCCGCGACCGCGCGCACGGCGATCGCAGCCGGTGAAGTGACGATGAGCCCGGACGCCTTTGAAGCGGTCCGCAGCGGCCAGGGCCCGAAAGGCGACGCCCTCGCCGTCGCCGAGCTGGCTGGGATCATGGCCGCGAAGAAGACCTCCGAGCTGATCCCGCTCTGCCACTCCCTGCCGCTGTCCTCGGCGAAGGTTTCGATCGAGCCGATTGAGGGTCGCGCCGCGTTCGAAGTCCGCGCCGAGGTGCGCACCACCGCCGAGACCGGCGTCGAGATGGAGGCGCTGACCGCCGTCTCGGTCGCCTGCCTGACGCTCTACGACATGGCCAAGGCGCTCGATAAGGCGATGACTATTTCGAACGTCCGTCTTCTGAAGAAGACCGGCGGCAAGTCGGGCGACTTCGTCGCAGAGTCGCAAGCATGAGCAATGAAGGACGCGGCCTGATCCCGCTCGAGACGGCGCGGGCGCTGATCCTCGAGCATCTCGCGCCGCTCAGCGCGGAGACGGTCGCGCTCGCCGAGGCGGACGGCCGCGTCCTCGCCGCCGACGTGATCGCGACGCGCACCCAGCCCCTGACAGCGACTTCGGCGATGGACGGCTATGCGGTTCGCTCCCAGGACCTGACCGACCGCCCGGCGCGGCTGACGCTCGCCGGGGAATCCGCGGCGGGCCACCCGGCCGATCAGCCGATCGAAGCAGGTCAGGCGATCCGCATCTCCACCGGCGCAAGCATCCCTGCGGGCGCCGACCAGGTGGTCATCCAGGAGAACGCGTCGCGCGACAGGCACTCTGTTCTGCTCGACGCCGCGCCCGAGCCGGGCGCCCATGTCCGGCCCGCCGGGATCGACTACGCCGAGGGGGATGTCCTGCTGTCCGTCGGCGCGCGGATGTCCCCCTTCGCGATCGCCCTCGCCGCCTCGGTCGGCGCGCTCAAGCTCAAGGTCGCCCGCGCGCCGCGCGTCGCGATCATCTCCACCGGCGACGAGCTGGTCGAGCCGGGCGAGCCGCTCAGCAACGCCGCGATCGTCAACTCGAACGCCCCGGGTCTAGTCCGCTTGATCGCCGAGGCCGGCGGCGCGCCCGACTATCTCGGCATCGCGCGAGACAACGAGGCTTCGGTGCGCGACGCCTTCGCGCGCGCTGAAGGCGCCGACCTGATCATCACCATCGGCGGCGCCTCAGTCGGCGATCACGATCACGTCCGCAACGTATTTTCATCCCTGGGCGGATCGCTCGTTTTCGAAAAGATCGCGGTCAAGCCGGGCAAGCCGACTTGGTTCGGCAGGCTCGACGGGGCGCATGTGCTCGGCCTGCCGGGCAATCCGGTCTCCGCGTTCGTCGTTTCGCGCCTGCTCCTCATCACCGCCCTCGCCCGCTTGCAAGGCGACGCGCGCGCCGGCGCCTCTCCACTGCGTCCCGCAATCCTTGGCGGCGCGCTGCCCGCCAACGGCCCGCGCGAGGCTTATCTCTGCGGCGCATTCGAGGACGACGGCCGCGTGCGCGCCTTCTCCAAACAGGACTCTGCAGCGCTGTCGGGTTTGGCGCGCGCCGACGTCCTGATCCGCCGCCCGATCGACGCCCCCGCGCTTGAAGACGGCGCGGCGGTGGAGATCGTGGAACTCTGACAGACGAGCGCGGCGTTCCCCATGTCCTGGCTCACCCCCGCCGAGATCGAAGCGCTGCTCCTAAGCCTCAGGGTCGCCGCCGCGGCGGTCATCGGCGCGCTGCCGTTCGCGTTCGTCACGGCCCTGGCGCTGGCGCGCGGGCGCTTTCCCGGCAAGACCGTGCTCGACGGGCTGGCGCATCTGCCGCTCGTGCTGCCGCCGGTGGTCATGGGCTATCTGCTGCTCGTGGTTCTCGGAACCAACGCCCCACTCGGCCGATGGCTCGAAGATGCGCTCGGCATACGGTTCATCTTTTCCTGGACGGGCGCGTCGCTCGCCGCCGGGCTGATGACCTTTCCTTTCCAAGTCCGCGCGATCCGCCTCGCCATCGAGGCGATCGATCCCGGCCTGATGGACGCGGCCGCATCGCTCGGCGCGGGACCGTTCGACCGGCTGCGCTCGGTGATTCTGCCACTGGCCGCGCCAGGGCTGATCGCCGGCGCGATCACCGCCTATGCGGCGAGCCTGGGCGAGTTCGGCGCGATCATCACCTTCGTGTCCAACGTGCCGGGCGAGACCCGAACCCTGCCGCTGGCGATCTACACCGCCATCCAGTCCCCGGGCGGGGAGGTCGCCGCGGCGCGCCTGGCCGGGCTGTCGATCGCCCTGGCGCTGGCCGGGCTGCTCGCCGCCGAGGCCGCCAGCCGCGCGCTGATGCGGCTGACCGGGCGGCGCTGAGACATGGCGATTCTCCTAGCGTTTCTATTTGGGATCCCTATCCGGCCGGCCAAGCGCCGGTCTCCCTCCCCCTCGGGG
>JASFUX010000110.1:0-10643 GCA_050050115.1 Maricaulaceae bacterium | reverse complement strand
CGCGGCGCGCGCGAGATCCGGGTAGTCGCCGTCACGCGCGTTCCGGATGGTCGCGACATGGTCGATGTTGACCCCGAGGCGCAGCCGCCCCGGCGTGCGGGCCCCATCGGTCTTCGCGGTCATGCCGTCAGGTGCCGGCTGCCCGGCTTGACCGCCGGCATCGCGGCGAGCTCGTCAGGCAACGCGTCGGCGGGATAGGCGGGGAACTTCACCTGTGCGAGCGAGATCAACGGCGCGCCCACGTCCGCTTCGCCGCCCGAGCGGTCGACGATGCAGGCCTCGGCGACGACATTCGCGCCGGCGGCCTTGAGGCAGGCGATGCACTCGCGGGAAGAAAGCCCCGTCGTGACGATGTCCTCGACCATCAGCACGCGCGCGCCATCGGGGATTTCAAAGCCCCGCCGCAGCGCGAACTCGCCCTTCTCCCGTTCGGTGAAGATCGCGTGCACGCCGAGCGCGCGCGCCGTCTCGTAGCCGGGAATGATCCCGCCGACCGCAGGCGAGGCGACGAGGTCGACATCGTCGTTCAAGGTCGCGCGCACCTTCTCGGCCAGCGCGCGGCAAAGCCGCTCGGTGCGGACGGGATCCTCGAACACCTTGGTCTTTTGGAGAAACACCGGGCTGTGCAAACCCGAAGACAGGATGAAGTGTCCTTCGAGCAAGGCGCCCGCTGCCCGAAACTCTTCGAGCACATCGTCTGAAGTCATGGCGCCCTCGTTGTAAAAGCTTGCCCCCGGTCGCGCCGCGCCATCACCACGGAGGCGCACGCGCGCATCGCCGCGACGATATGGGAGAGGTGGCGCGCGTCCAACACCTCGACGGCGAACTTCATGTCGAAAAAGTCGCTCCCGCGGCGGACCATCTTCACGCCGACGATGTTGCCGTTCGAGCGGCTGACCGCGCCGGTGATGTCGGCGAGGGCGCCGGGGGTGTTGTCGATCGTCGCCATGATGTGGCCGGTCGATACGGTCCGCTCGGCGGCCTCGGCGGTCCAGCCGAGGTCGACCCAACGATCCTGCTCATTTTCGTACTGCGCCAGCCGCTCGCAGTCGATCGTGTGCACCTCGACGCCGCGCTCGGGCATCAGGATGCCGACGATGCGGTCGCCAGGCAGCGGCGAGCAGCAATCGGCGAAGTGCAGCGTGACGCCCGGCGTCAGGCCGCGGCCGCGGACGAACAGCTGCGCCTTCTCGTCGACGATCAGCTCGCGGTTGCGCGCGGTCTTCTCCACCGAGCGGCGCGGGAACAGCGCCTGGATCAGATCGTCGGAGTTCATCCGGCCGCGCCCGAGGCTTTCGAACAGATCGTCCTCGTCGTCGAAATCAAGCCGCTTCAAGACGTCTGCGAACTGCGCGCTCTTGAGATCGAGGCCTTCGCGCCGCAGACCGTGCTCAGCGATCAGCCGGCCGATGCGGACGAATTCGTCCTGCTCGGACTTGCGCACGAGGCGGCGAATGGCCGACCGGGCGCGCCCGGTGACGGCGATGTCCTCCCAGCCCGGCATCGGTGAGGGCATGCCCGAGCGGATGATCTCGACCACGTCGCCGTTCTGAAGGCGCGTGCGCACCGGCATGCGCCGGCCGTTGATCCGCGCGCCGACGCAAGTGTCTCCAACATCGGTGTGAACCGCGTAGGCGAAGTCGAGCGGCGTCGCGCCTTGCGGCAGCGCGATGACGTCGCCTTTGGGCGTGAAGGCGAACACCTGATCGGTGAACATCTCGAGCTTGGCGTGCTCGAGGAACTCGTCGGGATCGCCGCCGTGCTCGAGGATGTCGACGAGAGACCGTAAGCGGCTCAGCGGATCGCCGCCCGCTTCGGCCGCCGCCTCGGCGTCGTAGCCGTAGCTCTCGTTCTTGTAGCGCCAATGCGCGGCGACGCCGTCCTCGGCGATCCGGTCCATCTCCTCGGTGCGGATCTGCAGCTCGATGCGCTGGTTGTCGGGACCGATGATCGTGGTGTGGATCGAGCGATAGTTGTTGGGCTTGGGCGTCGAGATGAAGTCCTTGAAGCGCTCGGGCACGCAGCGCCACCGGGTGTGGATCAACCCGAGCACGCGGTAGCAGTCCTCCGGGCTCTGGGTGATCACCCGGAACGCGTAGATGTCGGCGAGGTCGTCGAAGTCGATCCCGCGGCGCTCAAGCTTGCGCCAGATCGAATAGGGCCGCTTCTCGCGGCCGTAGACCCGCGCTTCGAGTCCCGCCTCATTCAAGGCGTCGGTCAAGGCGCTCGAGACGCTCGCGACCGCTTCGGTCCGCGCCCCGCGCGTCGCCGAGACCCGCCGGCGAACCGATTCGTAAGCGGACGGATTGATCCACTTGAACGAGAGATCCTCAAGCTCGCCGCACCAGCGCGCCACGCCGATGCGGCGCGCGAGCGGCGCGTAGATCTCCATCGTCTCCGACGCGATTCTTTTGCGCTTCTCCTCGTTGGGCACGTGCTGGAGGGTCTGCATATTGTGCAGTCGGTCGGCGAGCTTGACGAGCAGCACCCGCACGTCGCGCGCGATCGCGAGGACGAGCTTCTGCAGGTTCTCGCCCTGCTTCGAGCCGCCGCGCGCGCGGGAAACCTGGGCGAGCTTGGTCACCCCGTCGACGAGATCGCGCACGTCCTCGCTGAACTCGCGCGAGAGGTCGTCGAGGCTGACGGCGGTGTCCTCGACCGTGTCATGCAGGATCGCGGTGATGATGGTGTCGAGGTCGAGCCGCAGCTCGGCCAGAAGGTTCGCCACCGCAAGCGGGTGGGTGATGTAGGGCGCACCCGACAGCCGGACCTGGTTGCGATGCGCCTCGCGCGCGATCTCGAAAGCGCGATCGAGCCGGCCGAGGTCTGCGGTGCGATCATAGCTCCGTATGCGCGCGACCAGCTGCTCGCGCGCACGTTCGATGTCGGCGTCGTAGCGCGCCGGCGTCACCGCATCGGCATTAGAGGAAGGGTCCGGGCCGCCGGTTTCAGCGCCGGTCAGATGAGGGTCGCCCCGCGCCTGCTCAGGAGCGGCCGTCGGCTCCTCCATCGCGGTCGCTCTGGAGCGCGCGGAGCATGTCGTATTCGCTCACCGGCTGCGCGGCGCGCTGATCCTCGAGCGCAGGGCGCTCTTCCTTCTCTTCGCTCTCTTCGACCAGCATCACGCGCTGGAGCCCGGAGACCATGCTCTCCTCGAGATCGTTCTGCTTGACGGTCTCATCGGCGATCTCGCGCAGAGCGACGACCGGGTTCTTGTCCTTGTCGCGCTCCACCGTCAAAGCAGCGCCGGCTGAAATGTTCCGGGCGCGATGCGCGGCCAACAGCACCAGATCAAACCGGTTCGGGATTTCTTCGACGCAGTCTTCGACCGTCACGCGGGCCATGTAAGTCTCCTAAAAGCGAACGCTCTGCTTACGAAAAGCGGCGCTGCGACGCAACATCATACCTCTTCCCCCGCGCCCAGACGCCGCACCGAGGCGCGCTCGGCGCTCGGAAGCCTCGAAAACAAGGTTTCGGCGTCAACGCCGAGGCGCGGATGCCGCCATGCCGGGGCGACGTCGAGGAGCGGCGCGAGCACGAACGCCCGCTCGTGCATGCGCGGGTGCGGCAGGGCGAGGTCCGCGCCATCCTCATCCTTGGTGAAATCGGCGCTCAGTCCGTCGAAATCAACGATGTCGATGTCGAGAGTCCGCGGCGCGTTCGCTGAGCCGCGCGCGCGCCCGAACGCCGCCTCGATCTCGTGCGCCGCCTTGAGCAGCTCGACCGGGCCGAGGGGCGTTCTGATCGCGACGACCATATTCGCAAACGGCGGGTCGGACGGATCGGGCCAGGCTTCCGTGCGCCAGCAGTCAGAGCGCGCCTCGACGGTCGCCGCGCCGGCGCGTTCGAGGTTTTCCAGCGCTCTTTGCAATACCGCTCTTGGTTTCAAATCGCCCCATGGCAAATTAGATCCCAGGGCGAGCAAAGCTTTCGATTGGAAATGCTCATTACTCGTCACGACGCGAATACTCGGCCAATTTCATCTGAGGATTGTACTATGACCTTTTACCCCAACGAGCGCATCGGCGTATTCATCGACGGCGCAAACTTCTATTCCTCGGCCAAAGGCCTTGGACTTGAGGTCGATTACAAGAAGCTGCTCGACAACTTCCGCACTCGCGGGCGTCTCGTGCGCGCGGTCTACTATACCTCGATCATTGAAGAGCAGGACCGCTTCTCGCCGATCCGGCCGCTGGTCGACTGGCTCGACTACAACGGCTTCACGGTGATCACCAAGCCGGCGAAGACCTTCACCGACAACCAAGGCAACCGCCGGATCCGCGGCGACATGGACGTCGATCTCGCCGTCGACGTGCTCGAGGCGGCGGCCTGGCTCGACCATGTGGTGCTGTTCTCCGGGGACGGCGACTTCCGCCGGTTGGTCGAAGCGGTCCAGCGCAAAGGCGTGCGGGTGACGGTGATCTCCACGCTGAAGTCGAGCCCGCCCATGGCCTCGGACGATCTGCGCCGCCAGGCGGACGAGTTCATCGACCTCTCCGAGCTCGCCGACATGATCGGCCGTCAGGGCGGACGCGCCTCCGCGCGCGACGCCGAGGAGGATGAGGACGACGACGAAGCGCTGGTCGACGACTACGACAGCTGATCGGGCCGATGACGGACCCGGCCTTCGACGACCCGCCGCGCGATTGCCCGCTCTGCCCGCGCCTCGTCGACTACCGCCATGAACTGAGAGGCGACGAGCCGGACTGGTTCAACGCGCCCGTGCCCGCGTTCGGCGACGCGTCGGCCGCGCTGCTGGTCGTCGGCCTTGCGCCGGGGAAATCGGGGGCCAACCGCACCGGGCGGCCGTTCACCGGCGATTACGCCGGCGATCTGCTCTATCCGACCTTGCTGGCTCACGGCTTTGCCCGCGGCGATTACGGCGCGCGGCCGGACGACGGCTTTGAGCTGGTCGACTGCCGGATCACCAACGCGGTGCGCTGCGTGCCGCCGCAGAACAAGCCGGTTGGTCGCGAGATTTCGACCTGCCGCAAGTTCCTCGTCGCAGAGTTCGCGGCGATGCCCCGGCTCAAGGCGATCCTGGCGCTCGGGCGCATCGCTCACGACTCGACCCTGGCCGCGCTCGGGCTCAAGGCCTCGGCGGCCGCCTTCGCCCACGCCGCCGAAACCGACCTCGAAGGCCCGAACGGTCCGGTGCGGCTCGTCGCGAGCTATCATTGCTCGCGCTACAACGTGAACACGCGGCGGCTGACCGAAGAGATGTTCTCCGACGCCGTGGGCAAGGCGCGCGCGGCGGTGGACGCTTAGCCCCGCTCGCGCATCAGCCGGCCTTTCTGGCGCTCCCAGTCGCGCTTGGCTTCAGCGGCGCGCTTGTCGTGGGCCTTCTTGCCGACGCCGAGCGCCAGCTCCAGCTTCGCGATGCCGCGCTCGTTGAAATAGAGCTTCAGCGGCACGAGCGTCCGGCCCTCGCGACGCACCGAGCCGATCAGCTTGGCCATCTCGCGCTTTTTGAGCAGCAGCTTTCGCCGCCGTCGCGGTTCGTGGTTCATCCGGTTCGCCGGGGCGTACTCGGGGATGTTGGCGTTGATCAGCCAGATCTCGCCGTTCTCCTCGGTCGCGTAGGACTCGGCGATGTTCGCCCGGCCCTCGCGCAGCGATTTGACCTCCGAGCCGACGAGCGCGAGCCCTGCCTCGAACACCTCTTCGATCTGGTACTCGCGACGCGCCCTGCGGTTCTCCGCGATGAGCTTGCGGGATTTCTCAGCCATCAGACCAGCTAATCGACCGGCGGTAGCTGGGCGTGCTCAACCGCCGCATCGATGATCTTGCACGCCGCCGCGTCAGGCGGGGTGACCGGCAGGCGCACTTCAGGCGCGCAAACGCCGAGCTTGTTGAGCACGTACTTCGTCGGCCCTGGGCTCGGCGAGCAGAACAGCGCTGCGTGCAAGGGACCAAGCCGGTCGTTGATCTCCCGGGCGCGGTCGTAGTCGCCCGCGAGCGCCGCCGCGCCCAGCTCGGCGCAGAGGCCCGGCGCGACGTTCGCGGTCACCGAGATGCAGCCCCGCCCGCCGTGGGCGAACATGCCGAGCGCGGAATTGTCGTCGCCCGACAGTTGGATGAAGTCATGGCCGCATTCGCGTCGCTGCTTCGTCACCCGACTCATGTCAGCTGTAGCGTCCTTGACCCCTATGATGTTCGGATGACGCGCCAGCTTCGCCATCGTCTCGACGCTCATGTCGATCACAGAGCGGCCGGGAATATTATAGATGAAGATCGGCAGCTCGACCGCCTCGGCGATCGCCATGAAGTGGGCGTAGAGCCCGTCCTGGTTGGGCTTGTTGTAGTAGGGCGTGACCACCAGCGCGGCGTCGGCGCCGACCGTTTTGGCGTGGCGGACGAAATCGACGGAGATTCTCGTTTCGTTCGAGCCCGCCCCGGCGATCACCGGAACGCGCCCCGCGGCGGTTTCGACGCACAGGGCGACGACCCGCTCGTGCTCGGGAACGGTCAAGGTCGGGGACTCGCCGGTCGTCCCGACCGGCACGAGGCCCGCAACGCCTTGAGAAATCTGCCAGTTAATCAATTTACGGTAAGCCGCCTCGTCGACCGCGTCGTCGCGGAACGGGGTGATCAGGGCGGGGAAATAACCATCAAACATGAGGCTGGCCGGGGTTTTGCACGAGAGCGGGAGCCGAGCGGCGGCGGACAATACGTCCGGCCGGGCCCGGCGCCAATAATGGAGACCGTCGATCGGACGGTTCTGGGTGCTTGAGCCTGGAACGATAGCCTGCGATTCTAGTTATTGAGTCGCCTGAGCAACGAGGACGCATCAATGAAGCGGACGGTTCAAAGGCTGCTTGGAGGGGGCGTTGCGTGCCTGTGCGCAACAGCGGCGATCACAACGACGGCCCAGGCCGCGCCTGAGCCGAGACTGAGGCCCGCGCCTCAGGTCTATTCGGAATATCTTTCCGCGGCGGACTTCAACCGTTTGCGCGACGGTCTTGAAGCGGCCTCGCGCGGCAACTGGCGCGCCGTCGACTCCGCCATCCACGCGATGACCGACCAAACCGCGCGCGACATCCTGAGATGGCGCGCGGCGACGTCGAACCCTTCGGTCTCCTACGACGAGCTGCAAGCCGCGGCGCGCGATTTCGCCGACTGGCCGCGCGCGGGCGAGATCCGCGACGAGCTTGAATCGAAAATCCGTTCGGCCGGTCTCACCGCCGCCGAGATCGTCGTCTGGTTCGAGGGCAATCCGCCGGAAAGCGGCGAGGGCATGATCGCGCTCGCCGACGCTTTGTTCGTGCTCGGCCGGGACAATGAAGCGGAGGGATACCTGCGCACCGCCTGGCGCGAGCACGTCATGCCGATCAGCGTGCAGACCGATACGCTGTCGCGTTACCGCAGCCGTCTGACAACGGAAGATCACATCGCCCGCGTCGACTATCTGCTCTGGCGCGAGCAACGCTCGGCGGCGAGCCGGCTTTACTCCGAGCTGCCCGCGGGCGAGCGCGCTCTGGCGCAGGCGCGGGCCACCCTGGCCGCGCGCGGCCGCGGCGTCGACTCGGCGGTCGCCGCCGTGCCTTCCTCGCTGCAAAGCGACCCGGCGCTGCTCTACGAGCGCGCCCGCTGGCGGCGCAAGGCGCGGATGACGACCAACGCCCTGCCCCTGGTGCTCGACATCGACAACAGCTTCGCCAACGTGATCGGCCCCTCGCGGGTCTGGTACGAGCGCGAGGTGCACATCTCGCGCGAGCTTGGCGACGGCGACTATCAGACCGCTTACGAACTCGCCGCCGAGCACGGCATCGACCCCGACTTCGACTCCGGCGACTTCGCCGACGCCGAATGGCTGGCGGGCTGGCTGGCGCTGCAACATCTCGGCATTCCCGATCAGGCCGCCGAGCACTTCGCCCGTCTCGACGAAGCCGTCTCCACGCCGATCTCACGGGCGCGCGCGCTCTACTGGCGCGGTCGCGCCGCCGACGAGCTGGGCGAGTCCGCGCAGGCCGAGCAGTTCTACCGGGCCGCCGCAGAGTACTCGACCGCCTACTACGGCCAACTCGCCGCGACCGAGCTTGAGGGCGGGCCGGTCTATCTTCCGGCCGCCGCGGTCCCCACGGACGCCGAGCGCGCCGCGTTCGGTTCGAACGACGTCGCCCGGGCGATCGGCATCTTCGCCGAACTCGACGAGCTGAGCCTGTTTCGTGAGTTCTCCTATCACCTCGACGACCAGCTGAACGAACCGGCGGAGTTCGCGCTCCTCGCCGAGCTCGCCGTCGACTACGGCCAGCCGGGCGCCGGCGTGCGCGCCGGCAAGACCGCCCTCGCGCTGGGCGTCATCGAGCCGGGCGCCGCCTACCCGGTGATGGAGCTGCCGGACTTCATGCCGACCGACGCGCCGGAAACCGCGTTCATCCACGCTCTGGCGCGTCAGGAGAGCGAATTCTATCCGCGCGCGGTCAGCCCCGTCGGCGCCCGTGGCCTGATGCAGATGATGCCCTCAACCGCGCGAGCAACCGCTCGCCGCGCGGGAACGAGCTATCGCGAGAACTGGCTGACGGACGACCCCGAGTACAACGTCCGCCTCGGCTCGACCCACCTTGCGGAGCTGCTCGAGGAGTTCGACGGCTCCTACGTGCTCGCCGCAGCGGCCTACAACGCTGGCGAACATCGCGCGCGGCAATGGATCCGCCGCTATGGCGATCCGCGCTACGACGTCGATCCGATCGACTGGGTGGAGAAGATCCCGTTCTCGGAGACCCGCAACTACGTTCAGCGGGTGATGGAGAACGTATTGGTCTATCGCGCGCGGCTCGGCGACGGCGAAGTCGCGCCGACGCTCGACAGCGATCTGTCGCGCGGCGGCCCGCTGCACTAGGCCGACGGAGCGCCGATCGCTCGGGCGAACACCGCCGGGTCGACGTTGCCGCCGGTGACGACGACGCCGACGGTCTTGCCCCTGAGATCTCGCTTGCCGAACAGGGCCGCCGCCAGCGACGCCGCGCCGCCGGGCTCCAGGACGATCTTCAGACGTCGGAACGCGAAGCCGACCGCGGCGAGGGCCTCGGCGTCGGTCACCGCGACGCCGCCCGCAAGCCGGTCCCTGGCGATCGCAAACGTCAGCTCTCCCGGCAGCAACGGCAGCAGCGCGTCGCAGATCGAGCCCGCGGCGGCGGCGTTCTCGACGCGCCGCCCGGCGATCAGCGAACGCCGCATGTTGTCGAAGCCGACCGGCTCGACGGCGTAGATCTTCGTATCCGGGCTTTCATGCCCGAGCGCCAACGCGACGCCAGAAATCAACCCGCCGCCGCCGACGTTGCAGTAGACGGCGTCGAGCGCCTCGCTCGCTTCCTTGGCCTGCGCGGCCAGCTCCAGCCCCACCGTGCCCTGACCCGCGATGACGTCCGGATGATCGTAGGGCGGCGCGAGGTGCGATCCCGCCTCGCGCGCCAGCCGGGTCATGATCGCAACGCGGTCCTCGCTCGCTCGGTCGTAGAAGACGATTTGCGCGCCGCGCTCGCGCACGCCCTCAACCTTCCCCGCCGGCGCGTCCGTCGGCATCACGATCGTCGCCAGGACGCCGAATAGACGCGCTGCCTCAGCCACGCCTTGCGCGTGATTGCCCGACGACGCAGCGACCACGCCCCGCGCGCGTTCGGCTTCGGGGATCTTCGCGATCAGGTTGGTTGCGCCGCGGATCTTGAACGAGCCGGTGCGCTGCAGGCACTCAGCCTTGATCAGCACGCGCGCGCCGGTCGCCGCGTCGAGCACGTCTGAGCGCAACAGCGGCGTGCGCCGCGCGACGCCGTCAAGGCGCGCGGCGGCGGCGACGATGTCCTCGAACGCCGGCGGATGAAGTTCTTCAGTTGCGGACACGGGCCTCGCCTTGTGCGGTTGCGGCGCATCTCTAGGCATCCGCGGCTGAAGCGCAAGCGCGTTGACTTCAAGGGGACGCGAAGGTTTTTTGCGCTCAAACGCGCGGCGCTCCGACGCCGCACGACAGGAGATCGATCATGACCAAGCACACGCACAAGCCGCTCGCCGGCAAGCTGCTCGCCGGCGCCGCCGCGGCGGCGCTCATCGCCGGCCTGGCCGGCGCGCAGGAAGGCCCGACCATCGACGACGCGCGCGCCTTCATCGCCGAAGCCGAAGCCGCCCTCGCAGAAAACTACGAACTCGCCGCCCGCACGTTCTGGGCGCAGGAAACCAACATCACCTTCGACACCAACTGGCTCGCCTCGCGCGTTTCCGCCGAGAGCACGCGGCTGGCGGTCGACCTCGCCGAGCGCGCGGCGACCTTCAACAACCTCGACCTGTCCTCAGACCCCGAGCTTGCACGCAAGCTCGACATGCTGCGGGTCGGGATCACCTTGCCCGCGCCGGCCACGCCGGGCGCAGCGGACGAGCTGGCCGAAATATCGACCCGTCTGCAGTCGGACTACTCGACCGGCAAGATCGAGCTCAACGGCGAGATCGTCCCGCTCGACGAGCTTGAGGTGATGATGGGCGAGGTCCGCGATCCGGACCTGCTCGAGGAGATTTGGACGAAGTGGCGCGAAGTGCCGCGCGCGGTGCCTGAAGCGCCGGACCAAGGCCCCGGCATGCACGCCGACTATCAGCGCATGGTCGAGATCGCCAACGCCGGCGCGCGCGATCTGGGCTTCGCCGACGTGGGAGAG
>JASFUX010000109.1:0-10889 GCA_050050115.1 Maricaulaceae bacterium | reverse complement strand
TTTGAAGCGCGCATCAGCCCGCGCGCGCCCTCCGTGATCGTCGGCGATCCGGTCCGCATGCGGCAGGTGCTCTACAACCTCATGTCGAATGCGGTGAAGTTCACCGACGAAGGCGCGATCAAGCTGAGCGTCGACGCCAAGCGGATCGACGACGAGCAGGCGCTCATTCGCTTCTCGATCCTCGACACGGGCTGCGGAATCTCGGCGTCCGATATCGAAAAGCTGTTCGTCGAGTTCGAGCAGGTCGACGCCTCGTTGACGCGACGGCACGGAGGGACCGGTCTCGGCCTCGCCATCGCACGGCGCCTTGCGCAGATGATGAACGGCGACGTCACGGTGAAGTCGGCGCCGGGGAAGGGCTCGCGTTTTGATTTCACGATGCGCGCGCAAGTGCTCGACTGGGCGCCGGCGGCGCTGGTCGAAGCGCGCGCGGCGCCGGCCTCTGCGATCATCGCGCCGCGCGAAGAGGCGCGCGAGGACCGGCGCGCCAAACCCGCGCCCCAGCCCGCCCTCGAAGCGCCGCGCGCCGTAAATTCGAAGTTGGTCGCCGAGGCTGGCTCCGCTGCCGCGCCGCGACCGCAGACAGAGCCCGCCCAACCCGTGGCCGAAGCGACCGCCGCCGAATCCCCGCGAGCCGAGCCCGCGCGCACCGAGCCGGCCGCGACGATCGATTTCGATCTCGAGTTCGAGGACGTCACAGGCCTTGAGCCTGCGGACGTCGCTCTGGAAGACGTTGATGCTTCCGACGCGGCGGATGCGTTCGACTTCGAAGAGGTTGCTCCGGCGGCGCGCGCCGAGGCGGCGTCCGACTCCCATGCCGACGAGCTGCTGTTCGCTCGTCCGTCTCAAGACGACCCTCTCGCCGCTGCGGGCGAGGACGGCGCGCCGCTGTTCGGGGCGTCGAACGGCGCCGCGGCTGCGCGGAACGAACCCGACGTCGAAGACGTTCAGCTCGCCGAGGTCCCGCGCATCGCCGACATGTCGATCTGCGTGGTCGAGGACCTCGAGCTCAACCGGCGCGTCATCGGCGCGGCGCTCTACAAGTACGCCGAAGACATCACCTTTGCCGAAGAAGGCGAGGAGGCGCTGGAGCTCCTCGAGCAGCGCGCCTATGACGTGATCTTCATGGACATTCACATGCCCGGCCTCGACGGCTGGGAGGTCACGCGCCGGATCCGCGCCTCGAGCGGTCCGAACGCCCGCACGCCGATCATCGCCGTGAGCGCCAGCGTTCAGGATCTGGTGCGTCGCCAGTGCGTCGCTTCGGGCATGGACGGCTTCCTCGCCAAGCCGATCGACATCCGCACTTTGCACGAAACCCTCGACCGGATGCTGCGCGAGGACAAAATGCAGCTGAGCGATCTCCACCCGACGACGGCCGCTTAGCCGGCCGCCTTATCGAGCCCTTGCCTGCATCAACGCGCCGCCCGGCGACGGGTTCGTGCGCGCGGCGCGTTGATGGGCTATGGGGGGTGTCGAAACGAGGGAGCGCCTCACATGATCGGATCCCATCGAACGCGCGCGGTGCTTGCGCTGGCATGCCTCCTCGCAATCGCGGCCTGCGCGTCCGGCGGCCCGCCGCGGCGCGGAGGTCCTGGCGGCGGACCCGGCGGCGACTTCGGCGGCCCTGGGGGCGGACAGGGCGGCGTGTCGGGCTACATCGTCCGGCCGATCGCGCTTCTGATGACCGACTTCGACCTCGACGGCGACCGGCGCGTTACTCGCGACGAGCTTGCAGCCGGCGTCGAGGCGTCCTGGCGCGATGCGGACGCGGACGGCGACGGCGCGACCAGCGCTTTCGAGTTTGCCGACTGGGCGCGCTTGGTCATGGGCTCGGAGTCCGCCATTCCCGGCCGGGTGGCCTTCGACGTCAACGTCGACTCTGCGGTGTCCCGCGCCGAGTTCGTCCAGACCCTCTCGGAAGAGTTCGCGCGCCTCGACGCCGACGAGAACGAGATCCTCGAACGCTCCGAGTTGGTGCGCTTCATCGAGCCGGTGATGCAGCGGGGCGGCGGACAAGCTCGCCCCGGAGGCGAAGGCGGCGCGCCGCCGCCGCGCTCGACCGCCGCCGAATAGTCCACCGGCCGGCAGAGAGATTTAAGACCTCGTTAACCCTCCGCGGCGCAAACGTGTACGAAGCGCGAACATGAGGGCGGCCCATGCGCATTCTCGGCATCGACCCAGGCCTCAGACGTTGCGGCTGGGGCGTGGTGGATCATCGCGCCGGCCATGCCGGCTTTGTTGAATGCGGCGTCGTCACTCCGCCGACGAACGCGCCGCTGTCCGAGCGTCTCGCTGCGCTTTACGAGGGCGTGCGCGAGGTGGTGAAGGCGCACCGCCCTGACCAGGCCGCCATCGAGGACAGCTTCGTCTCCAACAACGCTGGCTCGGCGCTGAAGCTCGGGCACGCCCGCGCCGCGGCCATGTTGGCGTCGGCCCACGCGGGGCTGTCGGTCGCCGAATATGCGCCGCGGCTGGTCAAGCAGGCCGTCACCGGCAAGGGCGGAGCGGACAAGGAGCAGGTTGAGGTGATGGTGCGCATGCTGCTGCCCGGCTGCGGCGCGAGCGCCGACGCGGCCGACGCCCTGGCGGTGGCGATCTGCCACGCCCATCACGCGAGCACGCAATCCCGCATCGCCTTGGGCGCTTGAGGCTCGCGCCCGACGGAATCGTTCTAGTGAGGACGCCATGATCGGCAAACTCAAAGGCTTGGTCGACTGCGTCGGCGCGGAAGAGGCGGTGATCGATGTCCACGGCGTCGGCTACCTCGTCGCCTGCGGCGCGCGGACGCTCCAGCGCATCCCGGCCCCCGGCCAGGAGGTTTCGATCTTCGTCGAGACCCATGTGCGCGAGGACCACATCAAGCTGTTCGGCTTCCTGTCGGAGGAAGAGCGCGCATGGTTCGTCCGCCTGCAGGTGATCCAGGGCGTCGGCGCGAAGGTCGCCTTGGCGATCCTCGACGTGATGAGCCCGCCCGACATTATGAACGCCGCCGCGCTCGAAGACGCGTCATCGTTTGCGCGCGCCAACGGGGTCGGTCCGCGGCTCGCCTCGCGGATCGTCACGGAACTGAAGGACAAGCCCGCGCCGCCGACGCGTTTTGGCGGCGCTTCGGCCCGGCCGAGCGTCGCAGCGGTCGCTGTCGCGGCGGCTGGCGGGGGCGGCGCGCCCGCGGGCGACGGCGAAGCGCGACTGCGCGCCGATGCGGTCTCGGCGCTGGTGAACTTGGGATTGAACGAGTTCGACGTGCGCGCCGCCGTCGCGTCTGCGCGCTCGGGCTTTGACGACGCGCCCGGCGTCGACGCGCTGGTCAAGGCCGCCTTGAAGGAGATGGGCCGGTGAGCGCCGAAGCTGACCGCCTCGTCTCCTCAGAACCGCAAGCTGGCGACGCGCGCGACCGAGCGCTCCGCCCACTGAACTTCAACGACTTCGTCGGCCAGACCAGCGCGGTCGAGAACCTGAAAGTGTTCGTCGAAGCGGCCCGCGGGCGCGAAGAAGCGCTCGATCACGTTCTTATCTCCGGCCCGCCGGGGCTGGGCAAGACGACGCTGGCGCACATCATCTCGCGCGAGTTGGGCGTGAACTTCCGCTCGACCGCCGCGCCGATCCTGACCAAGCCAGGCGACCTCGCCGCGATCCTGACCAACCTCGAACCGCGCGACGTCCTGTTCATCGACGAGATCCACCGGCTGAATCCGGTCGTCGAAGAAGTTCTTTATCCGGCGCTCGAGGACTATGAGCTCGACTTGATCATCGGCGAGGGCCCTGCGGCGCGGACGATCAAGATCGATCTCAACCCTTTCACGCTGGTCGGCGCGACGACGCGTGCTGGGCTGCTGGCGACGCCGCTGCGCGACCGCTTCGGCGTGCCGGTGCGGCTGGAGTTCTACGACGAGCCTGAGCTGATCCGCATCGTCAGCCGCGCTGCGAGCAAGCTCAAGGCGCCGATGACGGACGACGGCGCAGCGGAGATCGCGCGGCGGGCCCGCGGCACCCCGCGCGTCGCCGGCCGCCTCTTGCGTCGCGTGCGCGACTTTGCTGAAGCCGATGGCGCAAGCACGATCGATCGACCCGTCGCCGACGCAGCATTGAGCCGTCTCGAGGTCGACAGCCTGGGCCTCGACGCGCAGGACCGGCGCTTCCTGCACGCTCTGGTGAACACTTTCGAAGGTGGCCCGGTCGGTCTCGACACCCTGGCCGCCGCTCTCGCCGAAGCGCGCGACGCGCTCGAAGAGGTGGTCGAGCCGTTCCTGATCCAGCAGGGTTTTCTGATGCGCACTCCGCGCGGCCGGGTCGCCACCGCGCGCGCCTATGAGCACCTGGGGCTCACCGCGCCCAAACGTACAGGCCGGGACGCGGATCTGTTCGAGGGTGGGGAAGACTCCTAGTCGCCCCAACGCCAGCCCGTTTTCGCCCCAATCGCCGCGTAGCGGTGCGAGGCGGATGCGAGGGAGGACGCGGGGATGCGGAAGTTTCTGATCGGCTTGGTCGTGGTCATCGGTGCGCTGTGGGCGTGGAACGCGTCCCTGTTCGCGCCCAAGCCGGAGCCTGGCGCGACAAAGCTTCTCGCGCATCGCGGCGTGCATCAGACCTTTGATCTCGACGGCGTCGAGGCCGATACTTGCACGGCCGAACGCATCCATCCGCCGACGCATCAGTTCATCGAAAACACCATTCCTTCGATGCAGGCCGCTTTCGACGCTGGCGCGGACGTGATCGAGATCGACGTGCATCCGACGCCGGACGGCGAGCTGGCTGTGATCCACGATTGGACGCTCGACTGCCGCACCGACGGAACGGGCGTAACGCGCGAGACGCCGATGAGCGTGCTGCGCACCCTGGACATCGGCTACGGCTACACAGCCGACGGCGGCGAGACCTATCCGTTGCGCGGCCAAGGCGTCGGCCTGATGCCGACGTTCGACGAGGTGATGGATGCGTTCCCCGAGGGACGCTTCTTGGTCAATTTCAAGAGCGACGATTCACTTGACGGCGAGGCGGTTGCGGCGCGTCTGGCGGCGCATCCCGAATGGCGGGAGCGCATCTGGGCCTCCTATGGTGGTTGGCGACCGGCGCAGCTCCTGGAAGCCGAAGCGGGCGTTCCTGGCGTCTGGAACGATCAGACCAAGGACTGCGTCTTCGGCTATCTGGCGCTCGGGTGGACCGGCCGCGTGCCTGAGGCGTGCCACGACCGGTTCGTGATGGTTCCGGTCAACCTGCGCCGGCTGATGTGGGGCTGGCCGCATCGCTTCGAGGCGCGGATGAACGCGGCGGGCTCGGACGTGGTGTTGATCGGGCCTTACGGAAGCGGCGACCCTGGCACGACCGGGATCGATTCCGAAGAGCTGCTCGATCAAGTCCCGCGGCGCTTCGGCGGCTACGTCTGGACCAACAAGGTCGAGGTCATCGGTCCGCTGCTCGCTGCGCGCGACGGTTAAGCCGCCGCATCACGCGCTCTGGGCCGCCGACGTCCCACCTCCGCCACGCTCAACGTCAGGAACAGATCCCCCGCCGGGCGCTTGCCGCGCGCGGGCAGGCCGCGGCCGCGCAGGCGCAGGGTCAGACCCGGCGCGCCGCCCTTGGGGATTTTTACCTGCAGATCGCCCTCGGGCGTCGGCGCACGGACGAAGCCGCCCGCCGCCAGCCGTCGCGGCGATACGATCAGAGCCACGTGGATATTCGGTCCTTTCAAGGTGAAGCGCTCGTCCGGCGCGAGCCGCAGCGTGACCAGCCCGTCGCCGGGCGGTCCGCCGTCGCGGCCCTCCGCGCCCATGCCCGAAAACCGCAGCGTCGCGCCGGGCTCGGTCCCGCGCGGGATCTTCGCGATCACGGTGCGGTCCTGGCCGAGGCGGACGCGCTTGTCAGCGCCGCGCACCAGCTCTTCGATCGTCACGGTGAGACGCGTCGCGCAGTCCGCGCCGCGGCGGGGCGCGCGCACGCGCAGCCGGGCCCGCTCGGTCGCGCGTCGGGCCGGGTCGAGCTGAGCGCTCAAGATCTCATAAGCCCGGGTGACCGCCGCAAAGCGCGCCGCGGCGGCCGCATCGCCGGGGGCGATGTCGGGATGGCAGGTCTTCACCGCGCGCCGATAAGCGGCCTTCAAGGCGGACAGGTCCGCCTCGCGGGGCAGGCCGAGCACGGCGTAGGGGTCTCTCATCGACGCTCCATCACAGCCCGGAAGAGCGGACCTCAGGCGAAGACCTGCTATAAGGGCGGTTCGAGATTCGACGCCGGAGCCGCCCAGACTCAGATGGCCAAAGACCCATCAAACCTGATTCCACCCAGCCCGAGCGAGGCCGATTATCGAACCGCCGCGAAGGACGGGGGAGAAGAGCTCGCCGGCGCGGACCCGTTCGCCCTCTTCACCGAGTGGTTCGAGCAGGCCAAGGCGTCCGAGCCGGCGGACGCGAACGCCATGTCGCTCGCCACCGCGGACGCCGAAGGCCGCCCAGACGTGCGCATGGTGCTTTTGAAGGACGTCTCCGCGGACGGCTTCGTCTTCTACACCAACACCGAGAGCGCCAAAGGGTTGCAGCTCGCCGCCAATCCCCACGCCGCGCTCGGCTTTCACTGGAAGAGCCTCGAGCGCCAAGTGCGCATCCGCGGGGCCGTCTCGCCGGTCACCGAGGCTGAGGCCGACGCCTATTTCGCCAGTCGCGCCCGCGACGCCCGCATCGGCGCCTGGGCCTCGGAGCAATCCCGGCCGCTTGAGGGGCGCTTCGAATTGCAGGCGCGGATCGCCAAGTTCGCCGCGAAGTTCGGCCTCGGCGAGATTCCGCGCCCGCCGCACTGGTCCGGCTATCGGCTTGTCCCCGAGACGATCGAGTTCTGGCGCGCCGGCGCCTTCCGCCTGCACGACCGCCTTGCATTCGAACGCGAGAACCCGGACGCGCCCTGGCGGACGAGTAAGCTGTTTCCCTAGGCCCGGCCGCGCCTCAGGACTCCGGCGGCGCCTGATCGCTGTCGGCCGTCTCGTCCGGGACGAGCACGGACATCTTCCAGAATTGAGCCGTCACGTAGAATTGCCACACGAGGAACGCGTTCAGCACTACGACGGCGGAGAGCGCTAGAGCGGGCGAGGGTGAGGCGAGCGTGAAGACCGCGCCGATCGCCACGACAACCGAGACGATGATGATCGACTGATAGAAGTCGCGCAGCCGGGCGGGCGCGCGGCTGGCGAACCATTCCTCGTTCTCGCCGTCGCGCCGTGCGCGGCGCAGTGTGAAATGAGAGATCAGGGTCATCGAGGCGAAGATGACGCCGATGACGATGAACCAGACGCCGATCGCCTCGCGGTGCAGCGCCTCGACCATCGCCATTTCCAGAGCGCCGACATAGAACGGATAGACGGAGTCGCTGGTGGTCGGGACCCATCGGAACCGCACCACGTTGCTCGCATAGACGATCCAGATCAGCACGATCCCCAGCAGCGTCGCGGCGACCTGGCCCCAGCCCGTCAGGGCGGCGAGGTCGAACGCATAGAGATGTTCCGTCTCGCTAGCGTGCGACCAAAGCTGTTCGAGCGCGAGCGCTTGAACGATCGACAGCAACGTCAGCAGGACCGTCGGCAGATGCGCCTTCGCCCGCGCGCGCATTGTGTTCATGGCTCGCCCTTTCGGTCGTTCGCGCGGCGCCGCTAGCGGCCCTCGAACCGCGGCTTGCGCTTTTCCTGAAACGCCTTGACGCCCTCGCGTGCGTCGGCGCTCGGGTTGGCGATCATCACGGCGTGTTGGGCGTCGACGAGAGATTCTTCAAGGCTCAAGGTCGCCGCGCGGGCCATCATTGTCTTGGTCAGGCGCACCGCCAGCGGCGCTTTTTCAGCCAGCGCCTCGCAGAACGCCAACACGCGCGGTTCGAGATCATCCTCGCGTGCCACCTCGGTGACGAGGCCCAGTTGGGCGGCGGTCTCGGCGTCGTAGATCTCGCTCAAGAGCGACATCTTCAGCGCCCGGTCGAATCCCATCGCGCGCGGGAACAGCCAGGCGCCGCCTTCGTCGGGCAGCAGCCCGGCCTTGCCCGACGTGTCGCCCAGCTTCGCGCACTCGTCGGCGAAGCGGAAGTCGCACGCCATCGCCAGCGCGAGACCGCCGGCGACAGCGTAGCCGCGGATCATCGCGACGCTTGGCTTGTCGAGGCGGACGAGGGCGGAGACGACCACCTGCATGCCCTCGCGCATCTCTCGACCCCAGCCCATCGGCTGGGTCGTCACGGTCTCGCGATGCTCGGGTTCGGAGCCGGAGATGTCGCCGCCGGTGCAGAAAGCGCGCTCGCCCGCGCCGGTCAGGATCAGCGCGCGCAGGGCGTCGTCGTCGCGAAAGCGGGCGATCGCGGTCTGCAGCTCCTGCGTCATCGCGAACGTGTAGGCGTTCATCGCCTGGGGCCGGTTCAAGGTGATCCGCGCGACGCCGGGCCGCAGGACATCGCAGAGGAGGGTGTCGAACCGGTCGTCGGCGAAGGCGTTGGTGTTCGCGGCGGTCATCGCGGGTGCTCCCCATCGGGCCATCTTGGCGTTAGGGTGCCGACCATAAGCGCAGGAGGACGCGATGGGCTATCAGGACATTCTCTACGCGGTCGAGGACGGCGTCGCGACGATCACATTGAACCGGCCGGATCGGCTGAACGCTTGGCGCGCCGAGATGGACGCGGACGTGCGCGCCGCGCTCAAGGAGGCTTCGGCCGACGACGCGGTGCGGGTGATCGTGCTGACCGGCGCGGGCCGCGGCTTCTGCGCCGGCGCCGACATGGCGGCTTTGCAGGCGATCGGCGGCGATCCCAAGGTGCGGCCCGAGCCGCCCGCGCCGTTCGACCCGAACTCGCGCGCGGACTTTCAGAAGCAATATTCCTACTTCCCAGCGGTCTCCAAGCCGATCATCGGGGCGATCAACGGACCGTGCGCCGGGCTCGGCTTTGTCTTGGCGCTTTACACGGACATTCGTTTCGCGTCCGACGCGGCAGTGTTCACGACAGCGTTCTCGCGCCGCGGCCTCATCGCCGAACACGGGGTCAGCTGGCTCTTGCCGCGGCTCATCGGCTTTTCAAACGCAGCGGACCTTCTGTATTCGGCGCGCAAGGTCGATGCGGCGGAGGCGAAGGACCTCGGCCTCGTCGGCAAGATGTTTCCGGCTGCGACGTTCATGGACGAGGTGATGGCCTACGCCCGGATGCTGGCGCGCGAGGTTTCGCCGCGGTCTTTGAAGGAGATGAAGCGCGAGATCTGGAACGCGCAGTTCCAGGATCTCGGCGAGGCGATCGAGGCGGCGAACGCAGACATGGCGGCGAGCTTTTCGTCGGAAGACTTCAAGGAAGGCGTCGCTCACTACGTCGAGAAACGCGCGCCGGCATTTACTGGGAAGTAAGGGGCTCCCAGCTTGCGCGGGGAGTATGGCGACGCCGACCAAAACCAGTCCGGTAGACTTTAACATTCCGAATGACGGCGTTCGGCCATAAGCGGTCATTTGTAATGTTTGGTCTGAACGATGGTGCTTGCGCCGAAGCTGCGGATGGGGATTTCGACGGTGAGCGATCACGACATCGACGAACTCGCGGCAGCAATGCTCACCGAGCTGCAATCGTATTGGGACGAAGCGCTTGAGAGCGGGTTACCCGGTCACGATCGTGAGGCGCACAGCCGCGCGATCAAGTACCTGAAAGCGTACGCCGAAGCGCTCAAGCAACTTCCGAGCCCGGCTTCGTCCGACGACATCCGCCGGGCCATTGCCAACTTGTTCAAAGAGTTGAACGGATTGAACGCGGAACGAAGCGGTACGCTGCTAGAAACCGATGAGCGGGAAATCATAGTCCCATTCATTGTCGATGCGGCCAGAGCTAGAGGTATGGGCCTCGCCGATGAAGAGGACCCAACTATCGAGTTCCGCAGCTTCTGAAGCCCAAATTACGAACGTCCGCTTCGCCAAAAGCGGACGCTCGCAAACGCCGTCTGCTACTCTCCCATGGCCGCGAGCACGTCGGCGCTGAAGCGGCGGATCTCGAAGCCTTGGCCCCGCGGATCATGGCCGCGACGGACGACGACCGTGTTCGCCGAGGGAATAATCACCGCGTACTGACCCTGACCGCCGACCGCGGAATAGACGCCCTCCGGCAGGCCGTCCATGCCGCCGTAGAGCCAGAACTGACCGCCGTAGCCCGCGCCGCCGGCCGGCTGGGCGGGACCGGGCGTGGAGACGTAGTCGGCCCAGCCTTCAGGCAGGATGCGCTCGCCGTTCCAAACGCCGTCGGCGAGATAGAGCAGGCCGAAACGGGCGAAGTCGCGCGCGGTGGAGTAGGTCTGCCCGGACATCAGGAAGTCGCCGTTCCAGTCGCTCGCCGGCGTCGTCCGCGTCATGCCGATCTTCCAGAAAAACTCCGTAAACGGCATTTCGATGAACGCCTGATCGTCGCCGATATGCTCGTGGACGGCGCGGATCATCAGCATGGTGTCGGGCGGGTTATAGAGAAAGCGGGTGCCCGGCATGGTGTCGAGCATGTTCGACCCGGCGCGCCCGACGACCGTGCCGCCGGCGCTGTAGATGTCGCCTTGCGGGCTGCCGCCCCCTTCGCCGTAGAGCCCGCTCGACATGCGGATGAGATGTTCGATGGTGATTGCGCCGCGCGGATCGCCGGGCTTGCGCCACATATCGAGCACCGGCGCGGCGTGGATGTCGAGGCCGTGGTCCTCGACTGCGACGCCGACCACGGACGCGGCGAAGCTTTTCGCCGCCGAGTGGGTCTGATCGCCGATGTGAATGCCGTAGCCGCGGTCGTAGCGCTCGGCGACGATCTCGCCGTCGTGCACCACGATCACGCCCCAGGTGCCCCCGCCGTAGCTCTCGCCGTCGAAGGCGGCCTCGACGATCGCGTCGAGCGCGTTCTGTTGATCCGCAGGCAGAGCGCCG
>JASFUX010000108.1:0-10945 GCA_050050115.1 Maricaulaceae bacterium | reverse complement strand
CGTCTGGTTCGGCAACGACGACGACAGCCCGATGAACGAGGTCGCCGGCGGCGGGCTTCCGGCCGACACCTGGCGGCGCTTCATGGAGTTCGCCCATACGCCGGAGGAAGGCGAGCCCGCGCCCGATGTCGCCGGTCTCGATCTGCCCGAGCGGGTCGCTCGCACGCCGCGCGAGGCCGAACTCGCCAGCTACTACGGAGCCTTGGCTCGCCGTTTCGAGCGCATTGCGGCGAATTGAAAACATCTCTGACGCCGCTTTGAGTTTTGTTTACGAAATCGGATGCAACCTGCGGGAGTGTGTCCGCCAGAACGGATTCGGCTCGATGTCGACCTCGCCAAACACGCTGAACCAGCTTGTCGACCTCGCGTCCGAGCGCTCGAGCGAGAAGCGCCGCGATCTGTTGCGCGAGTTAAGCGGGCTGTTCCTCGAATCCGAGGAAATCAACACCCACGGCGCGTCGCGCGAGATCGCCGACGACATCTTCGTTTCGCTCCTGAGCGAGGTCGAAGCGAGCGCCCGGGCCGAGCTGGCCGAGCGGTTCGCCGATCACCCGAACGCCCCGGTCGAACTCGTCAATGAGTTGGCCCGCGACATGATCGAGGTGGCCCGGCCGATCCTCGAGCGGTCGGTCGTCGTGCGCGACGAGACGCTGATCGACAGCATCCGCAAGCACGGCGGCGAGCACGCCGCCGCGATCGCGGGCCGCGAAACAGTGAGCGAGAAGGTCTCGACCGCGGTCAGCCGCACCGGCGACGACCGCGCACTCGTCACCCTCGCCAAGAACGAAGGCGCGCGCCTTTCGCGCGAGGCGATGGAAAACCTCGTCGATCGCGCCGAGAGCTGCTCCGAGCTCCATGAACCGCTGGTCGAACGCGAGGAGCTTGCGCCGGATCTGCTCAACGAGATGTTCTTCGTCGTTCAGGACAAGCTCCGCAACCGGATCCTCGAGCGCACGGAATCGATCTCGCGCGAAGAGCTCGAGGCGGCGTTCGCGGCCGCCCAGGACCGCTTGGCGCGCAAGACCGGACCCAAGCCGCGCGACTACGACGACGCCGTCCGCTACGTCTCGGCCAAGAAGCTGCGCAAGGCGCTCACCCACGAGCTGTTGAGCGAGCTTCTGCTGCAGGGGGAGAAGACCAAGTTCGTCGTCGCCTTCGCCGAGCTGACGGGCCTGAGCTTCGCCGCCGCGCGCCGGACCATCGACAACCCCGAAGTCGAGCCGCTCGCCATCGCATGCCGATCGGCCGAGTTCTCGCGCGACGACTTCGTCCGCATCGCGATGCTCCGCCCCACGGCGTCCGAGCGCGAAGAGGCCGATGCGGACGCGCTCGGCCAGATCTACGAAGCGCTTCCGGTGGCCGCGGCCGAGCGGGTGATGCGGTTCGTCAAGCTGCGCGACCAGTCGAGCGACGCCGCTTAGGCTCTAGGCTTGACGCTCGCGCGTCGTCAAAAACCGCACCTTGGGAAACTTCTCTTCGACGTAGGACGCCTCCCACGCGTTCTTGGCGAGGAACACCGGCGACTCGTCAAGATCCTCCGCCATCTGCGCGCGATGCTTGGCCGCGAAATCCTCGATGTCGGCCGGATCGTCGGCCGCCAGCCAGCGCGCGGTCTCGAACGGGGGAACTTCGAACGTCACATCGAGCGAGTATTCCGTCTGCAAACGCTCGCTCATCACCTCGAACTGCAGCACCCCGACCGCGCCGACGATCATGTCTGCGCCGATCGCCGGCTTGAACAGCTGCGTGACCCCTTCCTCTGCAAGGCTTTCGAGCGCCTTGCGCAGATGCTTGGCCTTCATCGGATCGAGCAACCGCGCGCGCCGCAGGATTTCCGGCGCGAAGTTCGGAATGCCGGCGAACTGCGCCCGCCCCGTCTCGCTCAGCGAATCCCCCACGCGCAGCACGCCGTGGTTCGGCGCGCCGATCACGTCGCCGGGAAACGCCTCGTCGGCGATGTCGCGGTCATTGGCGAAGAACATGACCGGCGAGGAGACAGTGAGCGGCTTGCCGCTCGCCAAGGTCTTGAGCTTCATGCCGCGCTTGAAGGTGCCCGAGACGAGCTTGACGAAGGCGATCCGGTCCCTGTGCTGAGGATCCATGTTCGCCTGGATCTTGAATACGAAGCCGGTCACCTCGGCGTCCGACGGATCGATCATCCGGCCGTCGGCGCTTTTGACCGGCGCAGGCGGCGGCGCGAGCCTGGCCAGCGCATCGAGCAGCTCGCGCACGCCGAAGCCGCGCAAAGCCGAGCCGAACAGCACCGGCGTCATGTGCCCTTCCAGGAAGCTCTTCTCGTTAAGGCGCGCATAGCCCTCGCCCGCCAGGCCCGACTCCTCCCGCAGCTCCTCCAGCTCAGCTTCGTCGAGAACGCCGCGCGCGGCGAGGTCGTCGACCGAAGCGCGCTCGGAGGCGTCCTGGTGGGTCTCTCCGGACGTCGCGCGCCGGTAGAGCACGAATTCGTCCCGCTCGAGGTCGGCCACGCCGCGGAAGCGCTCGCCTGACCGCAACGGCCACTGCAGAGGCGCGGCGTCGAGCGCCAGCTTGTCCTGGATCTCGTCGATCAGCTCGAAGCAGTCCCGCGCCTCACGATCCATCTTGTTGATGAACGTGACGATCGGGATGTCGCGCAGCCGGCAGACCTCGAACAGTTTCAAGGTCTGCGGCTCGATGCCCTTGGCTGCGTCGATCACCATCACCGCGCAGTCCGCGGCCGTCAGCGTGCGGTAGGTGTCTTCGGAAAAGTCCTCGTGCCCCGGCGTATCGAGGAGGTTGAAGACCAGCCCGGCGTGCTCGAAGGTCATCACCGAGGCTGACACCGAGATGCCGCGCTCGCGCTCGATGGCCATCCAGTCCGAACGCGTCCGCCGGCGCTCGCCGCGCGCGCGCACGGCGCCCGCCTGCCGGATCGAGCCCGAAGCGAGCAGCAGGTTCTCCGTCAGCGTGGTTTTCCCTGCGTCCGGATGCGAGATGATCGCGAAGGTGCGCCGGCGCGCCGCCTCGGCGCCGGTCGTCGACTGGCTCATCCGTGCCTGCTTTCGTATTCGATGCGACTTTCAGCGCCGGCGTTTAGCGGGTTTCGGCGTTTGGGCAAACCGCCCGTCTCAGGCGGCCCAGACCGCTGCGTCGATCGCGCGCGGCGTCAAATCGCCCTGCTTCTGGCGGCGCACCAGGTCGCCTGCGACCTCGAGCGAGATCTCGCCAAGCCGCAGCTGCATCTCCTCGGCGCTCGCCGTGTTCGGCCCCCGAAGGCACAGCAAGGCGTTCGCTCCGGTCTTCATGGCGACGAGCGCGGCGAGGGCCTTGGCCTTCTCGGGATTCTCCCGGTGGAACGACGGCGCAGCGAAGAAGGCTTCCTTGACCAGCCCCAGCAGCTCCGAGTTGGTCATTCGCAGAGCCGTCGCCTCGGATATCGGGCAACCGGACGCCGCGAGGCTGGAGCGCAGGTCGCCCAGCTCGAAAACCATATCGTTGAATAAGAACACCATGGCGCTGCTTTCCAGAAACCGGGCGGCAGGATCGGCCATTCTGGTGAATTTCTGGTGACCTTCGTCCGCAACGGCGCCTATTCGAGGAAATCCCGCCCATGGCGATCCTCGATCTCGATCACCCACAAATCCCGGTCGGCTTCGCGGCGGCGCCGGATGTAGGCGTCCGCCTCGGCCTCGGCCGCGGGTTCGTCCCGGCCCAAGGGATCGATCCAGACGCGCTCGCCGTCGATGTCGAGCATCGGCGCGCGCAGCCGGGCGCGGCCGTCGAGTAAGTTTATCTTTACCAAGACGGCCCCGGCGTCCGCATCCCCCCGCGCGACAACCGCCGCGAAGGCGCCGCCCGCCTGGGCGCGGCGGATCAGCGCGGACGCCCAAATGTCGGTGCGCAGCGTGCTCATGCCGCCATCGAGGCTTGATCCTTCAGCACCTGGCAAGGGTTTTCGCCGAACCTTTCGCCATGAGAGCTTTTGCAGCGATCGCGATCTCGACGGTTCTGGCCGGCCACGCCGCGGCGGCCGAGCCGCTGTCGGCCGACGGCGCGCTGGCCGAGCGCGCCGGCGCGCTCGCGCTCGATGATCGCTGCGCCGTCCTGACGCCCGAGCAGCGCGCGGCGCTCAGATCCGGGATCGCGCTTGCGCGCAACAGCCTGCTGCGCGGCGGCTGGGGCGAGCTGAACGTCGCCAACATGCGCTTCGCCGCCGAGGCCCAGGCCGCGGCCCTGCCTTGCGAGGCCGAGGACGCCGCGGAAATCTTCGCCGGCGTGACCAGCGGCTTTGAGGGCTGGAGCCGCCTGCCCGCCATGGTCTACCCGGGCGATCACCGCAGCTGGTCGGCGCGCCGTCCGACCGTCGACCGCGGATGGTCGCTCATCCAGGACATCTCGCGCCGCGACGACGAACGGGCCTGGTTCGGCCTCGCGGTCGGACCCGACGGCGTCGGGCGGCCCGCACTCGCCCTCGCCGGGGACGCGCGCGCCGGGGTCGTCCGCCTGCGCATGCGCGATTTCACGCTCTCGGAGACGATGATCGATCCGGAGATCCGCCGCTTCGCCGCCGGAGCGTCAGACCTCCACCCCCTCGCCGCGGCGGCCGCGCCCGAAGTCTATACGCGCGTCGTCTGGGCTTACCAGCGCAACCAGTACCCGCGGGACGACTGGTATGCGGACGGTTTCGGCGGCGAGGTCGAGGTGTTCTGGTTCTCCGAAGACCTGATCGGGGAGATCGCTCGTCTCGATCCGCGGGAAGCCTTGAGGATCGAGGTGCAATACGGTCCCCGCTCGGCCGAGCCGGGACCGGTCGACTATTTTGTCGAGATCGGCGATTTCACCCCGGCCTACTTCTTTCTCTCCGCCAAGAGCCCGGCGTTTCCCCCGCTTGAGCCGCCCGAGCCGCCTCGCGAGGTGGTCGCGTCCGACGCCCTGCCGACGCTGCGCTAGCTAGCCATCGTCGAGCGATCAGGCTCGGTTCGCCGCGGGATCCGTATCGTGAAGGTCGAGCCTTTCTCGGGGGCGCTGTCGACCTCGAGCGACCCGCCGTGCAGCTCACATAACGAGCGCACGATCGACAGCCCTAAACCGGTGCCTCGCTCCTCGCTCTTCGCGCCGTCCTCGCCTTGCTCGAACGGACGGCCGATCCGCGCCACCTGCTCCGCCGTCATGCCCGGCCCGGAATCCCTACATGCGAGGATCAGCTCGTCTCCCTCAAAGCCCGCCGAGAGCGTCACCTGACCGCCCCTCGACGTGAACTTGAGCGCGTTTGAGACGAGGTTGAGCAAGACCTGCTTAAGCGCCCGGGCGTCGGCGACGACTTCCAGGGGCTCGCCTTCGATCTGCGCCGAAAGCGCCACGCCGCGCTCTTGCGCTTTGGGCTCCATCATCCGCTCGACCGATCGGACGGTCGCCGCGGCGTTGAAGGTGCTCAAATCAAGGACGTACTTGCCCTCCTCGAGCTTGCTGACGTCCAGGATGTCGCCCACCAACTCGACCATATGCTCGGCGCTGTCGTGAATGAGGTCGACATATTCGGCGTAGCGTTCCGGCAAGGGACCAAACAGCTTGGCGCGCATCGCATCGGAAAAGCCCATCACCGCATTCAGCGGCGTGCGCAGCTCATGGCTCATGGAAGCGAAATAGCGGGTCCGCGAGCGCAGCAGCGCCTCGGCGCGGTCACGCTCGTGTTCGGCCTCTTCGAGGCGGTCGATCTGGTCGTCGACGACGCGCACGGCGACGACGACATCCATGAGCCGGCCGCGCGACAGCGTCAGCTCGCATCGGCCGGCAGGCGAGCGCACCGTCAGGCGCGGGCCAGGGCCGCCCCTCCGCTCCCGCGCATCGTCGAGCGCACGGCGAATAGCCGCCGCTTCCGCCGCGTCGAACAGCTCGACAAAGTCGGCCCCGACGTAGGTCTCAGGGGCGAGACAGAACTTCCCCGACCCGCCGCCGGCTCCGGCGACGATCCGCCGGGCGGGGTCGACGACGAAGAAAACTTCAGATGAGGCGTTGATGACGGCCCCGGCCGCCTCCGAGCGAGGGCTGCGCTGCCCGCGCGCGGCGATCCCGCCCCCGAGCCGCCTGTCGGCGGCGACGAGCACGTAGACGAACACCCCGAGCGACGAGATCCAGCCGAGCGAATTGAACGATCCGACGATCCCCGGCGAACTCAAAACGCCCAAGAGCAGCAGCGTCAGGGCGGCGATCGCCGTCAACCCTAACACTTCGAAAACGGCCCGCTCGCCGTTCGCGCGCGCCATCGTGGCGGCGGCCGGCAGGGCCAGCCAGGCCCAAAAACCGCCGAACTGATCGCCCGCCGCGAACGCCAGGACGATCAGCGCGCCGACCCAGGCGAGCGGGGCGAGAAGCTGGGAATCGCCGGATCGGAGCGCGTGCGAAAACAGGCGCTCGCCCAAGAGCGGGGCGAAGGCGCAGAGCGCAAAGACCGCATGGGCGCTGGAGATGCCGCCGACGGCGACCGCGTCGAGGCCGACCGCCGCTGCGCAGCAGCCGAGCCAGGCGACGTCCGCTCCGCTCTCTTGCGCCCTTCCGGGCGAGACGCCCAATGCGTCGTTCGCCGTCACTTCGGTGACCCTTTCGCCACAAGACTCATGATTGTCTGCGCCCGGCCAATTTAACGAACCTCTAAACGTAAGGGTTTGTTAAAATAGCGCGGCTTAAGGTTAACGCTCTGATTTATCGATAAAAAGAGGCATGACAGCAAGACATTCTAAAGTCGAGTGGCGTTAAGGCGTATTGCACTGAAGTCGCGCGTTGGCTGGGGCTGACGCGTGTGTCATATCCCTTCAATGGGAGTGAGGAGAACCCGAATGCGCCGTATTCTCCCAGCCGCGATTGTCGCGCTGGCCGTCGCCGTTCCGGCTGACGCTCGATCACGCAACTCCGACGAACCCAATGTCGAAGAACGCCTTGAAGCGCCGCTGGTTCGCTCCGCCAGCCGCTATGCGGTCTATCAGAGCGACGTCAGCGGCCTTGAAGAAGCCCCGGTGGCTTCGGCAGAAGACATCGACGTCGCGCTTGAGACCATCTCCCGGCACGATCCCGACGCGCTGACACAATCGTGGATGGCCTATGGATCGCTGATCGCCGCGCAAAGCCCGAGCTTCGTCGACGGCGTGCGCGAAGTGGCCGACTACTATGGTCGCGACGCCGTCATCGCGGGGATGCGCAACGATTTTTCGTACGCCGCGCAGATCCAGGGCGCCGACGCCGCGCGCTCGAGCATCCTATCCACGGTCTCTGCCGAAACCGCGCGTCTCAGCGCCATCAGCGAGATCCTGACCGATCACGCCTATGAGATCGTCGATGAGGACTGGGCCAAGGGCGTCAGCCGCGACGGTCAGGCCCGGATCGCCCACCTCGACGAAGTGGCCCTGACGCCGCGCGAGGCGAGCATCGAGCTCCTGACCTCGCTCGCCGCGCCGGGCGCTGTCGGCTCGGACCGCATGAACGATCGCACCGCGGAAGTGCGCGCGAACTTCTGGAGCGCGTTCCGCCTCGGCCCGGGCACCGCCCATGCAGGCACGCCCGCGCCGGAAATTCGGGCCAACCCGGTCTACCGGCCGGTCGTCGACCAGATGATCACCCTCGCCGCCTTCGAGGCGCTCAACGCGGCCAATTCCTCGGACGCGATGTCGCTCTCCCCGCTCATGCAGCAGCCCGATACGCAGACCTGCATGATCATGGCGCGCCTGCACTTCCAGCAGTGCGTTGCGGCGGCCCACTATCGCTACGAAGATCCGTTCTGCATCGCCGAGCACGGCGTCGCGGACGTGGGCGACTGCTTCAGCCAGGTGCTTGCGCAGTAGCCGTCAGCTTACAGAGAAGCTTTCTAGCCGCGCACCGGAGAGACCTCTCCGGTGCGCGGTTTTTCATACGGCGATTGTTTACGGAGCGTTAGGGTTTGGCGCGAGTTAACCAAGGGTGAAAACCGCCAGCCAATACGGCTCGACCCGTCAGCAGTTCGTTTAGGCCGTTCAAGCGATTTCGTTGCAAATCAAGCGTAAAGCCGTAGGGTTTCCGGGTTGTTCGAGTACGGAGCGCCCGCGTGAGATTCCTCTGCCAAGCCGTCTTCTGGTGCGCCGTCGTTTCGGCGTTCATGCCGCGCGATCTCTCCGAGAACGATCTCGTCATCACCGCCGCGCCAACCCGCGCCCCGGTGATCGACGCAACGGCGTCCGTCGACAGCTTCTGCGGCGAGCGTCCGGAGGTTTGCGCCGTTGGAACCGAGGCCGCCTCGCTCGCCCGCGAGGCCGGTCTTTATGCGGCCGAGCGCGCCGTCGCCGTGCTGTCGAGCGAGCAGCCCAGCTCCTAAGAAACGCTTAGATCGCCGCGCGCGAAATCGGAATCGCACGCGGCGATCTAGCATATTGATGTCGCATCGCTTCTGCGAAAAACCGGCCTCCACATTTTCGCACGATGCTTTAGGCGCGCTGACAACGCCCAGACCGAACCGATTGCGCTGCGCTACGCAAGCCTCTAACTCCTCTGCATGGGCGATATTTCCGAAGACATCGCGGCGCTCGTCGACGAGTTCTCCTTCCTCGACGAATGGGAGGAGCGCTACCGGCACGTCATCTCTCTGGGCGAGAAGCTGCCGGCGTTTCCCGACGATGCGCGCACCGAAGCCAACCGCGTGCGCGGCTGCGTCAGCCAGGTTTGGCTGATCGCCGAGCCTGTCGACGACGGCGCGCGGATCGCCTTCCAGGCTGACAGCGACGCCCACATCGTCCGCGGCCTCGCAGCGATTCTAATGCGGGTCTATTCGGGCCGCACGCCGGCGGAGATCCTCGCTGTCGATTCTGAAGAGGTGCTCAGCAAGCTGGGTCTCGACGAGCATCTCTCGCCACAGCGCTCGAACGGGCTCAGGGCCATGGTCGAGCGCATCCGCGCGATCGCTCAGGCCGCCGTTTCGGGCGCCTCGGCGGGATAGCCGTAGAAGTCCGCCAGCCGCCCCAGCGCAATCCGCAACACGACCTTGCCCGACCGGCGCGGCCAGCCGAAGCCGCGCTCGACGTCGTCAAGGCCGCGGCCTTCCAGGCACACCGCGCTCAGCACGCGATCAAGCCCGTCGCCGACGTGCTCGAGCGCGCGCGAGACCCGGGCCCGGGCCGCCACCGCCGACTCCGCCGGATCAAGACGGGCCTCTCCAGCGCTGCGCGGCGCCGAGCCGCGCGGCGGCGCCGTCCAGTCGCTCGTCAGCCTGCCGAGATAGCGGCCCTTGATGAAGTCGCCGCGTAGGCGCTCCCCCGCCGCGAACTCGCGCCGGGAAAGATAACTCTCGCCACCAGCGCCCTGCCGCCGCATCAACCACGCCAACGGCGACTCCGCCCGGTTGATCGTCACGGTCGCGTCAGCAGATTCGTCGCGCGCGCAGGCTCCCACCTCCACCTCGCGCCGAGCCGTAGTCTCGAGATCCATATGCTGCGCGCGGAAAGCGTCAGCGCCTGCGTGCTCCGTACGCCGAGCGAGCGCGCGCCCGGGCTCGCTCAAGACCAGCCCATCCTCCGAGCCGTCCGACTGCAGCGCACCTGAGGAGACCAACCGGCGCGCCGCGCCGGCCGCGAGTCGCGCCAAGGGACGGCGGCGGCGGTCTCCGCGGGCGTAGACGCCATATTCGTCTGCTCCGTCCGCCACGGGCCTCGCCACCGCCCCAGCGGCGGCGAGGCGCTTCAAGGCGCGCCGTTCGGCGGTCGCCGAAGCGCTCACGCCGCCCTCTTGTGGTCATGACGCACCTCGGCGGGCGCGGCGCGCAGGAATTCCTCGATCTTCTCGAGATCGTCGTCGAAGCCGCGATCCTCGCGTCGGTCCTCGGTGACGCGGCAGGCGTGGGCGACGGTGCTGCGGTCGCGGCCAAACGCATAGGCGACGCGCGCCAAGCTCATCCCAAAGGAGACGTGCGCCAGATACATCGCAGTCTGGCGGGCCGCAGCGGCGCGTCGCGAGGCGCGGGTCGGCGCGGCGATCTCTTCAAGCGCCTCGCCGAATGCGAACGCCACGGCCTGCTGGGCGAGCCTGGCGCGTGCGACATCGTCCTCCCTGTCGTTTATACGGTGCATACTGAACTCCCTGCTCTGACGGACAATCGCTCTGGTTGCAGAGCCTACATCCGCCTTTGAGCAAAGAGGATAACTTTCCTATCATTGGGAGCACAAGCACATCTACGCGCGCCGCAGCGATGCGACGCAGCCGCTAGATGTAGACTTTCAGGGTCTTGAAAAGACTAGGTGCGGGATCAATCCCGGCGCTGGCCAAGGCCCATTTTTTTTGCGAGCTCGGAGCGAGCCTTGGCATAGTTGGGGGCGACCATCGGATAATCGGCGGGCAAGCCCCACTTGCGGCGATAGTCGTCGGGCGACATGTCGAACTTGGTCCGCAGATGACGCTTGAGCGACTTGAAGCGCCGACCGTCCTCAAGACAAATCAAGTAGTCGGGCGTAATCGACTTCTTGATCGACACCGCCGGCTGGGCGGCGGGCTCGTTCGCCGGCTCGGCCTGATCAGCCGCATTCGACAAGGCGGAATGCACGCCTGACAAGAGTTGCGGCAGCTCAGACGCCGGTAAGGCGTTGTTGCCGACATAAGCAGCGACGATGTCCGTCGCCATTTCAACGATCTCTAGACGGTCTTTCACCGAAGGCCTCCAATTGGTCTTCGGAATTAACCCTAGAACTGCTTGGCTAACAATTCAACACTATTGGAAAACTTCTTCCAATATCTATCCAGGCGCGAGACTGACGATAATAATCGCGACGCCGAGCAGTATCGCCGTCCAGATCGCCAGTACGCCGTTGGGCACATCGCGATTAAGCGCACCCCGCGGCGAGAAGACCACGTGCAGACCGCGGTCAATACTCCGCCCGATCGTGAGGACCGCGCCGACAAACCTGGTCATCGCGACCTCGTAGACCTCGGCCATCCAGCGCACCGCGGAATCCCCCGCCCG
>JASFUX010000107.1:0-11036 GCA_050050115.1 Maricaulaceae bacterium | reverse complement strand
CGACGCAAGGTTGCGGTATTGGGCAAGTTGAGCGGGATTGGGAAGCAAACGCGGCGTTGGTCGATTGTGCGGCGGCGGGTGACGCTGAGGCGCTCACGTATCTGGGTCTACTCCACTGGTCAGTTGTAGAGTCCGAGCACCCGGACTGGTCCGGTCTCGATCCCGATCTCACCGAGGAAGAGCTGCGCTCTACCGGTTGGCGGCTGCTTCGCGAAGCGGCGGCGAAAGGCGAAGGCGCAGCTCAGAACGAACTCGGAGTCGCTTACTATCATGGGGACTACGGCGTGGATGTGGACTTCGACCAAGCTCATTCGTGGTTCGAACGCGCTCAAGAGTCCGGCGACGATATTTCAGGGTACAACTTGGCGCGCATGCATGCTCGGGGTGACGGCGTCACCGCGGACTACGATGTTGCGATGGAGTTCCTCAGCTCGTCGGCCGAGCGCGGGTATGCGCCTTCCAAATGTCTGCTTCGCGAGGTGCGCGCCCTGGACGCAGAGGCGCCGGAATCTCAAAGACTTGCCCAACTCTCCTCGATATTCGAGCGAGACCAAGTCTCCCCCTGCTACACGCCAGACGTAGTGTCGGCGGTCGCGGGCCGGCTCGACGAGTTCGCATGGACGATAGATCGCGCGGCCGGAAATATTTCGATCGAGATCGAGGAGCGCAGGCGGCGGTCGGCCGCCGTGCCGGCTGATGAGAGATCCTGCGCGGTTTATCGCGCTCTTTCTCGGAACCTGGACGTTGAGGAGATCAAGTTCTTCCGGCCGTCCACGCGATATGACGAATGGAGGGATGATTTCGACACGGGCGATCCATGGTCCTTTTCAAGAGAAACTGGTGAAACCGAACTCCTGTCGATCGGCGATGAGCAGTTTGAAGTTCCCGTTCTGGATCACTTCGAGTTCGACGCGCAGCCTCTCTTCTCGTCGATTTTTTCTGGACCGGAGCTTTCGATCGATCATTGCTTTGGCGATGGCGCCGGTGCGTCGCGCTTTACGTTTCAATCGCTCGATCGCCTGTACGCCGAGGCGGCGGCTATCGCCAATGGCGATGACGTCTTCGTCACCATTTATAGCGCATCGCGGGTAGGTTACTCTGAGGACGGTACATACGCGCTGGTCTACGAGCAGAGTTATTGTGGCGGATTGTGCGGCGCCGGTGGGTTTGTTCTGCTTGAGCGAGATCCAGAGACCGCACTTTGGTCTGTAATCGGATTTCGAAATGTCTGGGTGTCCTAACCACCGCTCAGCGATCGGCTGATTGTCGCCGTTCCTAGTCGAACGTAAACCGCGCGCGCAGCTCGCCGATGATCTGGGAGTCGCGCTCTTCGGTTTCCACGAAGAGCAGAGCGCCCGTGTCGCGCGGGCCGTCGAAGCGGCTGCGCTCGATGGTGAAGCTGTAGGGGGCGAGGTTGTTCAGCCCGGCGCGCAGCGTGAGGCGGTCGGTCGGCTTGTACTCGACGAACGTCGCCCAGTAGTTGCGCAGGTCGAGAGCGAGAACCTGTTCGAGCTGATAGCGCCGCTCGCTCCAGCCGGCGAAATAATTCACGCCGAAGGTCAGATCGCGCGCCGGCAGGTCCTGGCGATAGGACGCGCTGATGTTGTTCGGCCGCTGGCCGGAGATGCGGCGGGTCTCGCCGGTCAACGGATCGGTGACTTCGCTGTCCCGAAAGAGCGCGTCGAACCGGAACTCGCCGCCCTCGAGGCCGACGCGGTCGAGCGGCAGCGCCAAGTTGAGCTCGATCACGTCGTTGGTTCCATCTCCGATGTTGCCCGGTCCGCTGACGAGGATCTGGTCGGGCTCGCCGTTCATGTCCGCGTCGTCGGGCACGCCGTCGTTGTTGTCGTCGACGAATACGAAGAAGGGGAAGCGGTCGACGACGTCGGTGATGTCCTCGTGGCGCAAGGTGAGCACCACGGCGCCGTCGTCCCAGAAGCGGCGCTCAAGCTCAAGCTCGTAAGCCCAGGTCTTGTCCGGTTCGAGCTGGGAATTGCCGGCGTTCAGGACGTCGGTGGAGAGGTTCACGCTCGAAGCGAAGTCGGAGAAGTTGAGCTGGCCGACCTCCCGCTCGGCGCGAAAGCGAAGCTGGGTTCCGTCCGTGGGCGACCAGGTCGCGACCAGCCGCGGCTTGGGATAGACGAAGGAGCGCTCGAGGTCGGTGTCGCCCGACTGGGTGATGGTCGACTCCTCGACGCGCACGCCGGCTTCGAACGAATAGCGATCGCTGGGACGCCAGGAGGCCTGGGCGAAGGCTTCCCCGCGCAGCTCCTCGACCAGGACGTCCGAGGCGGGCAGTGCGATCGCGGCGCCATCGACCGTCAGGGCGACCTGCTGTTCGCGATAGTTGTAGGCGATCTCGCCCCCGCCTTCGAAGGTCAGGGTGTCGCTCGGTGCGAAGCTCAGCTCGGTGCGCCCGATCGTTTCGCCGGCCTCGGCCTCGACCTCGAGCAGCGACGAGGAGGTGTCCGTCTCGCCGGTGTTGCGCCCCTCTCCGAATGCGATCTTGGAAAGGCCGATGAACTCGATCTCGAAGCGCGAGGTCAGAGGCCGTGAGAAGTTGAAGCCGATCTCGCCGCGGTCGTTGGCCCCTCTGTTGACGAAAACTTCATCCGTGTCGGTGCTGAAGTAGTGCGACTCGTTCTTGAACTCGTCGGCGCCGATCAGCCCGTTGATGTTGAACTGACCTCCCGCGAGAGGGCCCTGGTAGTTGGCGCGCGCGTTGTGTGCGGTCCCGTCCGCTTCATTGAAGGCGTCCTCGATCAGGATGTCGTTTAACGCCGCGTCCAAGGTCGTGCGCGTCCCGAAGCCGATGGAGTCGTCGTAGCGGATCTCGCGGCGCAGTTCGAAGTCGAATTGATGCTCGCCGACGCGGCGCGTCGCCTGATAGCTTCCTCCGTACAAGGGATGTCCGGTCTCGGCGAAGATGATGCCTCTCAGCGAGATGATCTGCTGGAAGGTGTCGACCTGGTGGCGGATGACGTTGGCGATGACCGTTTGGCCTTGCATGTCGATCCCCGGCGCGCCGCCGCGAATGATGTCGATGCGCTCGACCTGATCGATGGGAATCCGCTCCAGCGTGCTCGACAGGTTTTCGGACTTGGTGGCGGGCCGGCGGCCATCGATCAGCACGTTGCCCGCCGCGCCGGCGAAGCCGCGCACGTTGTCCCCGCCGTCGAAGGAAAAGCCCGGCATGCGGTTGATCATGTCGAGCGCCGTGTTCGGGCGCGCGGCGGCGAAATCTTCAGGGGTGAAAGAGATCACGCCTTGGCTGGCGTTCGCGTCTTCGCCGTCGGGCCGGAGGTCGTCTTGCGCCAACGCGGAAGAGAGGGTGGGGAAGATGGCGGGCGCGCCGAGGGCGGCGAACAAGACTGAACTCAGCGCAGCCGCGCACTCTTTGAACATGCCGTCTCCCCGTCGGTGATCATGCGCGAGCGCGATCTTTTTCTTATTGATAAACGATAAAGTCTGTTTGGCAAGCGATTAGGGATGCGATGCGCCGAAACCGCGCCAAGAAAGCTGCCTCCGCGCACCCTCGAACAACACAAGCTGTTCTCGCAACGGTCCTCAGCTACGGATGTCGTCAGTTAAAACGACAAGTGTAGCTTCTGTCAAACAAAGCGCCGGATCGAATGCAGCGGTCGCGAAATTTTGATCGGCGACGTCCGCGCGGCGGGCGTCAGGCGTCGCGCGCTGCGAGGAGGTTCGCGCCGGCGAGCCCGAACCAGACGACGTAGGCCAGCGGCACGGGCAGCATGATCCACGGAAACGCGAACGACGCGGCCGCCGGGACGAGCCCCAGCAGCGCGATGATCGGGTGAACGAGTCGTTGCGCCAACGAGGCGGCGATGAAGGCGAGCAGGAAGACGCCCGTTGCGAAGACGCTGGCCGCGCGAAAGGCGCTTCTGACCACCATGGCGGAGGCGAGCCCCGGATCGGCGAGCGATTGATCGATCGCGCCGATCCCTTCGGCCGTCTCGACGCCGACGATCCCGATCATGCCGACGACAAGGAACAGGCCTGCGGACATGGTCGCCGCCGCGACCGCGGCGCGGCCGAGAACCGCTCCGGAGGCCTTAGGCCAAAGACTCAAGCCCGCTGCGACAAGCAGCAGCGCGACTGCAAACAGGATTTCCGCGGCGTCGCCCAGCCGCCAGATCGCCGAGTCGTATCCCTGGCGTATGAGATCGATCCGGAAAAAGTCCGCCGGCGCCTGAAAGCCCATCTGCGGCTCGAACACCAGGGCGCTGGCCGTGGGGATGAGAAAGCCCAGGCTTAGCGCGATGAACCCCAGCCCGATGCTTGCGCGCCCTGACATGCGGCCCTCCCACAGCTCATCTCACGGCTCGTCGTAAGAAAGCATCATTCCTCCCGCACGTCATCCGCGCGAGGACGATGAACTGCCGCGCGTCGCTTTTTGCGCGCTCTGAACCCATCTCCGGTTGGCCTTGCGCCCGGCGCGGCCTATAGCGGTCGCGCACTTCAACCCGCCTCACGGAGGATCTCTCCCATGCCCGCCGCTCCGCTTTCCCAAGCCGTCCAGCGCGTGAAGCCCTCGGCCACCATCGCGGTGACCACCAAGGCCGCTGAATTGAAGCGCGCGGGGCGGGACGTGATCGGCCTCGGCGTGGGCGAGCCGGACTTCGACACGCCCGCGCACATCAAGGCGGCGGCGATCCAGGCCATCGAAGAAGGACGGACCAAGTACACCCCTGCCGACGGTATCCCGGAGCTCAAGGAAGCGATCGTCGAGAAGTTCAAGCGCGAGAACAATCTCTCCTACGAGGTTGGCCAGGTGCACGTCGCGCCGGGCGGCAAGCCGGTGCTCTACAACGCCTTCCTCGCCACGCTCGACCCGGGCGACGAGGTGCTGATCCCTGCGCCTTACTGGGTGTCCTATCCCGAGATGGTGTCCGTGTGCGGCGGAACGCCGGTGGCGATCGACACCGGCCCCGAGACCGGCTGGAAAATGACGCCGGAGCTTTTGGAGCGCGCGATCACGCCGAAAACCAAGTGGCTGGTGTTCAACTCGCCGTCGAACCCGACCGGCGAGGCTTATACGCGTGACGAGATCAAGGCGCTGACCGACGTGCTGGTCAATCATCCGCAAGTCTGGGTGATGACCGACGATATGTACGAGCACCTGCTCTACGACGGCCTGACGTTCGCGACGATGGCCGAGGTCGAGCCGCGGCTTTACGAGCGCACGCTGACGACCAACGGCGTGTCGAAAGCCTTTTCGATGACCGGTTGGCGGATCGGCTATGGCGCGGGGCCGGCGGACCTGATCAAGGCGATGCGCACGGTGATCTCTCAGACGACGTCCAATCCGTGCTCGGTCTCGCAGTGGGCGGCGGTGACGGCCTTGAACGGCGGGCTCGATTTCCTGCCCGAGCGCAACGCCGCGTTCGTGACGCGCCGCGACCTTGTCGTCGAGGGGCTGAACGCATCGAAGGGCGTGACCTGCCGCAAGCCGGGCGGGGCCTTCTACGTCTTCCCCGACCTTTCGGCGCTGATGGGCAAGACCTCGCCCAAGGGCGCGGCGATGCCGGACGATGTCGCTTTCGCCACGGCGTTGCTCGAGGAAGAGGGCGTCGCGGTGGTCCCGGGTTCGGCCTTCGGCCGCGGGAGCGCCTGCCGGATCTCCTACGCGACCGACAACGCCTCGCTCGAAGAGGCGATGAAGCGGATTGCACGGTTCTGCGAGGGCGTGGGGTAGAGGCGGCGCTAGGTCGTCGTCGCTGTTTTTGCTGCCGTTCGTACTCTGTTGATGCAGACCGCACCGAACAGGGCGTAGGCAAATGTGATGAGTAAAACCGGCGTCGTCTCCTGGATGTAGTTTCCAAACGGCAACGCGAACCCTGTTTCATTCACCGCGTTGATGGTCGCGAGTTTGATCGCAGCTGCAGCTGTAAGGGCAAGCGGAGCCCAGATGGGCGCGCGATAGGCTCCAGCGGCTCCCAAAGTTAGTGCGAGGGACCCGAGTACAAACAGAGACTCGCGGCCGATGATCGGAGGGATGAGAATAAAGAAGTAATCTTCTCCCGGATTAAGTCCCAAGCCGTCGCCGAAAAAGAGCCGGCCCAACGCCAATAAGCTTGGCCCGAAGACAAGCACTGTGAGTGATGCCGGGATCAAAATTGGCAGACGGATGTTTCCCGGAATTCTTGCTCTACCTAGCCACGCTGCGAGAAAAGCCTCGCCGGCCAGCGCGGCCGCAATACCGGCCCCAGCGGTCGTCCACCACTGACTACCCCAGGACGCCCAAAGCCGCACTCCGCTCACCCCGACCTCGTTGTGAGGCAGTTGGCTGAGGACCACGCTCACCACGATGGTCGCGGCTGTAAGCGCCGCTACCGCGGCGATGACCTCGCCAAGTGTTTGCCAGCGCGATGCGACTAGCACGAAAGCGACAACTGCGATGGCTGACGGAGGGTCGATTGTTGTGGCGAAGGCGAGGGTTTCGAAGGGAAGGAAACTAATACCCGTTTCGATTGTCAGAACCGCCAGCAATCCGATAGCGATCGGGCGCCGGATCTTGATCGAAGGGCGCGCCGTTGCAATGGACACCGTCTCCGAAAACGCGACGATCGCCAGCAGAGACAACAGCCAGATTTCGATCCCGAAGCCGCCTCCGACACTCGAGATGGACATTGAACGATCGAAGTCAGGCGGAAACCGAAGCGCCCATCTGACGACAAAGAAAGGGGCCGCGAGTACGAAAGGGAGCAGCGCGCGTCGGCCGAAACGTGCGCCGACAACGACCGCGATCAACGGGAACAGCCATCCGATCGATAATGTGACAGAGGACGGGTAGTAGACGCCCAGAACGTTGCCGACCCAGACTTCCATGCGCAGCGTCGCTGCGGCCAACCCGGCGGTTGCCAGCGCGGTTGCAGCAATTGATCGTAGTGGTGCGTCTCGCACGGCTTGTTCGTTGCCGATCATTTGGCAGTCTCCTCGCGGATCACCACCCCCCGCCGCCGCCGCCCCCTCCGCCGCCGCCGGAAAAGCCTCCGCCGCCTGCGCCGGACGAGCCGGAGCTTTGCGGCAGGGCGCTGGTCACGCCCGAGGTCATCGCGCCGACGAGCGCCGTGTTCAGCGCATGGGCCGAGTTGTAGCCGCCGTGCACGCCGGCCCAGCGCGGATGGTAGTTGCGCGCCTCTTCCGGCAGCAAACGCTCGAAGTGTTCCGTCCACGGCTTCTCGACGCCGAGGGCGATGGCGTAGGGCAGGAAGGTCTCATAGCGCTCCACCGTCATCGGCGGCGGGGCTTCGCTTCCCACCTCGACGGCGTTCAGCTGCAGCTTCTCGGCCTTCTCCATGTAGAGCTTCAGACCCTCGATCTCGGTGCGCACGTCCTGGCCTTTCCGGGTCGGCGCGGGCAGCAGATACATGAACCAGGCGTTGAGGCCCGCGAGCGCGAGAACGGCCATGGTCATCGCATGGGTCCAGCCGATCGAGGCCCGCGCGGCGATGACGATGGCGATGATCGACAGGAGGACGGCGACGATCGCGTAGCCGAGGTTCCATTTGAAATAGTCGTCGCCGAACCGGCGGCCGACGTCGGTTTTGAATTTCGTGTAGGCCTTGGTGAAGCTGGAGTCGTACTTCTTGCCGAGCGTGCGCGTGTCGGCGTGTCGAAAGAGGGCGACGAGCAGCGCGGTTTCTTCCTCCGACAACGGCTTGTCGGACGTGTTCTCCCGCAAACGCGTCAGGGTGGTCGTCTTCTTGTCCGGCGCGTCGATCTTGATGCGGTCCTTCACGGCCAGGCTCATCAGCGTCGCGATCAGCGCGTCATGGCCTGAGATCGCCCGCTTGTAGATCTGATGGACCGCCGCGGGTGAGTAGCCGTCAGGAGGCGCATAGCGGGGAAACACCGGACCCTTCGCCGGATCGCGGCCAACCCGGTCGAAGGCGCGGTAGTAGAACCAGCCGAGCCCGCCGAGCGTGCCAAGCAGGATCATCAGCGCGCCGTAGCGCTGCCACCAGAGCACGCCGCGGTCGGCCGCCGAGGGCGGGTCGATCAGCCCCTTTGCGAAGCTGACTGAGACGGTGAGGCCCTCGCGCGCGCCAAGCCGGCGGGTCGCCTCGAAGACATGCGCATCGCCCTGGCGGCTGTAGCGATAGTCCGAGCCTTCATCGCGGAAACGTCCGGTATAGCCGCTCGTATCGAGGATCTCCGCGCCCGGCGGCAGGACCACCGTCGCCCGCGCCGAGAGGATCGGAAAATCCCAGTAGGTCCCGGTCGCGTTCCAGTAGACCTCGTCGTGATCGTCGAAGTAGCGCACCTGATTGCGCACGCGGTAGCGGATTTCGTAGACGTGCCGGCCGCGGTCGAGGAACACGTCCTCGTCGCCGATCCGTATGCGCAAAGCGTTGTCGACGCCGCTGACGTTGTAGGGCTCGCGCTCGCCGTCGCGCAGCACTTGCTCGACATCGTACTGATAGCGCTGCAGCCCGCCGTTCTGGGTGTAGTAGCGCGGCAGGTCGCGGAAGATGCCGCGGCGGATCTGCCGGCCTTCCGACGTGACGTTGATGATCTCGGTGACGGTGACGTCGCCGTCCGTGTGCGCCTCGATGGTGACGTCGAAGCTGTTGATCTGCTCCTGCGCTTGCGCAGCTCCAACGAGCAGCAGCGAAGCGAGAAGAGCGAGGGGGACCGCCGCCAGCCTCACGCGTCGCTCTCGCGCGGGCTTCGCAGATCGATTTGCGGCGCCGCGGCTTCTGCGGTCTTGATTTCGAAGTACGTCCGATGTGCGAAGCCGAGCGGGCCGGCGAGCAGATTGCCGGGAAAGGTGCTCACGGCGACGTTCAGCTCGCGCACCGCGCCGTTGTAGAAGCGCCGCGCCATCTCGATCTTGTTTTCGGTGTTCGCGAGTTCTTTCTGCAGGCCGAGAAAGTTCTCCGACGCCTTGAGCTCCGGATAGGCTTCGCCCAGTGCGATCAGCCGCGCGACCGGCTGAGAAAAATCGCTCTCGGTCCGCCCGCGCGCGTCGACGTCGCCGCCCGCCGCGAGCGCCGCGTTGCGCTTTTCGACGACTTCGGCGAACAGCGACTGCTCGTGCGCCGCGTAGCCCTTCACCGCGTCGACCAGATGCGGGACGAGGTCGGCGCGGCGCTTCAATTGAACGTCGATGTCCGACCAGCCGTTTCGCGCCATCTGATCGCGCCGGACGAGACGGTTGTAGAGAAAGATGCCCGCGAGGATGGCGATCGCCGGCAGGCTCAAGAGGATGTAGAGGCCGATCAAGGCGCCCCCTCCCGCGTTGGTTTGCCGGCGCGATGCTAGCAGGCAATGCGCGAGGCGTGCGAATCTCCGATTTGGCGCGAGACGGCGCGGGCTTAGACGTCGAGCCGGTAGGCGTCGCCGTCGCGGACGATGCGGCCCGCGGTCGCGCCGGCGAAGTGGGTGCCGATGATCAGTGTCGGCGTGTCGGCGAGCGCGTCGAACATCCGCCGGCGCGTCGCGGTGCTGGCGTCCTGGTCATAGTCCGGCGTCGCCGCCCATTCGGGATGAGCGAACTGACAGGGATGATGCAGGAAGTCGCCGGTGATCAGCGCTTCCTCGCCTTTTGATCGGATGCGCACGCTGACGTGGCCCGGGGTGTGGCCGAGAGTCGGAACGAGGTCGACCTCATCGCAGATGCGATGGCTGGTTTCGACGAGATCGACGAGACCGGCGTCGAACACGGGCGCAATGGAATCGCTGAACACGACCCTTTCCAGCTCGTCGCTCTCTTGGGTGCGCCAATACTCGAACTCGGTCTCGGCCATCAGATAGCGGGCGCGCTCGAACGTCGGAACCCATCGATCGTCCTTGAGCATGGTGTTCCAGCCGACATGGTCGACGTGCAGATGGGTGCACAAGACCGTGTCGATGCTGTCGCGCGCATAACCCGCTTCGGCGAGATCGCCGAGAAACGACGTCTGCAGCAGGTGCCAGTTCTTCAGCGGCATGCGTTCCTTGTCGTTGCCGACACAGGTGTCCACGAGGATGCGGCGGTCGGGCGTCTCGACCACGAGCGCATGCACGCTGGAGATCATCCGGCCTTCATCGGTCATGAAGTGCGGTCTGAGCCAGGCGAGATCGATGATCGCTTCCGGCGTCGCCTGGGGCAGCACGAAGCGCATCCCGCCCGACATCTCGAGTTCAACGATCTTGGTGACGGTGACGTCGCCGATCCGCCAGTGCTGCATTGCAATTCCTCCTCGAACTCTTTTACGCGCGCTTCGGCGCTTCTCGTTGGGCGCCAAGTAAGCATAGTTTCACGCCGATCGCCCGTCTCGCCGCCGGACCGCGCCCCGCCCGCCATGGCCCACGCCCTTCGTCTTCATCCCAGCTCGCGCTGCGCCGCCGTCGACCGCATCGAGGTCGAGATCGCGCGCCCGCGGCCGGAGACGCTGTCGTTGCGCTATGTGCTGACCGGCCGAACGGATGAGCTGCGCCTGGCAGAGCCCGGCGCGCTCGTTCGCGCCGACGAGCTGTGGCGACACAGCTGCTTTGAGGCCTTCGTTCGCGTTTCGCCGAAGGATGCGCCGGCTGGCGAAGCGTATTACGAGTTCAACTTCGCGCCCTCGCGCGCTTGGGCGGCCTACAGGTTCAGCGGCTATCGGACGGACATGACCTCTGCAAGCGAGATCGGCGCGCCGGCGATCACTGCGGCGGCGGGGGAGGCGGGCTTCACGCTCGAGGCCGTGGTCGATCTTTCCGGCGCGGGCGCATTGTCGACCGCCGCGACCTGGTGTCTCGGCGTCGCGGCGGTGATCGAAACGGTCGACGGCGAGTTGTCTTATTGGGCGCTCAGGCATCCGCCGGGCCGGCCGGACTTTCATCACGCCGACGCCTTCGCGCTTGAGCTTCCGCTTACGGAGAAGCCATGAAATTCGGAATCGACCGGCTGCTCGAGAACCCCAAGCTGCGCGCGCCGCTTGAGGGCAAGCGCGTCGCCTTGCTTGCGCACCCCGCCTCGGTGACGGCGGATCTGAACCATTCGCTCGACGCGCTAGCGGCCTGCGGCGAGGTCCAGCTCTCGG
>JASFUX010000106.1:0-11091 GCA_050050115.1 Maricaulaceae bacterium | reverse complement strand
CGACGATCGCGCTGACGCTCGACTCGGCCAAAGAGCTCGCGTCGAAAGCGTCGGCGTTCTACTCGCAGCGAATGCAACTCTTCCCGCGCGAGGATGTCTTCTACGAAGACGTTGAATCACAGTTCATCCGCGACGCGCTGCAGATCGAAAAAGGCGGGATCGACAGGCTCTTCTTCAACGTCACGAAGGAGGCCAGGGAGAAAACCAACGACAATACCCGGTACCTCTATATGTATGTTGTCCCTGGGGTCTTCACGCTGGTGATTTGGGCTCTCGCCAGCATTTTGTTTTTTAATCCGTTCGACGCCATTGTCAGACAAGGTCCGTTGTTCGACGACGTTCCACTGACTCTGCCCGGCGTGAACGAACTCCTCATGGGCGCGGGGTCCATCGGAATCGCCACGCTGATCATCGTTTTCATCTACCAGTTTTCTTATACGCACATTCAGAGGGAGAACGCGCTCAGCCTCGACAACTTCATCACCACGAAGTTCGCGCGCGTAAACAATCTGTTTCGGGTCGCGCAACGAGAGTCGCTCCAAGCAGAAGCTCAGCTTACGGAATCTCAGAAGGATACGCTGAGAGAACTCGCCGCATCCTGGGCGCTGTCCTACCACTGGCTTAGCATTCGGCAGCTGTTTCTGGAGTTCCTGGTTCGGAACATCATGTTTCAGATCCGGCGAAACACGGCGCTCTACTACGTCGGCGGCGTGACGCTGTGCTTGAGCTCGCTGATCGTGCTCTGCCTCGCCATCATGGCGGCGTCGGGGTTTCGCGAGCCGTTTCTGTCGACCTGGAACATCGTCGCTCATATCGTCGTCGCGGGGATGATATTCACGACCCTGGCGTTCGGCTTCATGATGCGGGGACCGTTCAGGATCATTGTGCCGGTTCTGCGCTCACGCGAATGGAACCGCTTCAGCACCCTCGGCGTCGGCGACGCGATCGTTGAGCAAGTCACGCGGGACAAGATGTCGATCGTATTGCTGCGCGACAGAATGCGCAGCGGCGGAGGCTGAGCGCCGGGCGCGGATCTCGTCTCCCGCCCGCCCTACGCCGCCGGCGCGGGCTCGCCTGGTTCGCCGTGGTCTGTCGGAGCGGCCGCCTCCGGCGCGCGCACCATCAGCGTCGCGCCTTCGATGCGGACCACCTCGAGGATCGCGCCCTCGGCCGCGTCGCCGCCGTCGACCATCTCGGCCGACCAAACGCTGTCGCCGAAGCGCACCCGGCCCTCGCCCGCCACGAACGCAGCCGTGGCGATCACCTTCTCGCCGGCGACCTGCTCGGAGCGCTCGTTGAGCATCGGCTTGTCGGTGGCGAACCAGCGCTTGGAGACGAACTTGTCGCCCGCCAGCGTCGTGATGGTGGTCAGCGCCGCAAACGCGATCAGCTGAACCTCCCAGCCGGCGAAGGGCGACAGCGTCGCCGCGATCAGGCCGACGACGAACGCCGAGGCGGTCGGCCAGAGCAGATAGGTGGTCCCGGTCAGAAGCTCGCAGACCAGAAGGACCGCGGCGAGGATCCACCAATGCCAGATCGTCAGTCCGTCAAGAAAGGTGATCAGCGATTCCATGGCGTTTCTCCGCCGGCTCCGTTGGGCTCGCCCTCGGCGTCGCGCGGACCGAGCGCGGACTGGGCGATCTCGGAAATCCCGCCGAGCATAGCAGACAATCCGGACAACTCAGCAGGCAGGATCAGCGTGCGCTGCTGGTTCGACATCGCCAGCTTCTCGAACGCGTCGACATAGCGCTGACCCAGGAAGTAGTTGATCGCAGACTTGTCGCCCTTGGCGATCGCCTCGGAGACCATCGCGGTCGCGCGCGCTTCGGCTTCGGCCTCGCGCTCGCGCGCCTCGGCGTCGAGGAAGGCGGCTTCGCGGCGGCCTTCGGCCTCGCGGATCGCGGCTTCCTTCTCGCCCTCGGCCTCGAGGATGGCGGACGCCTTGTGGCCTTCGGCCTGCAGGATCTCGGCGCGCTTCTCACGCTCGGCCTTCATCTGTTTGGCCATCGCCTCGGTGATGTCGTGCGGAGGCGAAAGATCCTTGATCTCGATGCGGGTGACCTTGACGCCCCACGGGTTGGTCGCCGCGTCGATGACTTTCAAGAGCCGCTCGTTGATGTCGTCACGACGCGAGAGCACCTCGTCGAGGTCCATCGAGCCGACGACAGTCCGCACGTTTGTCAGCGACAGGTTGGTGATCGCGTTGACAAGGTTGTTGACCTCGTAGGCGGCCTTGGCCGCGTCCATGACCTGGATGAAGACCACCGCGTCGGTCGACACCATGGCGTTGTCCTTGGTGATGACCTCCTGGTTGGGCACGTCGAGCACGGTCTCCATCATGTTCATCTTCTTTCCGATCACGTCGAAAAGCGGGATGATGAAATGCAAGCCGGGCTTCAAGGTCTTCGTGTAGCGGCCGAACCGCTCGACCGTGTAGTTGTGACCCTGCGGGACGACCTTGATCCCGGTGAACGCGAGGATCACCGCGACGATGACGAAGAGGAACGGCAGATAGGCGATCGGGTCCATGGCGGGCCTCGTGAAATCGGGTGCGGCGACAATGCTCGCCGCTTACGCTTCAAAGTATTCGCTTAATGATCCGTGCACGATAGAGGGATTGGAGGGACGATTTTCCCGGCCCGTGAACGACGTTCAGACGCCGCCCGCGCGCCCTCGCCTCACATAACTTATTGTTTTAGAGGTCTTTTCGAACTGCAACCTTGACAGCCCGAACAACCCTCAATTGTAAAGTCTTCCATAACGAGGGGAGACCTGGATGAACCGCTGGCTCGGCACGCTCAATCACGTCTCGATCACGGTTTCCGATTTGGACGCGGCGATGGCGTTCTTCGAACCGTGGCTCGACTTCCTCGGCTACACCTATCATGAGCGCGGAGAGAACTCCGGCACGCGGGTGTCGATCAACCTCAATCCGGCTACGAACATCGCGTTCAACATCTGGGAGGCCAAAGGCGACCTCGCCAAGCATCCGTTCGAGGTTTACGAGCCGGGCCTGCACCACATGGCCTTCAACGCCGACACGCACGAACGGGTCGACGAGATGGCCGAGCTGGTGACGCGCCTGGGCGGAACCATCCTCGACGGCCCGGCCGAGTTCCCATTCGGGATTGGCGGCTACTACGCTGTCTATTTTCTGGGTCCTGACAATCTGAAGTTCGAGTTTGTGCACATGCCGGCGCTCGAGGCGTTCTACGAGTAGATTTCGAGAACTAGCCTTCCGGCGCGCCCTCTCCCGCAGGCTCGATCTCGACGATCGGCGGCGATGCGATATCTCCCAGCGACAACAAGCGACAGGCGACGAGGTCGCCCGTCACGTTGACCACCGTCCGCGCCATGTCGAGCAGACGGTCGACGCCGAGGATCAGCGGCAGGCCCGCGAGCGGCACGCCGAAGCTCGTCGCGGTGGCTGCGAGCACTGCAATGCTCGCCCCCGGCGCAGCGGGCGCGCCGATCGAGGCGCCGGTCAAGGTCACCATGATCAGCGCCAGATCTCCGACCGCGAGATCGACGCCGGACATCTCGGCGAGGAATACGATGGCCACCGACTGATAGAGCGCAGTGCCCGCCATGTTCACCGTCGCGGCCAGCGGCACGACCGCGCCCGCCGTCGCCGTCGACGCGCCGAGCTTCTCGACCGCGGTCTTCATCGTCAGCGGCATCACCGCCGCCGAGCTCGACGTCGAGAACGCCAGAAGCTGCACGGGCGCGACGGCCCTCAGAAAGCCGAGCGGCGACATCCGGCCCAACAGCGAGACGATGAGGACATAGAGAATCAACAGCCCCAACAGCCCGGTCAGCACGACAACGCAATAGATCGCCAAGTGTTGAAGCGTCGCGAGACCGCTCGCCGCGACGGTCTGCGCGATCAATCCGAACACCGCGACCGGCGCAAAGCGCATCGCCGTGCGGATGACGGTCATGCAGACTTCGAGGATCGCCGCGGACAGTTCGACGAGCGGCTTGGTCAGCTCACGGTTGTCCGCATTGACCACGGCGACGGCGATGAAGATCGAGAAGACGACGATCGCCAGCATGTCCTGCTCGAACAGCGACACGGTCAGGTTCTGAGGAATGAGCGCGGTGATGAAGTCGGGCAGCTGCCGCGTCATCGTTTCGAGCGGCGAGAGGACTTCGTCCGCCTCCGCCCCGCCCGTCGCCGGCGCGGCCACCGGACCGCCCATGATCTGTCTTTCGCCGCCCAGATTGATGCTGCGCGCCAGAACGAGGCCGATGCCGGCGGCGGCCGTCGAGGTCAGCACGACGAAAGCGCCCAAACGCATGGCGACGGACTTGAGCGCCTCCCCGCCGCCGCTGCCGGCGATGCCGAGAAAGATCGAGCTGGCCGCCAGCGGCACGATCACCATGCCGACCGCGGCGAGGAACAGGCGCCCCGGCAACGCCAGCCAGCCGCCGATCAGCTCGGCGTCCGCACGATCGAGAAGATCGATGTCAGGTCCGAGCGCGAGGCCGACGAGCGCCCCGGCGACGAGGCCGATCAGGACCTGAAGCCACAGACGGTTCCGAACGAGGACGTCGAGCCGCCGCGTCAGGCGGCTGTGAAGAAAGCGGGACCTGGGCACTTCAATGCGCGAGCGCGACGCGCTCCCTTCGCTGGCGGACGACCGCGCGACGGTCTTCCGCCGCGCACCTCTACACAGCGCTTTATGCTGGCTTTCTCAATATCGGCAATATCCCCCAATGGCCGCGCGGGTTCGAAAGCGGCTAGGGTCCGGCGCTCTGCGCCTTTCGCGCACGCGCCAGGGCGCAGCTCGACGAGGAGGTCAGATGAAACGCATCCGCCACTGGATCGCGCTCGGGCTGGTGATCCTGCTCGCGCTGTTCCTGCTGCAGAACCTCGGCCTGGTGCAGATCACGATCGTCTTCTGGACGTTCGAGACCCAGCGCGCGTTCATGATCATCGCCACGTTCCTGCTCGGCGCGGCCGTCGGCTGGATCTTGAAGACCGCGCAGCGCCGGAAACATCACGCACAGGATCAAACGTAAGCGCGTCAACCGAGAGGCGCCGACACGCTACTGCGCGCAAGCGTCTCCGCATTGCTCGCGCAGCGTCGCGATCTGGCCTTGCAGGCGGGCGATCTCCTGGCGCATCAGGAAAGTCTGCGCGGCGTTGCGCTCTTGCTCTTCGGCCAGCGTCAATCGCGCGACGCGATTTTCCTCTTCGAGCTCGGCGATCCTCGCTTCAAGCGCGGCGCTGCTCGACGCGGACGCAGGCTCCATCATGGTCTCGCAGGCGCCAAGGCCGATCAAAGCGGCAAACCCGGCCGCGAGCAGAATCCGTTTACGCATGATCTTTTCCCCCTCTACTCGGCCGGCTTGCGGAAACGCAGGACGAAACGGTCGGTGTTGCGATTGAGGTCCCGCTCGAACACCTGCAGCGTCAGGTCGTCTTCGGGATTGCGCAGGATGTCGCTCTCGGCGTCGAGCACAAAGCCCGCCGCGATCACCTGTTCTTTGACCAGGTCGACGTCGATGCGGTGCAGCCCGATCGCTTCGTCGCGCTGGCCCGAGACGGCGTGGTGGTCGACGATGAAGTAGATTCCGCCGGGCTTTAGAGCATTGAACGCCGCGCGATTGATCAGCGGCGCCGCCTGGCGGACGTCGTGATAGTTGTTGGTCGTCCAGACGAGGTCGACCTGTTCGGGCAAAGCGAAATCCTGAAGCGCGCCGTCCACCAGCTCGACGTTGGGATAGCTCTCCTCATCCCCGTCGATCGCCTCAGAGGCGGCGCGGCGCGGTTCGGTGAACGGCAGGGTGTAGACCGTGCCTTCAGGCCCAACAGCACGGGCGAGGATGCGGGTGTAGTAGCCGTTGCCCGGGATCAGCTCGGCGACGGTCATGCCCGGCTCGACACCGGCGAAGGCGACCACCTCGGCGGGCTTGCGCCGGCCGTCGCGGAAGACGTCGCCCTCGGGCCGCATCGGATCGGCGACAGCGGCGAGAATGTAATCCGGCGCCGCGTCCGCCATGCCGTCCGTCATGTCTGCGGCCATGTCGTCGCCCATGCTCGCGCAAGCCGCGCACGCCGCGAGCGCGCCGAGCGCCGCGGTCTTCGCAATCACACCAAGCTTCATGATCCCCTCGAAGCAGTCTTCGTTTCGCGGCGCGTGTCTTAGCGCGCCTCGCGCGGCGCTGGCCTCACGTTTCGGTGAGGCGCGCGTGTTCTAAAGCTGGCCGAGCAGCGTCTCTGCGTCTGACACCTCGAAGCCGCCGCCCTCTTCGACATTGAGCTTCTCGACCACGCCGTCGTTGATCAGCATCGAGTAGCGCTTCGAGCGCACGCCGCCGAACGCTTTGGTGTCCATGTCGAGCCCGAGCGCCTTGGCGAAGGCGCCGTCGCCGTCGGCGGCCATCGTCACCTTGCCGTCCGCGCCCTGCGCCTTGCCCCAGGCGTCCATCACGAAGGAGTCGTTGACCGACACGCAGATGATGTCGTCGACGCCTTTGGCCTTGATCGCGTCGGCTTGCTGGACGAAGCCCGGCAGGTGCTTGGCCGAGCAAGTCGGCGTGAAGGCGCCCGGCACCGCGAACAGCGCCACCTTGCGGCCCGCGAAGACGTCGCCCGTCGACTTCGGCTCGGCGCCGTTCGGGCCGATAATCTGAAGCGCGCTCTCGGGCAGCTTGTCGCCTACTGCTATCGCCATGATCTCCTCCTGAGGTTGATCGCACCGCTCGGGCGCGCAATCGGGGGTTCGTAAAACTTTGACGCCGCCCGCCCGAGACGTTCGCTCGCGAGGACTTTGACGCTGCGGCAAGGTGTTATCAGCCGCCGCGGCCGCGCTCTACGGCTTGATTGGGATTTTCGCGAGGTTTTGATTGCGGACGAAGGGGTTGCACGACGGTCCCCAGCCCGCGACGATGGGGTCATGAGCGACTCGCCCGACGTGTTCGAGACGACCCTCGCCGGCCAAATGCTGATCGCCACGCCCGTGATCGGCGATCCCCGCTTCGCCCGCTCGCTGGTGCTCGTCTGCGCGCATACGCCCGAGCACGCCATGGGCATCATCGTCAACAAGCCGATGGGCGCGCTCAGGCTGCCCGATCTGCTCGAACAGCTCGGCATCGAGTCCTCGATCACCGTGCCCGACCGCCCCGTGCTGAACGGCGGCCCCGTCGACCGCGACCGCGGCTTCGTCATTCACACCAGTGACTTCTATTCCGAAGACGCCACGCTCGACATCTTCGACGGGGTCGGCATGACCGCGACGAAGGACGTGCTCGAAGCGATCGCGTCGGACGAGGCGCCGCGCCAGGCGATCCTGGCGCTCGGCTACGCCGGTTGGGGCGCGGGCCAGCTCGAGAACGAGATCCTCGCCAACGCCTGGCTGACTTGCGATCCGTCCGACGAGCTGTTGTTCGGCATCGAGCTCGCCGGCAAATGGAATCGCGCCCTCGCCTCGATCGGGGTGAGCCCGGAGAAGCTCTCCACTCACCACGGCGAGGCGTGAGTCGCCCCTGAAGCGGTCTCGTCGCGGCTTACTTCTTTTTCGTCTTCGCCTTCGACCCAGCCGCCCTGGACCGGCTCGCCCGCGCCGGCGCGGCGGTCCTGGGCTCGTCGACCTCGAAGGTCACCTGAAGATTGACCCGCCAGGTCCGGACCTTGCCGTGCTCGACGACGGTGGTGAACTCGTTGACGTAGGCCGAGCGCACGTTGCGCACGGTCTTGGAGAAGCGCTCCACGGCGCTCTCGACGGCGTCGTCCCAGGATACGGCGGAGTCGGCGAGGATTTGTTCGGACTTCAAGATGGTCATATGGGTCTCCCGCGTGTGTGTTGCGGGCGACTATAAAGACACGCTGCGCAAAATCGATCCGTACTCGCCCGATAGGGGAACCAGCGCGGCGATTGTCAGAAAAGTGTCATGGAAGCGCTGCTCCCCCCCCGGGGGAGCTGGCTCGCCGGGCTTGTCCGGCGAGACTGAGGGGGATTGCCTCGCGGGTGGAGGACAGCTGCAACGCGGTCGCGCGGCGTCGCCCTTCGAACCGCGAGGCAATCCCCCTCCGTCCGCTTACGCGGACACCTCCCCCGAGGGGGAGGAAGAAATCTGCTACGGAGACCCTTGCGCGGCGGCCAGCTCGGCTTCGTATTCGGCGAGCAGGTCCTCGACGCCGAGCCAGTCGGTGTCGTCGTAGCCAAGATAGGAGTCGAAGAAGGTCGGCAGGATCCGCCAGCCGAGCGAGTTGCCCGCGTTCCAGAGGCCCACGACGCCCACATCGCGCTCGGGCATGAAAGCGACCAGCGCGCGATAGCCCGACACGCCGCCGGCGTGCATCACCAGCCGCTCGCCGGAATAGTCATAGACCCGCCAGCCGAGCGCATAGTCCGCGTCGCGCAGGCGGGTGCGCATCCAGCGCATCTTCGAGCGCTCCTGCGGCGTGTCGACCCGCTCGTGCTGCAGCTCGCCGCGCACCGTCGGCGCGATGACGTCGGGGTTGTAACCCATCTGCGCCCGGGCCCAGAGCGCGAGGTCTTCAATCGAACCGTTCAAGCCCCCAGCCGGCGCGACCCGGTAGTAGTTCTCGTTCGGCGTGAACGAGTACCACGGCGCAGTCGCGCGGCGGCGCGCATGACCCTGCGCCCAGCTGTCCGCGCCCGTCAGGCCTTCAAGGCCCACCGAGGCGTGATCCATGCCGAGGCGGTCGAAGATCCGGTCCTGGATCGCTTCGTCGAACGGTCGCCCGTCCGCGGTCTCGACCGCCGGCTCCAGCAGGGAGAAGGCGACGTTCTGGTACTGGTAGCATTCGCCCGGCGCGCACACGAGGTTGACCTGGGGCAGCATCGACACCGCGGTGTCGAGCGAGCGGCCCGCCTCGATGATGTTGTCGTAGGCGTGCGCCGGCAGGCCGACCTGGTGGCTGGCGAGCATTTCGAGCGTGACCGAGCTGGTCGCGTTCGGCGTGCGCAGCTGGAAGCTCGGCTCATAGAGGGTGACCGGGTCCTGCCACGACAGCCGCCCTTCTTCAGCCAGCTGGCCGACGAGCGAGGTGGAGAAGCCTTTGGACACCGAGGCGAAGCGGAACACCGTGTCGGTGGTCACCGCGTCGTCCGAGCCGACTGCTGTTTCGCCGAACGAGCGGATAAAGGTGATCTCGCCCTGGTCGATCACCGCGACAGACAAGCCGACGAATTCGCCGGTGCGCATCGCCATTTCGATCTGGCGTTCAAAGCGTTCGACATAGTCTTCGGCCGGCGCCTGCCCGGCTTCCTGAGCGGCGGCCGCCCGCGCAAAGAACACCGCCGCGAGCAGCAAAGCGCCCCAGCCTATCGCGGCGAGCAGACGCGGACCCAGACTCGACAACGCCGACTGACGGAATCTGGCCATGAGTCGATTCTCCCGTCCCGAATCCAATTGATCACCTCTCGCTAACTTCGCTTAACCAAATGTTAAGCCGCCGGTCCCTAGGCGCCCGCTCCGACCGCTAAGCCAAGCGCGATCGAAAAGAGCGCGTTCCTCAATCCGAGCCGGCGCTCGGTGATCGAGCCCGGCGATGCAATCAATGGACCGTAAGGGAGAGCGGGATTAATCGGCCGCCAATACCTCTACGCCGCTTGTCGTAGAAGCGATCCAACCCCCGCCGAGCACTCGCGCGCCCTTCGTCTCCGGATCGTAAAATACCGCAGCTTGGCCCGGAGCGACACCCTCTTCTGCGGCGTCGAGGTGAACGCCGATCACCCCCGGACCGGACGGAGCGCCGCTCGCGGAAAACAGGCGTCCCGGGACCGGCGGCCGGGTCGAGCGCACGCGCACGAGGACGGGACGGCCGGCCCCGGCGGCGTCGCCAAGCGCTTCGTCGCCAAGCCAGTTGATGTCCTTAAGCCGCATTTCTTGAACGCCCAGCGCCTCGCGCGGTCCGACGATCACCCGCGCGCGCTCGGCGTCGAGCTTGACCACGAACAAGGGCGCGCCGGTCGCGATCCCGAGGCCGCGGCGCTGGCCGACCGTATAGTGAATGACTCCGTCGTGCCGGCCCATCACCCGTCCGTCGAGATGGACGATGTCGCCTGGTTCGCTCGCGCCGGGGCGCAATCGTTCGATCACGGACGCATAGCGGCCTTCGGGCACGAAGCAGATGTCCTGGCTGTCGGGCTTGTCGGCGACTGCGAGGCCAAGCTCGGCGGCGATGGCGCGGACTTGATCCTTGGGCAGATCGCCCAAAGGAAAGCGCAGGAAGTCGAGCTGTTCGCGCGTGGTGGCGAACAGGAAGTAGCTTTGATCGCGATCGGGGTCGGCGGCGCGGCGCAGCTCGGGCCCGTTCGGCCCGACCTCGCGGCGGATGTAGTGCCCCGTCGCCAGCGCCTCAGCGCCCAAGTCCTTCGCGGTCTTGTAGAGGTCGGTGAACTTCACCGTTTGATTGCACCGCACGCACGGGATCGGCGTCGCCCCGGCGAGATAGGTGTCGGCGAAGTCCTCCATCACCGCGTCGCGGAAGCGGCTTTCGTAGTCGAGCACGTAATGGGGAATGCCGATCGCCTCAGCGACCCGGCGCGCGTCATGGATGTCGGAGCCTGCGCAACAGGCGCCCTTCTTCTTCAGCGCCGCGCCGTGGTCGTAGAGCTGCAGCGTCACGCCGACGACATCGTAGCCGGCGCGCTTCAAGAGCGCCGCGGTGACTGAAGAATCCACGCCGCCCGACATCGCCGCAACGACGCGCGTCTGCGCTGGCGGACCGGGCAGGCCCAAATCAATGTCGGGAAATCCCGCGCCGGCGTGCGGCGCGGCGGCAGTGTCGCTCATGGCTCTCCTCGCGGGTTCAAGGCCCGAAGCAGATCGATTGAGCGGCGTACTTAAGGCAAACGGCGCGCGATTGCGAGGGGCGCGGGCCGAAGTCCGTCCGTCAGCCCAGCACCAGGAAGTACAAAAGCGTGCCGACGAAGATCAGCGCGGCCCACAGCCGCAGCGACATCGACAGGAGGTTGTGCGGTCCGTTCTCGCGATAGGAGTTCATCAGCGTCCAGCCGACGAACACCGGCCCCGCCACGAAGGTGGCGACCGCGATGGCGCTGATCAGCTTGCCCGTGAACGCGCCTTCGTAAAGACCGCTGCGGGCGAAAT
>JASFUX010000105.1:0-11202 GCA_050050115.1 Maricaulaceae bacterium | reverse complement strand
AAGTCGCCTGCGGCCAGCTTGGCGCAAGCCTGTGCGAGCTCTGTGGTGTCGGTGATCAGGCGCATCGCGCAGGTTTAGGCCGGCCCGGCATGGGATGAAAGCCGTCTTTCGCCCGAAGCGCGGATTACGGCGCGTCTTTCGACGAGCCGCAGGCCGGTGCGAAATACTTCAACAACCACAATTCGTTGCCCGTCGCTGGTCATCAGTTTGGCGCGGTCTAGGGCCGTCTGAGCAGCCAAAGATCCTGCCCGCCGGAGCCGACCGGTGAGTCCTCCTCATGGACGAGCAGCGTCCAGTCGGCGAACAGCACGTCCCGCGCGAAGCCGGGGGGATGATAGGCGAGATAGAGCCGTGAGCCCTCTTGGACCCCGCTTCGCTCGATCATCTCGCCAGCCTCCCACGCTGCGCGCTCCGCCGGCGAGAACCGGTCGAGCGCGCGCCGGCCTTGAAGCGTCAGGGCGACGAGGCTGCCCGGTCGAACGATCCGTGCGAGTTCGGCGAGCCATGCCTGCTGCGCGTCCAGCGGCAGGTGGGTGAGGATCGAGATGCCGTAGACGAGATCGAACTGGTCCTCGGCGAACGGCGTTGGCGGTTGCATCGACAGCTGCTCGAGTTGCACCTCCGGCAGCGCGCCCCGTCCCCAGGCGATCGCCTCCGCCCAGGGGTCGCAGCCCCAGATCTCGACGCCTGGCCGCACCTCGGGCCACCAGCGCGCCACCCGCCCGAGCCCGACGCCCCAGTCGAGCACGCGCTCCAGCGGCCCCTCCAGATGTGCGTCCGCCAACGCGGCCAGCGCCTCGCAAGCGGTCCGGCCGGTGGCGGCGAAGGTGCGCAAGCTGACGTGTCCCGCGATCTCGTAGACGTAGGCGAGCGGCGGCGCGGCGAAGGCGGGGTGTTCCTCGAGAAAGGCCTGATTGTCCGCCGCCGCGGCGCGGATCGTGCGCCAGCGCCTTATCGCATCGACCGCGCCGAGCAGCCTCAGATCGCGCAGAAGAGCGATGCCGCGGCGCCGCAGGTCGGCGCTTGAGGAATTCTGCTGAACCATCGTCATCGCCGCCGCCGGCTTGACACCTCGGCCAATCCGCGGCGTGTTCCCGCCGCGTCGGCCCGGCCGGCGAGCCAGCAAGGCCTGTCGCCATGAACGAATACCGCACCCACACCTGCGGCGCTCTGCGCGCCGGCGACGTCGGACAGACGGTCAAGCTGGCCGGCTGGGTTCATAGAAAGCGCGACCACGGCGGGCTCCTGTTCGTCGACGTTCGCGATCACTTCGGCGTCACCCAATGCGTGCTCGCGCCGGAAAATCCTCATTTCGAGCGGTTCGAGCGGCTGCGGTCGGAAAGCGTGGTCTCGGTCGAGGGCGAAGTCGTCGCCCGCGATACTGAGACGGTCAACCCGAATATCGACACTGGCGAGGTCGAGCTGCGGGTCAAGGCGCTGGAGGTGCATTCCGAGGCCGAGGAGCTGCCGCTGCCGGTGTTCGGCGAACCCGACTATCCCGAAGACTTGCGGCTGCGCTACCGCTACCTCGATCTCCGACGCGACAGCCTGCACGCCAACATCACGCTGCGCTCGAACGTGATCGCCTCGCTGCGGCGGCGGATGATCGAGCAGGGCTTCACTGAGTTTCAGACCCCGATCCTGACAGCGTCGAGCCCCGAAGGCGCGCGCGACTTTTTGGTGCCCTCGCGGCTGCATCCAGGTCAGTTCTACGCGCTGCCCCAGGCGCCCCAGCAGTTTAAGCAGCTGATCATGGTCGCCGGCTTTGACCGCTACTTTCAGATCGCTCCGTGTTTCCGCGACGAGGACTCTCGCGCCGACCGGTCTCCTGGCGAGTTCTACCAGCTCGACGTCGAAATGAGCTTCGTCACCCAAGACGACGTCTTCGCCGCGATCGAGCCGGTGTTGCACGGCGTTTTCGAAGAGTTCGCGAACGGACGCGCGGTCACCCCCGCGCCGTTCCCGCGCATTCCGTACGCCGACGCGATGCTGAAGTACGGCACCGACAAGCCGGACCTACGGATTCCGCTCGAGAACTCCGACGTGACCGAGTTCTTCGAGGACGAGGGCGTGACCTTCAACGCCTTCAAGAACGTGATCTCCAAGGGCGGCACCGTGCGCGCCATCCCGGCACCCGGCGCAGCGACACAGCCGCGGTCGTTCTTTGACAAGCTCAACGATTGGGCGCGCAAGGAGATGCAGGCCCCGGGGCTGGGCTACATCGTCTTTGAAGACGGAGACGGCGGACTCGAAGGCAAGGGGCCGATCGCCAAGTTCATTCCCGAAGCGGTTCAGCGCGCCATGGCCGAGCACGCTGGCGTTGGCGCGGGCGACGCGGTGTTCTTCGCCGCCGGCGAGGCGTCGGACGCCTTGAAGCTCGCCGGCGCGGCGCGCGCGCGGATCGGCGCGGAGCTGGATCTGATCGAGCCGGACACGTTCAAGTTCTGCTGGATCGTCGACTTCCCGATGTATGAATGGGACGAGGACGAAAAGCGGGTCGACTTCTCGCACAACCCGTTCTCGATGCCCCAGGGCGGGCTTGAGGCGCTCGAGAACGAGGACCCCTTGAGCATCCTCGCCTACCAGTACGACATCGTCTGCAACGGCGTGGAGCTGTGCTCGGGCGCGATCCGGAACCATCGCCCGGACATCATGTACAAAGCCTTCGAGATCGCCGGTCACTCCAAAGAGGTTGTCGAGACCGAGTTCGGCGGCATGCTCAACGCCTTCCGCTTCGGCGCGCCGCCGCACGGCGGGCTGGCGCCGGGCGTTGATCGCATCGTCATGCTGCTTGCTGGCGTCGAGAACATTCGCGAAGTCACGATGTTCCCGATGAACCAGCAGGCGCAGGACTTGATGATGAACGCGCCCTCGAAGGTCGATGACCGTCAGCTCAAGGAGCTGCACATCCGTATCGTCGAGCCGCCGAAGAAGGCGGAGTAGGGCTGAGGCCGGACTCCGATCCGACGGCGCCCTTTTGACACGCCGTCGTCCTCGACGGCATAGTTCGGGTCGGCTTTTCGGAGGAGCTTTGTGATGCGCAGGTTTGTGATTGCCGTTTCCGCCGCCTTGGTGCTGTCCGGTTGCGCTTCGAACTCTGAGCCGACCTTCTTCGCCGTCGACGCAAGCGCGCGGGTTTACGAGTACTCGGTCTGGAAGCCGGTGTGGGGCGATCTGAACGACGCGCTGGTGATTGCCCAGGACGCAGGCCGAGCCTATTGCGAGGAACGCGGTGAGAGGTTTCAGGAAATCTCCAGCCTGCGCGACGCTAACCGCTGCAACTTGGTGTGCGGCGTGTCGACTGTTCAGTTTACCTGCCTCTCCGGGCGGGCGATCAAGTAGCGGCTCTCAGCCGACGGCCTTCATTCGAGAGCACGACGGTTATCCAACTCACGCCGCTGCGCTTTGTGCGGCGCAGGCGCGACATGGTTTGGGGTGATCCCGCTCGATTGAAAGCCGTGCTAATCCTCCGAACCAAGCGCGTAGCGATCGACCACGACCTACTCCGCATCGTCGAACCGCCGAAGCAGCCGGCCAAGAAAGCGTGAGGAAGCGATGGCCTACTGGCTGATCAAGTCCGAGCCCGAGACCTGGTCGTGGGACCAGCAGGTCAAGCGCGGCGCGAAGGGCGAACACTGGGACGGCGTGCGTAACTATCAGGCGCGCAACAACATGCGTGCGATGAAAAAGGGCGACCGCTGCCTTTTTTATCATTCGGGAAGTGCGCGCGAAGTCGTCGGCGTCGTCGAGGTGATCCGCGAGGCCTATCCCGATCCTACCGCTACGGAAGGCGATTGGGACTGCGTCGACGTGAAGGCCGTGGCGCCGTTCGCCGCGCCGGTGACGCTCGCGCAGGTCAAGGCCGACTCCAAGCTGAAAGATATGGTGCTCGTGAACAATTCGCGCCTGTCCGTGCAGCCGGTGACCGGCGCCGAGTGGGCGCGGGTGTGCAAGCTGGGCGCGTTCAAGGGCTAGGCCGTCGCAGTCGCGGGCAGCCAGGCATCTACCCGGGCATCTATAGGGCCGACGTTGCCTGGTGAAACTGCGCTAATCCTCAGGACCAAGCGTGGCGCGTTCGGCGTCGAGCTGCGCTGCGTCAGCGCGGCACGCCGCCTGGACCTGCGCCGCCAGCGCGTTGAGCGTCGCTTCGTCCGCTGACGAGTCGACGGCGTTGCGGGACTGCTCGATCGCGTCCAAGCGCTGATTGCATTCGGCGTCCAGGGCGCGTGCGCGGGCGTCGAGCGTGCGGGCGGCCCGGCGGGCGGCGAACTCGGCGTCTCGGGCGGACTCGGCTTCGAGCAGCGCTTGGCGCAGCCCCGCGTCGAGCGCGGCGGGCGCGTCTGTGGGCTCGAACGGGTCGGCGTCGGCGCCGTTAAGAATGTTGAGCTCGCTCTCAAGCTCTCGCCGTGCCTCGACGATCGCTGCGCGGGCCGTTCCCGATCGGACGCGGCTTTCAATGTCTGCAAGCGCTTCGATAGCCTGCTCGAACCCGGCCCGGGCGCTGGCGTAGGAGCTGGCGTCGATGTCGGTGAGCGCCGCGCTGGCGCGCGCCACAGCGTCGCGAACGTCGAGATCGAGGTTGCCGTAGGCCGCCGCCTGCGCCGGCGCGATCGCCGCGTGCGCCGCTGCAATCCGACGAAAGAGCACCCGCGCGCGGCGGTCGGCTTCCTCGTTGCGCGGCTGGTCGGCGTCCGCAGGCGAAGCGGGCGGGGCGGGATAGGGCGAAGCGGAGGAGAAAACCAGCAGCGTCGCATCGTCTCGCGAGAGCACCATCCGGCGCCAGTTGCGGGCGCGGCTGAAGCGGGGCTGGCTATCGGCGCAGGCGGCGAGCTGCAGGCCCGGCGGCAGCGTCGTCTCTTCGTCGCCGCACGCGTCGCCGAGCATGGCGGATGTCAGACCGATCGCGTCGGCGAGCTTGGCGCCTGAGAAGTCGACCTCGCTGAGCTTCGCATCCGTCAAGTCGGCCCCGGCGAAGTCCGCGCCTTGCGCGTTGGCCCCGGTCAGATCAGCGCCGATCATGACGGCGTCGACGAACTCGGCGCGCGCGAGGTTGGCGCTGAGGAACCTTGCGCCGGTGAGATCGGCGCGGGTGAACTCGGCGCGTGCGGCAGTCAGGCCGTCGAAGACGGCGTTGTTGAACTTCGCGCCGAGCAGCTGGGCGTCGACGAGGTTGGTCGAAGACAAAGACGCGCCGCGTAGCGTCGCGCCGGTGAGGTCGACCGAGAAGAAGTTCGTGCCGACGATCTGTGCCTCGTCGAGTTTGGCGCCGGAGAAGTCGGCGTTGGCGAGGTTCGCGCTGGTCACTTCCGCGCCGGTCAGATCCGCGCGGGCGAAGTCGGCGCCGGTGAAGTTGCCGGAGAGCCGGGCGTCGGCCAGGATCGCGCCCGAGAAAATCGAGCGCGGAAGATTGCCGACAATCGGCGCGTTTTCCAGATCGCGGCCGGCGAAGTCGCAGTCCGAGCAGACACCGCCGATCGACTGGCGCAAGTTCACCTCGTCCGCTGCGGCGACGGCGGTGAAGGCCGCCGCGCAGACGATCGCTGCGGTCAGGCCGCGCAGGGTCGTCGCCGTCAGATCCCGGGCCTTGAGCCGGGCGAGCGGGCGGGTTCGAGCGTCAGGTTTCATCGCGCCAACTATAGGCGTTTAGCGCCATATTCGAGATTTAATTCCCAGTAACCGCGCCGATCGCCGCAGTCTGCTTAAGGGTTCCTCACGAGCACCCTGTGGTCGATCCGCAGGTGTCGCACCGCAGGCAGGTGCCCGTGCGCACCAGCGTGAAGCTGCCGCATTCAGGGCAGGGATCGCCCGAATAGCCGCGCAGCCGGGCGTTTTCCTCCGTGCGCGGCGGCTCCGCGCCGCGCGACGACGCGCCGCCGGAGGTGGTGGTCGAGCTGCTGCGGACGTCTTCGCTCTGCTGCACGTCGGCTTCGGCCGTTTCATCGCCGGCCATTCGCGCCTTGAGCCGTTTGGCCGCGTCGGCGAGGCGGACGAGGTTTTCCGGCGCCCGGCCGCGGGCGAAGCCTTTGGAGATGAACTTCACCGTCTCCTCAACCTGCTCGACGTCCTCGGGCTCGCGCGGCATCCGGCCTTCGCGAACCCCGCCGCCGAGACCGTCGTGGCTAGCGTTCGCGTTGGTGTGCGCAAGGTCGTCGCGATCGAGATAGGAGACGGCCAGTTCGCGGAAGATGTAGTCGAGGATCGAGGTGGCGTGCTTGATGCGGTCGTTGCCGGTGACGGGGCCGGCAGGCTCGAACCGAGTGAACACGTAGGCGTCGACGAACTCTTCGAGCGGCACGCCGTACTGCAGGCCGATCGAGATCGCGATGGCGAAGTTGTTCATCAGTGAGCGGAAGGCCGCGCCTTCCTTGTGCATGTCGATGAAGATCTCGCCGAGGTCGCCGTCCTCGAACTCGCCGGTGTGCAGATAGACTTTGTGTCCGCCGACGGTGGCTTTCTGGATGTAGCCCTTGCGCCGGTCGGGCAGGCGGCGGCGCGCGACCTCGCTCTCGATCACTTTTTCGACGACGCGTTCGACCACAGTTTGAGCCGACTTCGCCGCCGCCGCGCCGGCGAGCTGTTTCGCCGGCGCCGGCTCGGCTTCGTCGGCGTCCTCGCCGCGCGCGTCCGCGCCGAGCGCGCTCATCAGCGGCTGGGACAGCTTCGAGCCGTCGCGGTAGAGGGCGACGCACTTGATCCCCAGGCTCCAGGCTTGGGCGAAGACGTCGCCGCACGCCTCGATGGTGACGGTTGCGGGCAGGTTCACGGTCTTGGAGATGCCGCCCGACACGAACGGTTGGACCGCGGCGATCATCTCAAGGTGCGCGCCCAAAGACAGCGCGCGCGTGCCCGTCCGTCCGCACGGCGTCGCGCAATCGAATACGGGCAAATGCTCGGGCTTGAGGTGCGGCGCGCCTTCAAGCGTCATCGCCCCGCAGCAATAGAGGTTCGCCGCCTCGACGTCCTTCTTCGAAAAGCCGATCGCGTCGAGCAGGTCGAACGCCGGATCGGCGATTTGATCAGGGGTGAGACCGAGCACGTCCTGGCAGAAGCCCTCGCCCAAGGTCCACGGATTGAATGCGAAGCGGATGTCGAACGCCTCGCCGAGCGCGGCTTCGACGACGCCGATCTCGTGATCGGTGAAACCCTTCGCGCCGAGGGTCTTCCAGTTGATCCCGGGCGCTGTCTTCAAGCTGGCGTGGCCGAGCGCATAGGTCTCGATCGCGTCGATCTCGTCGCTCGCGTAGCCGAGGGTTTCGAGCGCGCGGCGCGCGGCGCGGTTGACGATCTTGAAGTGCCCGCCGCCGGCGAGCTTCTTGTACTTCACCAGCGCAAAGTCCGGCTCGACGCCGGTGGTGTGGCAGTCCATCACCAGCCCGATGGTGCCCGTCGGCGCAATGGCGCTGATCTGCGCGTTGCGCACGCCCGAGCTTCCCGCCGCCTCGATCGTCGCCTGCCAGGCGTCGCCGGCGCGCTGGGCGAGGCCGTCGAACGGGCAGGCGTGGGGGACCAGCGCTTGCGGCGGCGTATTGAGGCCTTCGTATTCGTCCGGGTCCGCCTCGCCGTAAGCGGCGCGCGCATGGTTGCGCAGCACGCGGAGGAGGTGCGCCTCGTTCTTCTGATAGGTTGGGAAAGCGCCGAGCGCCGCAGCAAGTTCCGCCGACGTGCGATAGCCCGTCGCCGTCATCAGCGCGGTGATTGCTCCGCCAGCGGCGCGCGCTTGCTCGGAGTCGTAAGGCAGGCCGGCCGACATCACGAGGCCGCCGAGGTTCGCAAAGCCGAGCCCCAAGGTGCGGTGATCGAGCGAGCGCTTGGCGATGTCCTTCGACGGGTACTGCGCCATGCTCACCGAGATGTCGAGCACGATGGTCCAAAGCCGCGCGGCGTGTTCGAACGCCTCCGTATCGAACTGATTGTCGTCGGTCAGGAACTTCAGAAGGTTGAGCGAGGCGAGGTTACACGCCGTGTCGTCGATAAACAGGTATTCCGAGCACGGATTGGACGCGCGGATGTCGCCCGACGCGGGGCAGGTGTGCCAGGCGTTGATCGTGTCGGAATACTGCACGCCGGGGTCGGCGGACGACCAGGACGCCTTGGCTATCTTCCGCCACAGCGCGCGGGCGCGCACCGACTTGACCGCCAGCCCGTCGGTGCGGCGCACCAGATCCCACTCGGCGTCGGTCTCCACCGCGCGCAGGAAGGCGTCGGGCACGCGGATCGAGTTGTTGGCGTTCTGCCCGGTGACGGTGGCGTAGGCCTCGCCGTCCCAGTCGGCGTCGAACGCCTCGATCGCCAGATCGAAGTCCCCCTGCCGCGCCAGCGATATCGCGCGAGCGACGGCGCCGTCAGGGATGCCGGCCTGCCGCGCCGCGGATATTTCCCGGCCGAGCGCGGCGTTTTTCTCGGGATCGAAGCACTCGTCAGGATCGCCGTCGCAATGCGCGCAGGCGCGCACCACGGCCTCCAGCCGCCGCTTGACGACGTGCGAGCCGGCGACCAGGGCGGCGACCTTGGCTTCTTCCTTCGGCTTGAGGTCGATGAACTCTTCAATCTCGGGGTGGTCGACATCGAGCACCACCATCTTCGCCGCACGCCGGGTGACGCCGCCGGACTTGACCGCGCCCGCGGCCCGGTCAGCCACTTTGAGGAACTCCAAGACGCCCGAGGACGCGCCGCCGCCCGACATCGGTTCGCCAGCCGCCCGCAGCGCCGAGACGTTCGCGCCCGCGCCCGAGCCGTACTTGAACAGCCGCGCCTCGCGGGTGATCAGGTCGAAGATCCCGCCCTCGCCGAGCAGCTCGTCCTTCACGCCCTGGATGAAGCAGGCGTGCAGCTGGGGCCGCTCGTAGGCGTTGGTCGAGCGCTTGATCTTTCCGCTGTCGAGGTCCAGCGCATAGTGGCCCTGCGCCGTTCCACTTATTCCGTATGCCCAGTAAAGCCCGGTGTTGAACCATTGCGGGCTGTTCGGCGCGGCGATCTGATTGGCGAGCATGAAGCGCAGTTCGTCGTAGAAGGCGCGAGCGTCCTCCTCGCTGTCGAAATAGCCCGCGCGCCAACCCCAATAGGTCCAGCCGCCGGCCATCCGGTCGAACACCTGCTTGACCGAGGTCTCGCTTCCGTAGCGCTCCTCGGCGGGCAGCTGCTCGAGCGCTTCTTCGTCGGCGACGCTGGGCTTGAGCCAATCGGGTGCGGGGTCGTCGGCGACGGGCTTGGTGCGCGCCGGCACGCCGGACTTGCGCAGATATTTTTGGGCCAGCACGTCGATCGCGACCGAACTCCAGCCAGCGGGGGCCTCGACGTCGTCGAGCGCGAACACGGTCGCCCCGTCGGGCCCGGTGATCTCGCTGCGCACGCTGGTGAAGGCGATGTCGGCGTAGGCGTCCGCGCCGGCGCGGGTGAAGCGGCGTTCAATGCGCATTCTGCGTCGTCCCTTTGCGGCCCGGTTTGCGGGGCCGTCTCAGTCGGTCAATCGGGCTTCAGGCTATCTGATAGGGCCCAAGACTTCCAGTTTGAACCGCAATATCTGGGGCGCTGAGACCAGTTTTCCCCTATATATGCCTTCAAAAGAGTGAAGGGGAGGGGGCTTTGGCGGCGTGCGCCCCGGTCGGGGACGCGGCCGAAAGCGCGCCCGACGAGCAAGCTGGACGCGCCGCGGCGACCGCGTCTAAGTTCGCGCCGAATTCACCTACGGGACTTGCAGATGCTGCTGTTCATCAAACGCCTTTTCGCCTGGTGGGACGGGGCGACCCTCGGGACGCTGTTTGACGTCGGTCGCCGCGCCCGCAAGGTGGGCGAGGACGAATACGGCAACGCCTACTTCGAAGAGCGCCGGGCGAGCTTCGACGGCAAGCCGCGGCGCTATGTGATCTACAAGGGCTACGCCGACGCCTCCAAGGTGACGCCCGACTGGCACGGCTGGCTGCATCACACGGTCGCTGAGCCGCCCACCAAGGCGCCGCTTCGCCGCCAGACCTGGGAGCGCGAGCACAAGCCCAATCTCACCGGCACCGTCTACGCCTACCACCCCAAGGGCAGCCTTGCGCGCCAGGGCGAGCGCGCCGAGGCGACCGGCGACTACGAAGCCTGGACGCCCGAATAGCCGCTGCGCGAGTAGCTGTTGGACGGCCTTGCGGGCCGCGCTCGGACGCTGCGAACAGCCCGAACACGGGAGACAAAGATGCGTGATCAAGCCGCGGAAATGCTGGTCGGCGCGGTGGTGCTGGCGATCGCCGCGCTGTTTTTGACCTATTCGCTGAGCGCGACCAACCGCACCGGCGCGGGCTATGAGCTGTTCGTTCGCTTCGGCTCGGCCGACGGGCTGGCGACGGGAGCCGACGTTCGAGTCTCGGGGGTCAAGGTCGGCTCGGTCAGCGGGATCAACCTCGATGAGCAGACCTTCGATGCGCGCGTGCGCTTCACCGTCGCAGACGCGGTCGAAATTCCGACCGATTCCAGCGTCAGCCTGAAAAACGAAGGGCTTTTGGGCGGCGTCTACTTGGCGATCGAACCCGGGGGCGCCGAAGACGTGTTCAACGAAGGCGATGAAATGCTCTACGGCCAGGGATCGATCGACGTCGTCCGCCTGCTCGCCGACTTCGTGACGAGCGCGGGCGATCAATGAGCGCGCGCCTCGTCCTGGCCGCGGCGGTCGCCGGCGCCTGTGCGGCGGCGGGCATGCTCTGGACCGAGCCTTCGCGCGCCCAAGAGGCCGAGCCGATCCTGCCGGGACTGCCGTCGGCGCGCAATCCGTCGGCCTCGCAGGCCGAGGACGGATCTTGGATCTGGGGCGATGTTGCGGTGCTGCGCGGGCTCGACAAGGTCACGGCGGTAACGCGGGACTTCGAAGCGCCTGTCGGCGAGGACGTACGGTTCTTTGCGCTGACGATCTCGGTCAAGCGCTGCGCCAAGCGCCCGCCCGAAGAGCCGCCCGAGGTGATCGTCGGCATGGAGATCCATGACCGCCAGACCGACGGCGAGGGCAATGAGATCGAGCCCGAGCGGGTTTTCGCCGGCTGGATGTTTGAATCAAGTCCTGCGCTCAATCCGCTCGAGCATGGCGTCTACGACGTCTGGGTGCTCGACTGTCTGGTTCCCGAGACCGAGGACGCGGAAAGCTGAAGCCGGCGCTTCGCGGTTAACAAAGCGTATACGGACGGGCGCCTAACGGCTTGCGCCTGGCCGTTATCGCGGCAGCGTGTTTTCCAT
>JASFUX010000104.1:0-11245 GCA_050050115.1 Maricaulaceae bacterium | reverse complement strand
CGGCAAGGACCCTGACCGCTGGCGCGCCCGCACGCTCGCCTGGCGTGAGCCGGAGTTGTTCGATGAACTACTCGAGCGGCTCGCCGATGCGACGTCGGCGTATCTGACACGGCAGGTAGAGGCTGGTGCCAACGCGCTCAAGATCTTCGATTCCTGGTCCGAGGCTCTGCCGGAGCCGCTGTTCCAGCGCGTCGTGATCGAGCCGACGCGGCGCATCGTGGAAAACCTGCGTCGCTCAGAGATCGACGTCCCCATCATCGGATTTCCGCGTGGTTCGGGATTGCTCGCTGCGCGCTACGCCGCGGAAACCGGAGTGACCGCCCTCGCCCTCGACATGACCAACGCGCACGCCGGCTTTCTCAATCAGCTTCCCGCGAGCCTTCCGATCCAAGGCGGCTTTGATCCGGCGCTCTTGGCGGCTGGCGGTCCGGAATTCGACTTTGAAATCGACCGTCTGCTCGGGTTAGCTGTCGACAGGCCGTACATATTCAATCTCGGCCATGGGATTTCTCTCGAGACGCCTCCCGAGAATGTGGCGCGCCTCGTGAATCGAGTGAAGACGGGGCGATGATCGGGCCGGATCTGACATCGATGAGGCGCAAGCGCGTCGCGGTCGTCCTGTTCAACCTCGGTGGTCCGGACGGACCCGACGACGTCAAACCGTTTTTGCATAACCTCTTTCGTGATCCGGCGATCATTTCCGCGCCCGGTCCGGTGCGCGAGGCGCTCGCCTGGTTCATCTCCACGAGCCGTGCGTCTTCCTCACGGGAAAACTATGCGCTGATCGGCGGCGGCTCGCCGATCTACCGCGAGACCCATCTGCAGGCCGAGGCTTTGCAGGCGGCCTTGGATGAGTCGGATTCTCCGTATGCGTTCAAGGTGTTCATCGCCATGCGCTATTGGCGACCATTCATTCGGGACGTCGCGCGCGAGGTGCGCGAGTGGAAGCCGCATGAGACGGTGCTCTTGCCGCTCTATCCTCAGTTTTCAACGACGACGACTGGCTCGTCGCTCACCGCGTGGCGGCGCGCCGCGCCGGACCTGCCGACGCGCACGGTGTGCTGCTATCCCAAGGCCGAGGCCTTCATCGACGCGCACGCCAAGCTGATCGAGCAGACTTGGCGCGACGGCGGCGCGCCCAAGAACGCGCGGGTGCTGTTCTCCGCTCATGGTTTGCCCGAGCGCGTCATCCAGCGCGGCGATCCCTACCAGTGGCAGATCGAGCGGACGGTCGAGGCCGTCGCTGAGCGACTGCCCGAAGAGCTGTCCGATCGCGTGATCTGCTATCAAAGCCGCGTCGGGCCGCTCAAATGGATCGGCCCGTCGACCGATGAAGAGATCAAGCGCGCCGGGGCGGACGGTCGCGCGGTGGTGCTGACGCCGATCGCCTTCGTGTCCGAGCATGTCGAAACTCTGGTCGAGCTTGATCACGAATACGCCGAGCTCGCCGCCGAGCATGACGTGACGGCCTATCTGCGCGTGCCGGCGCTTGGCGTTGCGAGCGGCTACATCGATACGCTGCGCGATCTGACGCTCGGCGCGCTCGAAGGCGAGCCCGGCATGAAGCCGCCGAACGGTCAGCGGTTGTGCCGGCCTGGTCGGACAAGCTGCCCCTGCGCGCTCGATTCTGAGGAGGCCGCCGCCTCCGCTCCGCCCGCCCGCGAAACATCCAATACGGCCGGAGCCCCCGCATGACCGGATTTCTCAACGACTATTACAACTGGCTGCGCGCGCTGCACATCCTGATGGTCATCGCCTGGATGGCCGGGATGCTCTATCTGCCGCGGCTGTTCGTCCACCATATGGGCGCAACGCCGGACGGCGAACTCGAGCAGTCCCTGAAGCTGCAGGAACGCCGTCTTCTGAAGATCATCGTCAACCCGTCGATGATCGGCGCTTGGGCGTTCGGCCTTCTGATGCTGTGGGCGCACTGGGGCCCGATCATGCAGACCGGCGCCTACTGGTTTCACCCCAAGTTTCTACTCGTTCTGATCCTGAGCGGCATCCACGGCTTCTACGCCGGCGCGCAAAAGAAGTTCGCCCGCGGCGAGCGCCCGCGCACCGAGAAGTTCTGGCGGATGATGAACGAGATCCCCGCCCTCCTCGCGATCGGGATCGTGATCCTCGCGGTGGTCGAGCCGTTCTGAAACTAGCGCCGCTTGTCGAAGAGCGACTGAATCAGCCGGACTGTCTCTTCACGAACTTCCCGGGAAACAAAGAGGCAGATGGTAGCGACGATCAAAATTAGTGCGCCCGGAGCCACCATACCCATGGCCCAGAGGACACATCCGACGACCGTTGCGACGACGAAGAAAAATGCTTGGGTGGCGATCTGGCCGAGGCTCATCTTATTTCTCCTGGTCCCACGCGGCGGCTCGTTTTGGTCTCGTGAGCTACTAGTCTGGTGATTTGCGCTTTTTCACAACCACGAGAACCCCAAGCGCATACACGGCTCGCATATCAGCCATACGGCAGCTCTCGGCTGCTTCTGTTAACTGAACATTAATGCCAGTCTCCACAGCAGCTTCTCGACGCGTGTTGTGCTGCCAGACGAATCTATTAGAGTCTCTAAGACTCTGAAGGAGAGATCCATGGCAGATGTGAAACGGGTGCCGATTACGGTGCGTTTACGGCCCGGCGATAAAGAAGTTTTTGTCGAAGCTGCAGAAAAATGCGGCCTTGAGCCAAGTATTGCTGCACGGCAAGTCTTGGAATTACTTGTTATGAAATTAAAGCGAGAAAATAATCTCCTTTCTGCACTATTACAAATCCAACAAACACTTGATCAAGATGAGCGAAAATCTGCTTGAGCTCGCGTAATCACCTAAAAATCCGCCCGCATCACCAACTTGAAGCTGCGCGGGTGCACCGGGTGGAAGTGGATGTCTTCGACCGGTGCGGCCTCGCCCAGGAGCTGGCTTTCGTAGAAGTAGGTGATGTCGTTGTCCTCGACGTCGAAGACGTTGAGCACATCGAGGCCGAGCGAGAACGATCCGAAGTTCTTCTCGACGCCAAGGTTGGTCAAGGTTGTGGGATCGGAGCGCACCGAGTTGGCTTCGATCAGCGGGGATTCGCCCAGGTAGCGCACCCGCAGGCTGCCGGTGACTCCATTGTCGAAAAGCACGGTCGCGCCCGCGCCGGCCACCAGCTCGACCGAGTTGGGGATCCGATCCGCGCCGCTCGGCTCGTCTGCGAAGCGCGCGTGCGACCAGGCCGCCGACGCGTCGAGCGCGAGCCAGGGATTAGGCTGCCAAAAGGCCGCTGCTTCGATTCCAGACCGCTCGGTGCCGCCGCTCGGCTCGGACGTTCCCGCGTCGCCGACGAAGATCGATTCTGAATCAAGCTCGAGCGCGAAGGCCGCCAGCGAAAAGTTGAAGTCCCCGCTCGGATGATATCTCAGACCCAGCTCGGCCCCTTCCCCGCGCACGAGGAGATCGACCGGGTCCGCCGGGTCGCCGGTGGCGGGATCGACCGTGATGACGACGCCGCGCGCGTCATTGGTGTGAAAGCCCTGGCCGTAGTTGGCGTAGAATTCGAGCGCGTCGCTCGTCGCGAACACCGCAGAGGCCTTAGGCGAGAAGATCGTGTCGCTGCCGTCGCCGGAGTTTTCCGGCCTGACGGCGGACACGTCGAAGGCGTAGTGATCGGCGCGCAGTCCGACGCTGGTGCGGAAGCGGTCGGTCCAGTCGACGCCGACCTCGGCGAAGGCGCCCGACTTCCAGGCCTCGACCGCATCGTCGCGAATGGTCTCGCGGGGCGCGCGATCGGTCGTCAGGAACAGGCCGGTCTGGTCGATATCGTCGAAGTGGGTGTCAAAGCCGAGCCGCACCCAGGAGTTCCCGTCGTGCAGCCCGAGATCGCGTTCGATCTCGCCGTTCGCGCCGTAGCTCCAGCGCCGGCCGACTTGGACGAACTCGTCGCCATTCACCTGGTCGATGAAAAATGTTGGGTTGCCGTAGAGGTCGAGGGCGTAGTTCTGCACGTAGCCGGTCAGGCTCGCGCGATCCCATTCGCCGCGCAGGCTGGCGATGTAGCGGTGGGTCTTGCCGCCGAGGTTCGGATCGAGCGAGCCGAAACGCGAGATCATGCCGCTTTCAACGGCGCGCAACGGGATCTGGTCTGTGGCGTACCACTCGGAGTCGTAGCCGATGAGCGAGGCCGTCAGCCGGCCGTCGCGGAACGGAAAGCTGTACTTCAGCATGCCGCTGTACTTTTCGAGATCCTCGCTGACGTCGAACGGGCCCTCGTTGAACTCTGCGTTCGCCGCGTAAAGCAGCGTCGCGTCTCCGCCGAGCTCGTAGGAGTCGACGGCGATCAGCCGGTAGAAGCCGTCGCTGTCGACATCCGCGCCGATGAAGCCCTGATCGACGCTGTCGTAGGTGTTGAAGGTCGCCGCGCCGGCCACGGAGAAGTCGCTCAAGGCGACGTGGTGCGTGCCCTTGGCGAACTCGACCGTCTCGATCACCTCCGGAATGATGAAGTTGATGTCGAGGTAGCCGTTCATGTGCGGGTGGCTGCGCAGATTGAGCGGCACCCCGTCGATCGAGCCGGCGAAATCCGTTCCGTGATCGAGATTGAAACCCCGCAGGAAATACTGGTTGGCCTTGCCGCCGCCGCTGTGCTGGGTGGCGATCATCCCTGGGATCACCTCGACCAGCTCGCCGGGGCGCAGCATCGGCCGCAGCGAGAAGTCGCCGTAGCCGACCACCCCCTCGGACGCTGACTGGGCCTCGCCCGTCAGGTCCACGGCGCGGCCGAAGATGATGATGGTGTCGTTGTCCGTCGCCGCGCCGCCTTGGGCGGCCGCCTCGTCCTGAGCGGCGGCGGGACAAAGCGGCAGAGCCGCTGCGGCGACCGCAGCAGCGGCGTTGCGGAATCGTAACAATGTTCACTCCCCTCGCGGCGATAAGTTGCGCCAACAGCGTTTGCGCAGCGCGTCCTCGCGCCGCCGCTTCATGCGGCGGTTGTGAGAGATTGCCGACGGACTGAGGGGCGGATAAGTAAATTACTGTATCTTCGGGGGTTTCACGCACGTTACATGGACGTTACCACCAGCTTTGACGAGCCCGTTTTCGACGCTGACGCGCGCGCCGAGATCGCACGCGTGCGCGACAGCGGCGCCTTGGGGCGTTCGGGTCGTCTGCTTGAGCTGTTCGACTTCCTCGTCGCCCGCAGCGAGGCCGGCGCGCCGCCCAAAGAGGTGGAGATCGCCGTCTCGGTGTTCGGCAAGTCCGCGACCGACGATCTCCGCGACGACCCCATCGCGCGGGTCTACGTCCACCGCCTGAGAAAGCGCCTCGACGAATACTACGCGAGCGCCGCGGAGCGCGGCGCGGCGCGGCTCGACGTGCCCAAGGGCGAATACCGAATCGTCCACGGCGCCCTGCAAGACGGCTCCGAGGCCGCGCAAGCGCTGGTCCTGCCCGCCTCGTTCGGTCCGCTGGCGCGCGCGGCGGTACGGGCGCGCGATCTGTTCGAGCGTCGTCCGGGGCAGGTCCTGATCGTCGCCGTCGCTGCGGTGCTGGCGCTCAATGCGGCGGTCTGGGCGCTCGGCGCTTTCGTGTTTTCCGGCGCGCGCGGAGACGAGATCGCGCAGCTGCGGCGCCACCCCGTTTGGGCGCCGATCGCGGGCGGCGACCGGCCCCTGGTGATCGCCGTGGGCGACTACTACATGTTCGGCGAATACACTGACGGCATCTTCCTTGAGCGGCTGATCCGCGACTTCTCGGTCAACTCGCGCGAGGACTTGCTGGCGCGTCAGCAGTATGACCCCGAGGCGTTCGGGAACTACGCCGACGTCAACTTGCGCTACCTGCCGACCTCGTCGGCCGCCGCCCTCGCCCGCGTCGCGCCGATCGCGCCGCACGCCAAGCCGACGCGCGTCGTCCTCGCCTCCGAGCTGACCCCGGAGATGATCCGCGACGACGACATCGTCTACGTGGGTCTGTTCAGCGCGCTGGGGCCCTTGCGCGACTCGGTGTTCGCCGCTTCGCGCTTCGCTTTCGGAGACAGCTACGACGAGATCGTCGACACCGAAACCGGCCGGACCTACCGCTCCGACGCCTTCCTCACCTCGCCCTATGACGCGATGTACAGCGACTACGCTCTGTTCTCGAGCCTCGAGGGGCCGAGCGGCAACCGCATCCTGGTGCTCGCCGGGGCGCGCGACGCGGGGCTCGCCGGGGTGGCCGAAACCCTCTCCCGCGTCGAAGCGGCCGATGGGCTGTCGCATCTGGCCCGCGACGGCGGCTCCTACGAGGCCCTCTATCGGATCCGCGGCCGTTCCCAGGTCTCCATCGAGAGCGAGCTGGTGCGCGCAGCGCCTGTCGAGAGCGCCCGCATCTGGTCGGCCGAGACCCCGCCGATGCAGTTTCCCGCCGAATAGATCGCGCGGAATTCGGCCTCTTCGCACCTCTTTGAATTTGCGCTGTGAGCGCGGCCAAATCGTTACAAGCCCATGAAGTTTTTCTCTTTCCGGGCGCGCCCCGCTTGACCTTGGCGGGGATTTGTGATGTTGGAGGGCCAAGGCGCACAGACGCGCGACCCGCATCCCTTCGGGCACGCCGAGCCGCATCGGCGGACCAGATTCCGGAACACAACATCGCCGCCGCCATGCCCCGCGTCACGCGCGATCCGCGCCGCGTGGCGGTTCGGAACACCTCTCGCGCCTTCCGGCGCAATCCTCGTCAACCGACCGCAACTCCGCAGTCAACGACCACTAGAGAACCAGTATGACCGACGCCTCCCCGGCCCCCGTCGCCAACCCTGAGCGCATGTCGCTGCAGCAGCTGAAGAAGCGCTCGCCCGCCGAATTGCTCGAGCTCGCCGAAGAGCTCGAGATCGAAGGCGCGTCGACGATGCGCAAGCAGGACATGATGTTCGCCATTTTGAAGGAGATGGCCGAGAACGGCGTCGAGATCTCAGGCGAAGGCACGCTCGAGGTGCTTCAGGACGGCTTCGGCTTCCTGCGCTCTCCCGAAGCGAACTACCTCGCCGGTCCCGACGACATCTACGTCAGCCCCGCCCAGATCAAGAAGTTCGGCCTGCGGACCGGCGACACCGTCGAGGGCGCGATCCGCGCGCCGCGCGACGGCGAGCGCTACTTCGCTCTGCTGCAGGTGGCCAAGATCAACTTCGAGGACCCGGAGAAAGCCAAGCACAAGGTTCACTTCGACAACCTCACCCCGCTCTATCCCGACGAGCGCTTGCGGATGGAAGTCGACGATCCGACGCGCAAGGACCGGACCGGCCGCGTCATCGACATCGTCGCGCCGCTCGGCAAGGGTCAGCGGGCGCTCATCACCGCGCAGCCGCGCACCGGTAAGACGGTCATCCTGCAGAACATCGCCCAGTCGATCACGGCGAACCATCCCGAATGCTTCCTGATCGTCCTGTTGATCGACGAGCGTCCCGAAGAAGTCACCGACATGCAGCGCACGGTGAACGGCGAGGTCATTTCCTCGACGTTCGACGAGCCGGCGAGCCGGCACGTTCAGGTCTCCGAGATGGTGATCGAGAAGGCCAAACGCCTGACCGAGCACGGCCGCGACGTGGTGATCCTGCTCGACTCGATCACGCGCCTCGGCCGCGCCTACAACACCGTCGTCCCCTCTTCCGGCAAAGTGCTGACCGGCGGCGTCGACGCGAATGCGCTGCAGCGCCCCAAGCGCTTCTTCGGCGCGGCGCGGAACATCGAGGAAGGCGGCTCGCTGACCATCATCGCCACGGCGCTCATCGACACCGGCTCGCGGATGGACGAGGTCATCTTCGAAGAGTTCAAGGGCACCGGCAACTCCGAGATCATCCTTGACCGGAAGGTCGCCGACAAGCGCGTCTTCCCGGCGATGGACATCTTGAAGTCCGGCACCCGGAAGGAAGAGCTGCTGGTTCCGAAAGAAGAGCTGTCGAAGGTCTACGTGCTGCGCCGGATCCTCAATCCGATGGGCACCCAGGACGCGATGGAGTTTCTGCTCGACAAGCTCAAGCAGACCAAGAGCAACGCCGAGTTCTTCCAGTCTATGAACACGTAGAGCGGCGCGCTATGCGCCGCGGGTCTAGCTCGGTCCTTCGACCTTCGCCCCGGGCGCGTTCTTGATCACCGATTGGATGCCTTTGTTACAGGTCGCGGTGCTGGCGTAGACCTGCGAGGTCCCGATCACCTCGCCGTTGGGCGCCGTCAGCACGAAGTGCGGCTTGCCGGATTTCTTGGTCTTGACCTCAAAGCGAGATTTCTTGGCGTTCTTGCGAACCGAGGCGATCCCGTTCGTGCAGCTCGCTTTGGTCTTGTAACCTTCCGAGGCCAGAATAATCTGGCCATTCGTCGCTTTGAGGCGAAAGCGGAATTCTCCGCGCTTATCCTTGTAGACTTCGAACTTTCCCGGCATCTGCGCCCTCCGTTCTGCATTCGACTGTTCGTCCCACGCCAAGGGCGCACGACCATGCGGTAATTACTACGCTGCTTTGCGTGGACGGCAACGGTCTACGAGTCTTCTGCGTCTGCGCGAGGTCGGGATTGCTCTCGGTCTTCGCTTGCCGCTTCATCGCTTGAGCAACTATATCCCAGACGCGCTGGCGAGACGGCCGCGCGATCTTTCGGGGAGGCTCGCCATGCTCACGCTCTATCACTCCAAGAACGCCCGCTCGGTTCGCGTGCGCCAGCTTCTGATCGAGCTTGGGCTGCCGTTCGAACTCGAGCGGGTGAAAATCCACGTTCCCGCCGCCGAAACGCCTGTGCTCGCCGAGGTCAGCTCCTTGCGCCGCGTGCCCGTGCTGACTGACGGCGATCTGGTGATGATCGAGTCGATCGCGATCATGGAATACATCCTCGGCAAGCATGCCCCGGACTCCCCGCTCGCGGCGCGGCCGGCGGACGCGGACTACGGCGACTACCTGAAGTGGCTGCATTTCGCCGAGGCGGGGCTCGCCGTCTATGCGGGTCAGCTGATGCGCCACACGATCCTCGCGCCGGAGGAAGAACGGCTGCCGGCGATGGTCGACTACGCGATCGGCAAGTCGCTCGATTCGCTCAACTACGTCTCCTCCCAGCTCGGCGACCGCGAATATCTCCTCGAGCGCGGCTTCTCCGCGGCCGACATCGCTATGAGTTACCCGTTGCTGCTGCTCAAGTTCGGCAAGGTCATCGGCCAGGCGCCCGAGAACATCCAAGCCTACGCAGCGCGCGTGTTCGACCGGCCGTCGTGGAAAGAAGCGACGGCGGACTGACGCCGCCGAGTTTCACGGTGAAACACTCAAGCGCCGCGCCCTAAGGCAGCAGCACCGTCGCGCCGGTTGTTTGCCGGGCTTCGAGTGCGCGATGCGCGTCTGCCGCATCGGCGAGCGCAAAGGTCTGACCGATCTCGGCGCGGACGTGGCCCGCTTTCAGCGCTTCGAACAACCGCGCCGAAGCCTCGGCCAGCTCGGTCGGGTCCTGGCCGTAGTGCTCGAGGCTGGGCCGGGTCATGAACAGCGAGCCGCGGGTCAGCAGATCGAGCGGCTTGACCGGCGCGGCGGGACCCGAGGCGTTGCCGAAGGTCACGTACCAGCCGCGGGTCGCGAGGCTGTCGAGCGAGCCTGCCTGCGTGCTCGCGCCGACTGAGTCGTAGGCGACCTTCACCCCCGCCCCGTCCGTGAGTTCGCGCACGCGCGCGGCCACGTCTTCTTCCCGATACAGAATGACGTGCTTGCAGCCGGCGGCGCGGGCGAGCTCGGCTTTCTCCTCCGATCCCGCCGTGCCGATCACCGTGCAGCCGAGCGCGGTCGCCCAGCGCGTCAGGATCAGCCCCACTCCGCCGGCGGCCGCTTGTACGAGGACAGTCCAGCCCGGCTGAGCTTCGACGACGCGGAAGAGCAGCATCTCGGCGGTGAGGCCCTTGAGCAGAACCGCCGCGGCGTCTTGCGCGGTGACGTCGGTCGGCAGCTTGACGACGCGGCGGGCCGGCACGTTCCAGTGTTCGGAATAGCTTCCGCGATGGCGCGCCGCGACCCGTTCTCCCGGCGCAAAGCCGGTCACGCCCGGCCCGACCGCCTCGACGACGCCGGCGGCCTCCTGGCCCGCGACGAAGGGTGTCGGCAGCTTGTAGAGGCCGGTCCGCTGATAGACGTCGATGAAGTTGACCCCGACGGCCTCCCCAGGTGTGGGCAGATCGATTTCTTCCCAGACGAGCTTTTCGGGTCCGCCGAATTCGTGCACGCGGATGGCGCGGGTCTTGGTCATGACGATGTCCTGCAGCTCTCGAGCGCCATTTCGACGCGCTCTTCCCCCGCCGCTTCGGCGAGGGCGTTGAAGGCCGCCCAAGGTCGATCCGTTCCGATCGCGTCGACGCCGTCCGCGGCGATGTCGGCGTAGCGACCGTCGTCGCCTGAGCGCTCGATCTCGCCGTCGATCGAATATTGCGGATCGCCGAGCGTGCCGAACTTCACAGTCACGCCCCGCGCCTCGAGCGCGTCGTTGAGCGCCGGGTTCACCTCCCGCGTGCCGGTCCAGGCGACGATCTGACCGACGGCGACACCCCGGTCGATCAGCTCGTCGAGATCGGCCTCGGACTCGATGCTCGCGGAGATCACCATCTCCGGCGCGAGACTCGCTAGCCGCGCCGCCGAGCCGGCGCTGGTCGAAATCAGGATCACGCGCTCCTCGGCGTTCGCGGCGCGCACCGCGTCGACGACATCCTCGTACCGGACGGTGTCCTTGATATCGAGTTCGAGGACTGTTCGGCCCTCCGACCAGACGAGCGCTTCGGCGAGCGTTGGGATCGTGAAGCCGGTTCCGCCGCCTTCGGGGTCCTTCAGATGACAGTCGCGCAAGTTCGCCAGCTGCATGTGCTCGATCTCGCCCCGGCAGCTCGACACGCGCGCGAGCTGGGAGTCGTGCAGCAGCACGAGGACATTGTCGGACGTCCGTCGGACATCGACTTCAAGCAGCGCGGGCGCCCGCTCGAGCGTGTGCGCGAAGGTCTCGATCGCGTTTTCGGGATAGCCTGGGCCGGGTCCGCCTCGGTGTGCGGAGATGAGCGTGACGCGCTCGTCCGACAGACAGTCGAAGTAGTCCTCAAGCTCGGCAGGTCCGGCGACGACGGCGAATTGTCCGACATCGGACGACCCCCCTCCCCCGGTTTCCGATGTCGTGTCGGATGCGCCGCACGAGGCGACCGCGAGCGCCGCGCACACGGCCGCGAACGCACTCAGCCGACCGGTCTCGATCATCCCCCGAGGTGCTCGCGCAAGAACGCGATCGTGCGCGCGTTCG
>JASFUX010000103.1:0-11298 GCA_050050115.1 Maricaulaceae bacterium | reverse complement strand
TTTTGATATGTGCGCTAATGTTGCTCGGCGTGAATGTTTCGTACGGCCTAGTTGCAGTGTCGGAACTGGGCGTTTCTGAGGCTGCAAGGTTGGGAGAACTCATTTTCGGCGAAGATGGTAGGCTTTGAAGTGCAAGCCCAAGCCCACCACAAGATAACGCCCTTTGAGTCGAATATGCCGTCCGGCTATTGTTGAATTTGAGGCTTGGCGACAGACACAGCCAGTGTAGAAAGCTGTGTTTAAGACAAAGACAGCAAAAACGGCGGCCCCGCGGGACCGCCGTTTCTTGGATGTGGAGGTTGGCTGTGGCCTAGGCCGCGGCAGTTTGCTCCTGCGGGGTTTTGCCTTCGGTCGGGTCGCGCAGGACGTAGCCGCGGCCCCAGACCGTTTCGATGTGATGCTCCCCGCCGGTCGCGGCGGCGAGCTTCTTTCTGAGCTTGCAGATGAAGACGTCGATGATCTTCAGCTCGGGCTCGTCCATGCCGCCGTAGAGGTGGTTCAAGAACATCTCTTTGGTCAGCGTCGTGCCCTTGCGCAGGGAGAGCAGCTCGAGCATCTGATATTCCTTGCCGGTCAGATGCACCCGCTGGCCCGCGACCTCGACCGTCTTGGCGTCGAGATTGACCGTGACGTCGCCGGTGCGGATCACCGATTGGGAATGGCCCTTCGACCGCCGGACGACGGCGTGGATGCGCGCGACCAGCTCGTCCTTGTGGAACGGCTTGGTCATATAGTCGTCGGCGCCGTAGCCGAGACCGCGCACCTTCGCGTCGATGTCCGCCAGACCCGACAGGATCAGGATCGGCGTATTCACTTTCGCGACCCGAAGCGTCTTCAAGACGTCAAAGCCCGGCATGTCGGGCAGATTCAGGTCGAGAAGGATGATGTCGTAGTCATACAGCTTGCCCAGGTCGACGCCCTCTTCTCCGAGGTCCGTCGTATAGACGTTAAACCCGTCAGCCTTGAGCATCAGCTCGATCGACTGCGCTGTCGCGCTGTCGTCTTCGATCAAAAGAACCCGCATTCTCGGCCCTCCACATCCAGGTCCCGCGACTCACTCCGGCGCGGGCAGGCAGCCCCGATTTTAGCTCGTAGGTAAGCTTAAGGGATGGTTTGCTTAAGAAAGGTTAACAGGAATATCGATGATCTGATTCATTCGCTGAATCAATCAGATCGACCGAGCCATCTTGAGCTGATTCCGCGTCGCGGCGAGTGCGCCGCCCGATTTCGTCCCGCATTTCGAACAGACCGATAAATTTTGCGAAGGCGCGTTTACGGGGGGGCAATCAGGTTCGGTTAAATATCTTGGCCGGACGCGAGGTTTCTCCCGCGCCGGGACGACGCGAAAAGGGCGGATCAGGCTGCATGCGCGAGCTGATCGAAGATATCGAGGCAATTGACGCGCGCCGCTACGAGGGGCGGGTGGCGTCGGTGCAGGGGCTTTTGCTCGAAGCCGAAGGCCCGGCTGGCGCGCTGGCTTTGGGCGCGCGCGCCAGCGTCGAGACCGCCGCGGGGATCTGCGATTGCGAGGTCGTCGGCTTCCGCGGCGAACGCGCGCTCCTGATGCCGTTCGGCGACCTGAGCGGCGTGCGCGCTGGCGCACCCTTGAAGTTTTCCAGCGAGCCCATGGAAGTTCGTCCGTGCACGGCATGGCTCGGCCGGGTGATCGACGGACTCGGCCAGCCGGTCGATGGCGGCGGCCCGCTCGAGCAGGGCGTGACCGCGCGGCCCGTGCGCGCCGCGCCGCCGCGGGCGCATGCGCGGGCCCGTGTCGGCGGTCGGCTCGATCTCGGCGTGCGGGCGCTCAACATCTTCGCCCCGATCTGCCGCGGTCAGCGGATGGGCCTTTTTGCGGGCTCGGGCGTCGGCAAGTCGGTGCTTCTCGGCATGCTGGCGAAAAACGCTGACGCGGACGTGATCGTCATCGGCCTCATCGGCGAGCGCGGACGGGAAGTGCGCGAGTTCGTCGAAGACGTTCTGGGACCGGACGGTCGGTCGCGCTCGGTCGTGGTCGTCGCGACCTCCGACGAAACGCCGCTGAAGCGCCGTCAGGCCGCGAGCATGACCCTCGCCGTCGCCGAGCATTTCCGCGACCAGGGCCTTGAAGTGCTCTGCTTGATGGACTCCGTCACCCGCGTCGCCTTCGCTCAGCGCGAGATCGGCCTTGCGGCCGGCGAGCCGCCGACGACGCGCGGCTATACCCCTTCGGTCTTCTCCGAGCTGCCGCGGCTGCTCGAGCGCGCCGGCCCCGGAGTCGAGCGCAAGGATCGCCCTGCGGGCTCGATCACCGGCCTGTTCACCGTTCTCGTCGAAGGCGGGGACCACGACGAGCCGATCGCCGACGCGGTCCGCGGCATCCTCGACGGCCACATCGTCATGGAGCGCGCGATCGCCGAGCGCGGGCGCTATCCGGCGGTGAACGTCTTGAAGTCCGTATCCAGAACGCTGCCCGGCTGCGCGAGCGAGGGGGAGAACGCCCTCATCGCCGACGCGCGCAAGCTGATGTCGACCTACGAGGACATGGCGGAGCTGATCCGCCTCGGCGCCTACGCCGCCGGGTCCAACCCGGAGGTCGACGAGGCGATCCGCGTGCAGCCGAAGATCGAAGCTGTTCTCGCCCAGACGCATGAGGAGATCACCTCTCTGGACGAGGGCTTTGCACTGTTGAGCGACGCGATCGGTCCGCAAGAGACCGGCGCGGCGGGGTGATGTGTTGTGGAGTAAGGTGAGATGAGAAGCTATCAGTCTCTGATCCGGCTGGCGCGGTTCAAGGTCGAAGAGCTGCAAAAGCAAATGGCGATGCTCGACATCGCGAGGGGCGATCTGGAGCGCAAGATCGACCAGCTTTCGGCGAGCGTGCCTGAAGAGCAGGTCGCGGCCAATGCGTCCAAGGACGGCTTCGTCGCCTACGGCAGCTACGCCCAGGCGGTGATCACTCGCAAGCAGAACCTGCGCGTCTCGATCGAAGAGGTCGAAGGCCAGGCGTCTGCGCTGCGCGAGGAGCTGGAAGGCGCTTTCGCCGAGCTGAAGAAGTTCGAGCTGCTCGAGGAGCGGCGCGCGGAAGCCCAGGCGAAGTCCAAAGCCAAGCGCGAGCAGGACGCGGTCGAGGACGCAGCCCAGGCGCGCCGCGCGGCGGGATGACGCGGCGCGGCCCCGGCGCGGCGGCCGTTGGCTAAATCATATCTTAAGCCCGTCAGGAGAGGCTTGAAGCTCTATTCCGCGCACTGAATCTTGGCGGGTTGAGCGACATGTATCTCGTCGAATCTCCAGATCAGGCCACGCACGCCTTCAGCGTGACGCTTGGCCTCGATTTGTCGGTCGCCGAGATCGATCTTCAGGACAATCCGCTCAAAATAGTCGAACCGCCCGAGCCGGCCGCGGACTTCGAGCCGTTCGTGCACGCCGAAGACTGGCCGGCGCTCGCGCGCAACTGCGCCTGGATCGCCGAAGATGAAGCGGCGCATGTCGCGCTGCAGATCCGTCTGAAGAAAGCCTACGAGTGGTGGACGCCGGTCATCGCGCGCCTCGAGCACGCCGGCGCCGGCCGGGTGCGCCTGATCATCGCGCAGGATGATGCGGCGAAGTGGAAGGCCTCCGAGCGCAAGATGCGCGACATGGTCGACGGCGCCCAGTTCGGCGCGGCCGTCATCGCCAAGGATGAACCGATCTTCGTCAACCGCGGCTTGTCGGAAATGCTCGGCTACGACAGCCTGCAGGAATTTATCGCCAGCGGACGCACCCATCTGGCCACCGTGATCCATCCCGACGACTTGGGAATTGTGATCGAACGGGTCGCCGCCCGCATGCGCGGCGAAGAGACGAGATCCCAGTATGAGGTGCGCTTTCAGAGAAAAGACGGCTCTTACATCTGGGTGGAGATCACCGCCGGGATGGCGACGTGGGACGGCGGCGAGGTTTCGATCTCCTGGATCGGCGACGTCACCGCGCGCCATGAAGCTCAAGAAGAGCTGGTCCAGAAGCGCCTCGAAGCCGAGCGCGCGAACGCGGCGAAGTCGACCTTCCTCGCCACGATGAGCCACGAAATCCGCACGCCTCTGAACGGCGTGCTCGGCATGGCGCAGGCGCTGGCGATGCGAGATCTGCCGTCGGCCGAGCTTGAGATGGTCGCCACCATCTCCGACTCCGGCCGCACCTTGATGGCGATTTTGAACGACGTGCTCGACATCTCCAAGATCGAGGCCGGCAAGATGGAGATCTCGCCGGTTCCCGGGGATCTGCGCCACGCCTTAAAGCGCCTGCACAAGCTGTTCGCGCCGACCGCCGACGACAAAGGCGTCGCGCTCGACCTCGCGTTCGATCCGGCGATCCCCGAGGCGCTGATGTTCGATCCGGTGCGGGTGCGCCAGTGCGTGTCGAACCTGGTCTCGAACGCCTTGAAGTTCACCGACGAGGGCGGCGTCGACGTCAAGGTGGGCTACGAAGAAGCGCCCGACGGCGAGGAGGGCGGCGGGCTCGTCACCGTCGCGGTCGCCGACACCGGCATCGGTCTGTCCGAAGAGGCTCAAGCCAAGCTGTTCAACGCGTTCGCGCAGGCCGACTCCTCGACCACGCGGCGCTTCGGCGGCACGGGGCTGGGGCTGGCGATCTGCCGCAGGCTCGCCGAAGCCATGGGCGGGGACGTGACCGTGTCTAGCGTCGAGGGGGAAGGCTCGGTCTTCACCTTCACCTTCCGCGCCGCTTGCGTCGTGCGGGAGGTCGAGACGCCAAAGGAGAGCAAGATGCCATCTGTGAACGAAGAGACCGACCGCGAGCGCGTGCGCGGCTCGCGCGTTCTCATCGTCGACGACAACCTGATCAACCGTCAGGTCGTGCGCGTCTTTCTCGAAGCGCTCGATCTGGTGGTCGCCGACGCCGTCAACGGCCGCGAGGCGCTCGACGCGCTGGCGCGCGAGGCGTTCGACCTGGTGCTGCTCGATATCCATATGCCGGTCATGGACGGGCCCGAGACGATCGCGGAGATCCGCGCCAGCAACGAGCCCTGGGCGAAGACGCCGGTGATCGCGTTGACCGCCGACGCCATGGTGAGCGATCGCACGCGCTACATGTCGATGGGCATGGACGGCTACGTCTCCAAGCCGATCGATCAGGAGGCGCTCGAGCGGGAAGTCGTCGCCCAACTTCTCAAGGCCCGGGACGCGGACGACGGCGAAGGCGAGAGCCGGGCCAGCGCCTGAGGCGCGCCAAAAGCGTCAACGCCAAAAGATTGAACGAGACCGCTAGGCGCGTCTCGACCACCCTTTTCCAATTTAGCTGAACCGGCCGCCGACCGGCGCGGCCCCCATGCGTCGCTGTCTGCCGTGCGTCGCTGTCCCTCGTGCGTCGCTGTTTGGGGCGTGCTAGCGTGCCCGCGCCTTCAAGAGGAGACGGCATGCGACTCGGGCGGCGCAGCGTTCGGGCGATCGTCATCGCCGCAGTCGTCCTCGCCGTGCTTGGCGCGCCGATCCTGTTGCGGGTCGCGATCGGCCAGGCGATCGGCGAGCGCCTGCTCGCGTCGGGCGGCGTCGAGGCCCGCTTCGATCTTGTTCGTCTCGATCTCAATCGCGCCGTCGTCGGCGACGTGCGTCTCGGTCCGGTCGCCGCGCCGTCGCTCGTCGCCGACGTTATCGAGGCGCGCTATTCGCCGTTCGGCATTACGCGCGGACAGGTGCGCGCGCTTCGGGTCGAGGGCCTTGAAGTGCGGCTCGCGCTCGACGGGGCGGGCGTTTCGATGCGCGGCTTGCCCCAAAGCGGCGCGGGTGGAGGCGGCGGGACGCCGCGCGGCGGCGGACGCGCGCCCGATGTGTCGATCGAAAACGCCCGGCTGATCGTCGAAACGCCGGCGGGCGAACTGGTCGCCGACTTCGAGGTGACGGGCGGACCCGAGCAGGGCTGGCGCGGCGAGGCGGCGACGGCGGGGGTCGAGCTGCGCCGCGGCGACGCCGCGGTCGCGCTGGGCGAGGCGGCGCTGACGATGAGCGTCGCCGACGGCGCCCTGACGATCGACGCCAGCGTGACCTTGGACGAGGTGAGCGGCGTCGAGGCGTACGCCGAGACGGTCACCGCCGCATTCCGCCTCGACGGCGTCTTTGAAGACATGGCGCGCCTGCAAGGTCTGCAGGCGGAGGGACGCTTGTCCCTCGACGCCGAGACGATCGCCTTCGCGCCTGATGCGGCCGAACGGCTCGGCCGGCGGCTGGCGCTCGGCGGCGTGCTGGGCGATCTCACCGCGGCTGAGCAGGCGGTCATCACTGACGCGCTCGCGCGCGCTTCGTTCGCGGCCGACCTCGCCGTGCATGCGACCGACGACCGGGTGACGATCGCGCCGGCCGACGAGATCACGCTCACCGCCGCCAGCGGCGCGGGCGCGCGCCTGACGGCGGCTTCCAGCGACGCGCTCGTCTTCGAAGGCGGGCAAGGCCGCGTGTCGGCGCGCAATCTGCGGCTTGAGGCCGGCGTCGACGGCGGTCCCGAAGCGCACGTCGTCCTGGGCGCGGCGGAGCTGCGCGCCGAACCTGATCTATACGCCCGCTTCGCCGACGTCAGCGCCGAGGTGCGGCGGGAAGGCGGCGCGGTGGCCGCGGCGTTCGATGCGCTGGAAGTGACGGTCGCCGACGCAAGCGGTCGCCGCCTGAGCGCCGGCGTCGAAGACCTGTCGCTGACCGCGCCGGTGCTGCTCGGCCGCATCGAGGGCGCGGACGGCGTGCTTGATCTGAGCTACGATGCGGCGGGCGCGATCGTCGATGGGTCGGCGACGCTGACGAGCGCGCGTTATCAGGACACCGCGCCGCTCGCCCGCTTCGCCGCCGCGACGCTGAGCGCGCAAGCGGCGATCGACGCGGGCGTTGCGACTGGGGCGCTGGAGGTCGTCGATATGCAGGGGCGCGAGCTGGCGCGGGCGGACTTCCGCCACGCCCTGGCCGAGGGGGCCGGAGAGGCGGCGTTCGCCACGCCGGACTTCGCCTTCGCTCGTCGCGGCTATCAGCTTTCGGACGTTTTCCCGGTTCTGCAGGGCGTCATCGTCGACGCATCGGGCGGGGCGCGCGCGAGCGGGGCGATGGCGTGGAGCGATGCGGGCCTTTCGGGCGAGGCGGAGATCAGCCTTGACGATCTCTCTTTCGACACCCGCTACGGCCGGATCGAGGGGCTCGACACTCGGTTCGAGATCGCCGACCTGTTCGGCTTGCGCACGGGTGCGCCGCAGGAGGTGCGCGTCGCGCTGATCGATTCCGGCGCGCCGTTGCAGAACGGCGTCTTCTCGATCGAACTTCCAGGCGGCGCCGCCGTGCGGATCGTCGACGGGCGGTTTCCCTTTGCCGGCGGCGAGCTGCTGGTTGAGCCGGCCGAGATCCGCTGGGGCGAGCCGGAGCCGGGGTTCGACCTCGTGGTCGAGGAAGTCGACCTCGAGGCGCTCAACGCGCTCCTGCGCCCGCCCAATCTCTACGTTACGGGCGTGGTCAACGGCCGCTTGCCGATAGTCGCGCGCGAGCGCTCGGTCTACATCGTCGGCGGAGAGCTGATCTCCACCGGCGCCGGGCTGATCGCCTACACTGGCCGGAAGCCCAGCGAGGTCGAGGCGCGCGCCGAGTCGATCGAGCTGGCGTTCGACGCGCTTGAAAACTTCCACTACGATCAGCTTCGGATGACGCTGGACGGCGACGTGGCCGGCTGGCTCGATATCGGCTTTCACTTCGACGGACACAATCCGGACGTCTACGACGGCTATCCTTTCGTGTTCAACTTGAACGCCTCGGCGGAGTTCGCGGCCTTGTTCCTCAGCCAGAGATATTTCAACTTCGACCTCGGCGACGTTCGCGCGACGCCTCCCGAGGAAGAGCCGGGCGCGGACAATGGGGCCGAACCGTGACGGCCGGGTTCACCGGCGGTTCAGCGCAGCGACGTAGTGTGGTCGCGGCCATGAGGAGAGTCCTATGACATCGTTTCATTGGCGGCCGGCTTCGGCGGCGGGCGCGGTCTTGCTCGGTCTCGCGGCGTGCACCCCGACCGTGCAGATCGTCGCGCCGGACAAGCCGATCGAGATCAACCTGAACGTCACCATCAGCCAAGAGATCCGGATCATGATGGAGCCGGAGATCGAAGAGCTGATCGCTGACAACCCAGACCTGTTCTAGGCGCGGAAGGAGCACGTGATGAAACGCCTTTTCGCAGCTTTCGTGATTTCGATCTTTGCGCTGGCGTCGAGCCAGGCGCCGGCCTGGGCGGCCGAGGCGCTCGACGGCGCGCGCGCGTCTTGCGAGATCGGCGAGCAGATCGACGGCTACCTCGGCGTGGTCGCGGGCGCCGCGCCGAGCGCGCAGGCGATCGCCGAGATGCAGGAGATCAACGTCCGTCGCCGCGCCGTCTACGCCCGGGTCGCGCGCGAGAACGGTCAGCCGCTCGACGTCGTCGCGCGGCTGACCGGCGAGCGTCAGGTCGTCAAGGCGCAGGACGAAGGCGAGTGCTACAAGGACGACGGCGGCTGGAAGCAGCCGGCTGACTAGGAGCGCGGACGCGGACGCTTCACCCCAGATCGAGCTTCTCGACCAGGGCGGTGAAGTCCTCGAGCGCGCCCGATTGCGGATAGCGTTCGGCGAGCGGCGTTTGACGGCGCACCGCGTCGCGAAGCTTCAAATCGCGGCGGATGACGCCGGCGAGCTGCGGCGTGAAGCCCAGAAACGCCGTGCACGTCTTGATCAAAGTCTGCGCGCAGCGGTTGGCCGAGGTCTTGCCGTCCGAGGCGTTGACCACGATCCCCGGAAAGGCGCCGTCGTCGCGCCGCCTCAAGCACTTGATGAAGGCGTAGGCGTCGGTGATCGAGGTCGGCTCGTCCTGCACGACGACGAGCACGTCGTCCGCCGACATGGCCAGACGAATGGTCGCCGGCTCGACGCCCGCGGCGAGGTCCATGATTACCCGGTCGTAGGAGAGGGCGAGGGCCGACAGGCCAGCGGCGAGCTTGGCGATGTGTTCGTCGGCGAGGCCCGAGAGCGCGCCGGTGCCCGAGCTGCCGGCGATGACGTCGAAGCCGCCGTCGTCAGAGCCGCCGAGCACCGGGCTGACCGCGTCGTCGATCTCGATGTCCCCGGCGACGACGCCGGAAAGATCGCCCACGGGATGAAGGCCGAGCTGCACGTCGATGTTCGCAAGCCCGAGGTCGCCGTCGAAGATGAGGACGCGCTCGCCATGGCGCGCAAAGGCGTGGGCGAGATTGATCGCGACGGTGGTCTTGCCGACCCCGCCCTTGCCCGAGGCGACGGCGATCAGCCGCCCCGCCGGCGCATGGCCCTGCGCGATCGCTAAGTTGGACCCTCTCAACGCCATTCCCCCTCATTGTTGTCCGGCTGCGCGGCGAGCGCGGCGACGTCGTCGAGGATCAGCCGCGCGAGCCGCAGCGGCGTCGCGGGCGTCAGTCCGCTGGCGACGAACGGCGAGGCGCTGAACGCGGCGAGCGACAGTCCGGTGTTGCCGACCGCGACGATCCCGCCGACCCGCCGTGCGATGTCGGTCCGCGTCGCGACGGCGCGGCGCACGCCGATCTCTCCAAAGAGCGCGGCCTGGTCTGCAAGGTCGCGCGGCTGGATCCCCGCGTCGAACACCAGCACCGGATCGGCGCCGCTGGCGCGGGCGAGCTCGGCGAGCCGCGTCATGTCTTCGTTTGAGTAAGGATTGACCGACGGCGCGTCGATGAAGGCTGCGCGCGTGTCGTCGCGGCCGCGCGCCCATTCGGTCAGCATCGCCGGCGTCGGCGCGACGACGCCGCGCGCGGACAGCACGTCGGCATAGACTTCGAGCTGGGCGCGGCTAGCTTCGCGGTCAGGGTCGGCGCAAACGAGATCGGCGCCGGCGCCCGCAAGGCTCGCCTTGGCGGCGAGGCGCGCGGCGGTCGACGACTTGCCGGCCCCCGGCGCGCCGACGAGTAACACCGGACGCTCGGGCGTCGGCGGCAGGGGCTTGAACGACATCCGCGCTTCGAACGCGCGGGCGAGGGCGGCGACCGGCTCGCCGTCCGCCAGCCGGCCCGCATGCGCGGCGAGGGCGACGGCGACCTGGTCGGGCACCCCGTGCTCGAAGAGCGCGCGCACGCAGGCGGTCTGCACGCCTTTCGCGGCGGCCGGGTCGGGCCGCGCCGACGCGTGCGCCGCGCGCTCGGCGGCTTCGTTGGCCATGCGCTGGGCGGCGGCGCGCTGGGGATCGGACGGCCCGTCGACGGCGGCGCGGACTTCGACGTTGCCGAGCTTGGTCTTGGTCGTCGCGACGATGACCGCGTCGGGCCCCATGTCCCGCCGCACCAAGGCCATCGCCTCGGTCATGTCGCGCGCAGTGAACGCCTTCAATCGCATCGCCGTCCCCGAATCACGAACTCGACTCTACACTTGTCCGACGGTGCGGAGCTTTGCTTTAGGATGTATTTCATTTTGCGACAGCACCGTCGTTTGAGCGCGGAAGCGCTCGACGAGGCTGCGCACGTAGGGCCGGATCAACGGGCTGGTCATCAGCACCGGCGTTTCTCCGGCATGAGCCGCCGCCTCGAAGGCGTTGCGCACGGCCTGGACGAACTCATGCAGCTTTGAGGGCGCGAGCGCGAGCTGGCGTCCGCCGCCTTCGCCGATCAGCGCCTCGGCGAACGCCTGCTCCCATTGCGGCGAGAGCGAGACGATCGCCAGCGCGCCGTCGTGCGCGGCGTGGGCGTGGCAGATCTGGCGCGCCAGCCGGGCGCGGACCGTCTCGGTGATCGCGATGACGTCCTGGGTCGACGCGCTGGCCTCGGCGATCGCTTCGAGCACGGCGGCGAGGTCGCGGATTGAGACGCGTTCCTTGAGCAGGCTCTGCAGCACGCGCTGGATGCCCGAGCGGGTGATCTGCGCCGGCACGATGTCGTCGAGCAGCTTCTGATGTTCCTTGGACAGCTCGCTCAGCAGCTTCTCGACCTCGGCGAAGCTTAAGAGGTCGGGCAGGTTGTCGCGCAGAATCTCGGTGAGGTGCGTGGCCAGCACCGTCGCCGGATCGACCACGGTGCAGCCGCGGAACGTCGCCTCCTCGCGCAGGCCTTCGTCGACCCAGGTCGCGGGCAGGCCGAAGGTCGGCTCCTTGACTTGATCGCCGGGCAGATCGACCTGGGCGCCGGTCGGGTCCATCACCAGAAGATGGCGCAGGCGCAGCTGGCCGCGGCCGGCCTCGATCTCCTTGACGTAGATGACGTACTCGTTCGAGCCGAGCTGTAGATTGTCGAGGATGCGCACCGGCGGAATGATCACGCCCATGTCCTGGGCGAGCTGGCGGCGCAGCGCCTTGATCTGATCG
>JASFUX010000102.1:0-11427 GCA_050050115.1 Maricaulaceae bacterium | reverse complement strand
ACGGCGATGTGGGTGTCGATCAGGCCGAACGCGGAATAAAGCTGGAAGAACGGCAGCACGAATACGGCAGGCGGCGCCATCCGGTTGGTCAGCAGCCAGAAGAACAGGTGACGGTCGCCGAAGAACCGATAGCGCGAGAACGCGTAGGCGGCGGGCAGAGCGGCGGTCACCGAGATGACGGTGTTCAGCGCGACGTAGATGATCGAGTTGATGTAGCCTGAGTACCAGGACGGATCGGAGAGGATCACCCGATAGTTCGCCAGCGTCGGCCGCTGCGGCCAAAGCGCGAAGGTCGAGAGCGTCTCGGCGTTGGTCTTGAAGCTCATCGAGACGAGCCAATAGACCGGCAGCAGCAGGAAGACGATGTAGAGCGCTGGGATCAGCCAGCCCCAGCGCCGCGGCGCGCGCCGTCCTTTCGGTTCGACCTTGGTTTTGGCTTCAGCGTTCATGGGCGTCGATGCTCATCGCCGTGTAGAAGATCCAGGACAGAAGCAGAATGATCAGGAAGTAGATCAGCGACATCGCCGCTGCGGGCCCGAGGTCGAACTGACCCACGGCGATCTTGACGAGGTCGATCGATAAGAACGTCGTCGAGTTGCCGGGGCCGCCGCCGGTGAGCACGAAGACTTCCGTGTAGATCATGAACGAGTCGATGAAGCGCAGCAGAACCGCGATCGTCAGCACGTGGCGCAGCTTGGGCAGCTGGACGTGGCGGAACACCGCCCACGCTGAGGCGCCGTCGATCTCCGCGGCGCGGTAGTAGGCGTCGGGAATCGCGCGCAGGCCGGCGTAACACAAGAGCACCACGAGGCTGGTCCAGTGCCAGACGTCCATCAGGATGATCGTCGCCCAGGCGTCGACCGGGTCGGAGACATAGTTGTAGTCGAGGCCCGCGCCGTCGGCGGCGCGGCCGAGGAGGCCGATGTCGATCCGGGCGAACACCTGCCAGATCATGCCGACGACGTTCCATGGGATCAGCAGCGGCGGCGCCATCAGGATCAGGCAGGCCGCCAGCCATGGTCCGCGCTTGGGCATATGCACCGCGATGAGCACGCCGAGCGGGATCTCGATCGCGAGCACGAGCGCGGAGAAAATGAAGTTACGCAGCAGCGCGCCGTGAAAGCGGTCCGAGCGCAGGGTGTCGCGGAACCATTCGTCGCCGACCCAGAAGAACTGGTTGGCGCCGAAGGTGTCCTGGACCGAGTAGTTCACCACGGTCATCAGCGGAATGACCGCAGAGAAGGCCACCAAGGCCATCACCGGCGCGATCAGTAGGAGAGCTTTGTGGTTGAGCGGCTTCATCCGGCTACCCCAGCTCAACGCGCCAGGAGTCGGCGTAGAGCCCGACCCGCTCGGGCGGGAAGGCGACCTTGGGATCGGCGGGGATCTCCACGCCTTCTTCAAGCACGATCGTCAGGTCGAGGTCCGAGAGTCTCGCCGAGACGATCTGCAGCCGGCCGATGTCGTCCACCCGCGTGATCGCCACGGGCGCGCCTTCTCGGCCGAGCACGACGTCCTCGGGGCGCACGCCGATCTCGATCGCGCCCGCAAGCGGTGCGCGCGGCGGTCCGCTCAGCGCGAACGCATGACCGCCGACTTCGGCCTGCGCGCCTGCGACCGCTGCCGGCAGAACGTTCATGCCCGGCGAGCCGATGAAGTGGCCGACGAAGGTGTGCCGCGCGGCTTCGAACAACTCGCGCGCGGTTCCGATCTGCACGATCCGGCCCTCGTGCATGACCGCGACCTTCTCGGCGAAGGTCAGCGCCTCGCTCTGATCGTGGGTGACGTAGATCATCGTCCGCCGCATTTGGCGGTGCAGCGCCTTGAGCTGGCGGCGCAGCTCCCACTTGAGCGCGGGGTCGATCGTCGTCAGCGGCTCGTCCAGCAGGATCGCAGCGACGTCAGAACGCACCAGGCCGCGACCGAGCGAGATCTTTTGCTTTAAGTCCGGCGTCAGCCGTCCGGCGCCGCGGTCCGCACAGTCGCCCAAGCCGAGCGCGTCGATGATCTCGGCGACCCGCTTGTCGCGCTCAGATGTTTCCACGCCCCGGTTCTTCAGCGGAAAGGCGAGGTTCTCCCGCACGGTCATGGCCTCGTAGACGACCGGGAACTGGAACACCTGCGCGATGTTGCGCGTCCGCGCATCCGCGTCGGTCACGTTCGCGCCGTCGAGCAGCACGCGGCCTTCGCTGGGGCGGATGAGGCCCGAGATGATGCTCAACAAAGTCGTCTTTCCGCATCCGGACGGACCCAGCAGCGCATAAGCGCCGCCGTCCTCGAACGTCTCGTGGACGTGCTCCAAGGCGCGTTCGGTCCCGTCATAGGAGTGCGCGACGGCGTCGAGTTCGATCCGCGCCATCAGGCGGCCGTCCGCGGCGGGCCGTCGAGGCGACGCCCGCCATCGGTCGCGAACAGCATCACCTCGTCGAGGTCGACGAAGGCTTCAAGGTCCTGGCCGACCGATACGTCGGCGACGCCTGAGGCATGCACCACCCAATCCGCGTCGCCGAGCGCGAGGTGCACGAAGGTTTCGTTGCCGGTGATCTCACGATCGGTGATCCGCGCGGTAATCGGGCTTGATCGCTCCGTCTTGCGGGTCAGCGAGAGGTGATGCGGCCGCAGGGCGAGCACGCACGGCCCGTCCGGCGCCTGGGCTTGCATAGGCAGATCGATCCCGTTCGCGAGCGTAACGCGCGCGCCGTCTTTCACCGCATTGATGATGTTGAGCGGCGGGTCGGAATAGACCCGGGCCGAGGTCAGATCGATCGGATTGGCGAACACCTCGCGCGCGGGGCCGAACTGCGTAACGCGTCCCTCGGACAAGGTCGCCGTGCGCCCGCCCAGACGCAGGGCCTCGGCCGGCTCGGTGGTCGCATAAACGAGCACCGCGCCCGTGTCGGCGAAGATCGCCGGCAACTCTTCGCGCAACTCCTCGCGCAGCTTGTAGTCGAGGTTCGCCAGTGGCTCGTCGAGCAGGACCAGCGAGGCGTCCTTGACCACTGCCCGGGCGAGCGCCACGCGCTGCTGCTGACCGCCTGAAAGCTGGGCCGGCGTGCGGTCCAGGAACGGCGCGAGCTTCATGATCTCGACGGCGCGGTCGACCTTGGTCTTGATCTCGGCCTTGGACAGCCTGGCGAGCTTCAGCGGCGCGGCGATGTTCTCGTGGACGGTCATCGTCGGATAGTTGACGAACTGCTGGTAGACCATGGCGACGTTGCGCCGGCGAACCGACCGCCCGGTGACGTTCTCGCCGCCGAACCAGATCTCGCCGCCGCTCGGCGCGTCGAGCCCGGCCATCAGGCGCATCAGCGAGGTCTTGCCGGAGGTGGTGGGGCCCAACAGCACGTTGAAACCGCCCGCCTCGAGCGCGAGCGTCGTTTCGGCGATATGCAGCTCGCCGTCGACCGTCTTGGAGACCCCGCGGAGCTCCAGCATCTCTCCCCCCAGAAGTGTGCGCAAAGCCGCGCGTGCGCTGTCCCGCAGCCTTCGTTGTCGGCGCAGCTTGACGCTGTGCGAGGTGTTGTCAACGAGGCCGCTGTTCAGGCGCGAATCCAGCCCAGTCCTAGTCGATCGCTGTTCAGTCCATCGGGTTTCGCGCGCCATGCAGTTGAGCGCTTTGCCGTCTCAAGGCGTGATGAAGCGCGCTGACCCGCCGGTCAAAAGACTTGTCCGCGTGTTCGACGGAATGCGCATGTGCAAACGTGATACAAGAACGCAAAAGATACAGGGGTCGTCGCTATGAAACGCACGTTTGTCTTGTGCCTGGCCGCATGCCTGGGCGCGTGCGCGACGCCAGTCGACGCGCAGGAAGGCGCGCCGGTCGCGACGGCGCAAGGCGACGTCGCCGGCGTCGTCGACAGCGGCGTGGTCTCCTACAAAGGCATTCCGTTCGCGGCGCCGCCGGTCGGCGAGCTGCGCTGGCGACCGCCGCAGCCGCCCGCCGGTTGGACCGGCGTGCGCCAAGCCGACAGCTACGGCGCGGCGTGTCCGCAGCCCGATCGTGAAGACGGCGGCGGTGTTGGCCGCATGGAGAACCAGAGCGAGGACTGCCTGACCCTCAACATCTGGGTCCCTGCGGACGCCTCCGCGGGCGCGGACCTGCCGGTCATGGTTTGGATCCACGGCGGCGCCCACCGGCTCGGCTCGGGGATCGCGCCGCTCTACGACGGCTCCGAGCTCGCCCGGCAAGGCGTGGTGCTGGTCACCATCAACTACAGGCTCGGGCTGCTCGGCTACTTCGCCCATCCGGCGCTGACGGCGGACGCCGCGCCGGACGAGCCGCTCGGCAACTACGGGATCATGGATCAGCTCGCTGCGCTCGAATGGGTACAGGACAACATCGCTGGGTTCGGCGGCGATCCGGACAACGTCACCGTGTTTGGCGAAAGCGCCGGCGCGGCGGACACGCTCTATCTGCTCGCCAACCCGGCGGCGGAGGGTTTGTTCGCCAAGGCGATCGTGGAGTCCGGCGGCGGCCTGCAGCGGCCGACCGACCTCGCGGCTCAGGAGCGGAACGGGGTTCAGTACACCGCAGAGATTGGCCTTGGCGCCGACGCGACCCTCGCCGACTTGCGCGCCAAGTCCGCCCAGGACTGGGTCGACGCGCAGGGCGAGCTGCAAGGCGGGCTCGGCTTCGGCCCGTTCGTTGACGGACGGTTGGTCACTGAACCGCCGTGGATCGCCTTCGCCGAGGACCGCGCGCTCGACGTGCCGCTGATCATCGGCGCCAACTCCAATGAAGCGAGCGTGCTCGCTACGCTCGGCGTGCCGACGGCCGCGCTTGCGGCGGCGATTGGCGGACGGATGGCCGAGTTCCGCGCCGTCTACGGCGAAGATACGCCCCAGGCGGATTTCGCACGCCAAGCCATGGGCGACATCGTCTTCGTCGCGCCTTCGCGCTGGGTCGCCGCGCAAGCCGCCGACGGCGCCGCGCCGTCCTATCTCTATTACTTTTCCTACGTCGCGAGAGTCAGCCGGAACAGGCGTCCCGGCGCAAACCACGGTTCGGAGATCCCGTACGTCTTCAATACGTGGGAGCAAACCTCGCTTGACCGGTTCCTCCGCCGGCAGGACCGGCGGATGACGGAAATGATGTCGGCGTGCTGGGTCGCCTTCGCCAGGGACAGTGCGCCGTTGTGCGCGGGCGCGCCGGACTGGCCGGCCTATACGCCCGAGATCGACCAGCAGATCGAGTTCGGCGAGGAGACCACCGTCGGCCCGCCCGCGCGGGCAGCCGCTTTCGACATCATCGTCGAGCAGTTCATGCGAACCTCAAGGCGCTGACGCGCCGCGTCTCGGCGCTCAGGAGTGCTTTTGCGCGCCGTGATCGATGCAACCTGACGCGGGCTCGCCGGGCGCCGCTCGCATCGTCTCGACCGTCGCATGGCCGATCGAGAACTCATCGTGCAAAATGTGTTTGATCTTCTTACTGATCGATAAAGGATCGCCGCGTTCATCGACATGCGCCTCCAATGTCGCCATGTGACGCGTCTCTGAGATCGCCCAGACGTGGACGTGCTCGATTGCGGTGACGCCGCTGATCTCCAGCAGTCGCTCGATGACAGCTTGGCGATCGAAGTCTTTGGGCGCGGCCTCCATCAAGATGCGGCCGGCGTCCTTCACCACGCTCCAGGCCGCGCGGAGGATGATCAAGGCGACGAGGATCGACAGGATTGGGTCGGCGGGGCGCCAACCTGTCGCGATGATGACCAACGCAGCCGCGATCGCCGCGAGAGAGCCCAGAAGATCGCCGGCGACGTGAAGCGTCGCGGCGCGGATGTTGAGGCTAGTCTTGTCACCGCCCTGAAGCGTGAGGAAGGCGAGCACGTTGACGACGAGGCCCGCGGCGGCGACGGCGAGCATCAGGCCGCCGAGAACTTCGGGCGGTTCGCGCAGGCGGCGGACCGCTTCGATCACGATCCAGGCGGCGATGGCGAAAAGCGCGATCCCGTTGACGAAGGCGGCGAGCACGGAGAAGCGGTGAAAGCCGTAGGTGCGCTGTTCGTCTGCGGGCTGGCGCGCGAGGCGGAACCCGAGCCAGGCGAGCACGAGGCTGGCGAAGTCGGTCAGCATGTGGCCCGCGTCCGCCAGCAGCGCCAGCGAGCCGGAGATGATCCCGCCGGCCACCTCGGCGAGCATGAAGCTTCCGGTCAGCGCCGCCGCGATCGCGACGCGCGTCTCGCTTCCAGCGTGGACGTGGGCGTGATCGCCGCTCAACTTGTCGCCTCTTAGGTGGACGTCGACCCGACTGGGAGGCGTCTTGCCCGCAGTATCCCCAAGAGAGCGTGACGCACCTTGAAGTGTAACTACAGGGATTGGCGCCGCGTTCAAAGCGCCGTGTCGCCTTGGCGCTACGCGCCGTTCTGAACCAAAAAGAACGCGAGCGCGGCGAAGCCGGCGTAGGCGGCGAGCATCGCGGCGGCGGTGAGGGCGGAGATCACGAACAGAGTACGGGCGCGGGCGAAGCTGGTGTCGTAGGCCACTTCCGAGACCGTCTTGGCGACTTCGTGCGAAATGCTCTGCTCTCGATAGTTTGACAAGGCGATCCAGAACCGATGCGGGCCGCGCGTCGTCGCGGCCAAGGCCTCGGCGTAGGCGCGCTCGAAAACGACCCCGACGACGAAGGCCTTGAGCGCGCGCCGCGGGCTCCAGCCTGATTGCCGCGCCAGCCGCAGCGCCGGCGCGGCGTAGGGCGCCGTGCGCACGATGTCGCGCAAGACGAAGGCCGCGATGAACGCGCTCGTCACGATGCGAAAGCCTGTCGCGGTCAGCTCCCCGGTTGCGAACAGCGCGTAGGCCGCGGCGATCAGCGTCGCTTTGAAGACGAGATTGAGTCCGAGATTGGTCAGCCGTTCGGCGACGATGTCGCGGATCGCCCGGTCAAGCTCGGCGATGGCGTTCGCCTGAGCGATCTCGACCGCTTCGGAAACGCGTTTCTCAACCGTGCGGTCGATCGCCTTGCGGCCAAAGGCGATGCCTCCGCCAATCGCCGCCGCCGCCATCAACAGCAATCGAAGCATCTTCTCTCCTGGTCTCGTCGCTGGCGATGAACCCAGTCGCACAAGAAATCGCGGCGGAACCCGGCAAGACCCGCCAGTGTCGATCTACCAGAAGACCGATCCTTCCTCATTATCAAGAGGCGCGGACATGCGCGGCGCGTCGCCGCGAGTAAGGTTCTTTTATGATGCGTATACAGCTCAAATAGTGCGCAGGTGGAGACGTATTGCCGCCAAAGCGCTGTGAACCGTTTCCGGTCGTTTAACCTTTGGCGCGCGCCGAGGGCGTTAAACCGCGCTCTTGCGGTTGTGCCCGGACCGCGACGACCATTAGTCTGCCAACATGACAGCACCTCAGACGCCGAGCGCGTTCGCCCAGGCCGATCTGGATTGGCATGGTCTCGTCGATGCGGCTGTGGAGTTTCGCCGCGATCTTCATCGCAATCCTGAGCTGACCTGGCGCGAGATCGAAGCGGCCGAGGAGATACGCCGGCGGCTCGACGAGATCGGCGCGCCCTGGCGCGCCTGCGCGGAGACCGGAACGGTTGCGAGGCTCGCGCCCGACGCGCCGGGCCGGTCGATCGCGCTGCGCGCCGACATCGATGCTCTGCCGATCGTTGAGCAAACGGGCGCCGAGTGGGCCTCATCGCGCGAGGGCTGCATGCACGCCTGCGGTCACGACGGTCACGCCGCGACCCTGATGGCGGCGGCGACCTGGCTCAAGCGGCATGAGCGCGATTTGCCCGGACCTGTCACGCTGCTCTTCCAGCCCGCCGAGGAAGGCGGGCACGGCGCCAAACGCATGATCGAGGAGGGCGCGCTTGAGGGCGTCGAGGCGATATACGGCTGGCACAACTGGCCGGCGATCCCGTTCGGGCGGGCGGTCTGTCCCGACGGGCCGGTGATGGCCGGCAACGCGACGTTCCGCATAGCGCTCAAAGGCGCCGGCGGTCATTCGAGCCAGCCAGAGTCCGCTCGCGATCCGGTGCTCGCCGCTTCGGCCGTCACTCTGGCGCTGCAGCAGATCGTCAGCCGGCGGCTCGCGCCCCAGCACGCCGCGGTCGTCTCGGTCACGTCGATAGACGCGCGCAGCGCCGTCACCGTCATTCCCGAGGACGCCGTGCTCGAAGGATCAATCAGGGTCGCGCATGCGGAGGATCGCGACCGCGTGCTGCGCGCCATCGCCGAGATCGCTCAGTCGACGGCGGCCGGCTATGGGGTTGACGCGCAGGTCGAGACGTTTCCGCGTTACGGCGCGACGGTGAACCATCCGCATGAAGCCGAACGGATGCGCGCCTCGCTCGCCGACGTGTTGGGCGCTGACTGGCTCGATGCGGATACGCCCGTCCCGATCATGGCTTCGGAGGATTTCAGCTACTACCTCCAAGAGATCCCCGGCGCTTTCGCGCTCATCGGGGCGGGGCGCGGCGCGGGCGACGACGAGCCCTGCCACAGCCCCCGCTACGACTTCAACGACCAACTCATCGCTCCGGTGACCCGGCTCTATGCCGCGCTCGCTGGCGCGCCGCCGCCCGCCGCCAATGCAGGCTCCTAAGCCGTCGCAAAGGAGACGATCATGGACGTGTTTGAAACCTGGGAATCGGACGTGCGCGGCTACTGCCGCACCTATCCGACGGTGTTCAAGTCCGCCTCGAACGCACGCCAAGTCGATGAAAAGGGACGCAGCTACATCGACTTCTTCGGCGGCGCCGGCGTCTTGAATTTTGGGCACAACAACGAAGCGATGAAGGCCGCGATCATCAAGTTCATTGAAGCGGACGGATTGGCGCACAGCCTCGACATGGCGACGACCGTCAAGCGCGAGTTCATTGAAGCTTTCGTCGATACGATCCTCCGTCCACGGGGCATGAATCACAAGCTGCAGTTTACTGGGCCGACCGGCACCAATGCGGTCGAGGCGTCTTTGAAAATCGCGCGGCGTGTCACGGGCCGGCGTACGGTGATCGCTTTCACTCACGGCTTTCACGGCATGACGCTCGGCTCGCTAGCGTGCACGGCCAATTCGTATTTTCGCGGTGCGGCGGGCGTGCCGCTCGAGAACGTCCTGCGCATTCCTTACGAGCAGCCTGTCGACGTCCTGCGCGAAGCGTTCGCCGACGCCTCTTCGGGCTACGAGCCGCCGGCCGGGATTCTTCTCGAGACGCTCCAGGCCGAGGGCGGAGTCAACGTGCCGTCCGAAGCCTGGCTCAAGGACCTCCGCGCCTTCGCGCGCGAGCAGGGCGCGCTCTTCCTTATCGACGACATCCAGGCCGGATGCGGACGGACCGGCTCTTACTTCAGCTTCGACGGGCTCGACCTCGACCCCGACGTCGTCACTCTGGCGAAGGGGATCGGCGGCTTTGGCACGCCGCTGGCGATGAACCTGATCAAGCCCGAGCATGACAAGCACTGGTCGCCGGGCGAGCACACCGGGACCTTCCGCGGCCAGGGCATCTCCTTCGTCGCCGGCCGCGAGGCGCTGCGCTACTTCGAGGGCGAGGACTTCATGAACGAGGTCAAGGCCAAGGGCGCGCAGATGCGTGAGCGGCTCGAAGCGCTGGCGGCGCGTTGCGACGGGCGGGGCTTCGAGGTCCGCGGCCGCGGCATGATCCAAGGCCTCGACACCGGCGACGGCGGCCTCGCTAAGGAGATCGTGGCGCGCTGTTTCGAGGGCGGTCTTCTGATCGCCGGATGCGGCACCGAAGGACGGGTGTTGAAGCTCATCCCGCCGCTGACGATACCCGACGCCGACCTCGACGAAGGACTCGGCATCCTTGAAGCGTCCACCACGACGATTGCGAAGGCGGCATGAAACAGCGCGACGACATGACGTTCCCGTTCGAGGAGTACGAACGCCGGATCGGCGAACTCCGAACACGGATGAAAGAGCGGCTTCTCGACGCCGTGATCATCACCGACCCTGAGAACATCATGTACCTCACCGACTATCAGACGACGGGGTACTCGTTCTTCCAGGCGCTGGTGGTGCCGCTCGACGGCGAATGCTTCATGATCACGCGGAACCTCGAGGCGTCGAACGTCTATGCGCGCACCTGGGTCGACACGACGCGGCCCTATCCCGACAACGGCGACGCGATCCAGCAGCTCATCGAGAGCCTGCGCGAGTTCGGTCTTTCGAGCGCGTCGATCGGCTATGAGCGCAACAGCTACTTCTTCCCCGCCTACCAGCAGGATCGCGTGCGCACAGCCTATACGCGCGGGCGATTGATCGACTGCTTCGGCATCGTCGAAGAGGGCCGGATCACCAAGTCGGCCGTCGAGATCGAAGCGATGCGCAAAGCGGCCGCGGCGACCGAGGCGGGCATGCGCGCAGGCATCAACGCGTGCGTCCCCGGCGTCACCGAGAACGAGATCGGCGGCGCGATCAGCGAGGCGATGTTCCTCGCCGGCGGCGAGCCGCCCGCGGTCATGCCTTATGTCGTCTCCGGTCCGCGCTCGATGATCGGACACGCGACCTGGGAAGGCCGGGTCGTTCAGCCCGGCGATCACGTGTTCATCGAAGTCGGCGGCTGCTATCGGCGCTACCACACCGCGATGATGCGCACGGTCGTGCTCGGCGAGCTGTCGCCGACGATGAAGGACGCCGAGGCGTGCATGATCGAAGCCCTTGAGGAAGTTGAGAACGCGATCCGCCCGGGTCTCACGGTGTCGGACGCGGACAACATCGTTCGCTCGATCATCACCGCGGGCGAGCACGGCGGCCAGCTGATCACGCGCTCGGGCTACTCGATCGGCATCGCCTTTCCGCCGAGCTGGGACGAGGGCTACATGCTCTCTCTCATGCAAGGCGACTCGCGCACCTTGAAGGAGTGGATGACGATCCACCTCATCCCCTGGGTCTGGGGCGTGGACGGCGACAAGACCGTCGGCATTTCCGACACGATTTACGTCACCGCCGACGGGTGCAAATCCTTCTTCACGCTCGAGCGCGAGATCACCAGCAACCTCGACGCCCCGGCCGAGCTGTCGCCCAAGGATTCGGAGCCCTCGTCCAAGAAAAAGCCGGGCCCGGACGAAATCGACGTCGCCGCCGAGTAGCCGCGTTCAATGACCGAAAGGAGAGGCATGCTCACAGCCGTCAGCCCCACGACCGGCGAGATCGTTCGCGAGGTCAACGCGGACTACGACAGCGTCGTCGAGCGCAAGCTGGCTCAGGCCGCAAGCGCCTTTGAGTCCTGGCGGCGCACCAGCTTCGATGAGCGCGCCGAGCTGTTGCGCGCCGTGGCTACGCATATGCGCGAGAACGTCTCCACGCTCGCGCCGATCATGACCGAGGAGATGGGCGAGCCGATCCGTGAAGCGCGCGGCGAGGTCGAAAAGGCCGCCTGGTGCGCCGAGCACTATGCCGCGCATGCTGAAGAATATCTCGCCCCTCAGGTGATCGCCTCGGATGCGACGCGCAGCTACGTCC